>JAFPTC010000007.1 GCA_017400455.1 Prevotella sp. | reverse complement strand
GAAGGACGAGGAGGAGACATCGGTGAGCCGTGAGGAGGTGGCGGCGATGGCCGACATGGGCGAGGATGAAGGTGTAATCGACGAAGACGAGAACAAGATTATACAGAACGTCATAAAGCTCAACAACATCAAGGCATACGACGTGATGACGCCACGCGTGGTGGCTGCCACGGCACCCGAAAAGATGACACTCAAGGCCTTCTACCGCAACGACGAATACAGCCACTTCTCACGCATACCTGTGTATGCCGAGGAGGAGGACTTCATCACTGGCTACGTGCTGCGTAGCGAGGCGTTGGAGGAACTGGCCGAAGACCACTTCAGCAAGACGCTGGGGGAAATAAAACGCACCATACCGCTCTTCAACGAAGAGATGAGCGTGGCCGACATCTGGGACTCGCTGCTGAAGCACAAGGAGCAGATTGGCGGCATCATCGACGAGTTCGGCTCTTTCCAGGGCATCATTACCCTAGAGGATATCATAGAGACCATCTTCGGGTTGGAGATTATCGACGAGAGCGACGAGGTGGCGGACATGCAGCAGTACGCCCGCGAACGTTGGCAGCAGCGCCAACGCCGCTTCAAGGAGATTAAACTGCCCGAGAATTAAAGCATAGCTAAATATATACAATATATATGACTACCGCAGACATCATTTTCATCATCATCAACATGGCGGGAGCATTGGCTGTGTTCCTCTTTGCCATGAAACTCATGAGCGAAGGCCTGCAGAAGATTGCCGGCAGCAAGATGCGCGCCGTGCTGAAGCATATCACCGGCAACCCCATCAGTGGAATACTCACAGGTACAGCCGTCACGGCAGCCATCAAGAGTTCGTCAGCCACCACGGTGATGGTGGTGGGATTTGTTAACGCCGGCCTACTGTCGCTGGCCGGCGCCGTGGCGGTCATCATGGGCGCCAACATTGGCACAACGGTGACGGCATGGATCATCACACTCTTCGGCCTCGGAGAAGGTTCGGGGGGCTTCAGCCTGCCCATGCTGCTGGCCGCCATAAGCTTGTTCTTCATCTTTTCCGGCCGCGACAGGATGAAGTCCATAGGCCAGACGGTGATAGGCCTTGCCCTGCTGCTGGTGGGCATGGAACTGCTGCAAAGGCCGCTGGCCAACCTTGACCAATACCCTGGGTTCTTGAATGCCCTTGGCACCTTGAGCGACTACGGCTTCCTGTCCATACTCCTCTTCGTGGCCATAGGAGCCATACTCACATGCCTCGTACAAGCCTCGGCGGCCATGATGGCTATCACGCTGGTCATGTGCTACAACGGATGGATAGGCTTCGATGTGGCTGTGGCGCTCGTCATGGGTCAGAACATCGGTACCACCATCACCGCCAACCTGGCGGCACTCGTTGCAAACACAGCTGGCAAGAAAGCCGCACGCGCCCACTTGGTGTTCAACGTCATAGGCGTCATCATCACTCTCCTCGTATTCTCGCCACTCATGCGCTTCATTGCCTACCTCACACTGAACATCACAGGCTGCAGCCCCTACGCCGCGTTAGACGACCCGAACTACAACCACGAGTCTGTGCCCATGGCCATCTCGCTCTTCCACACCATCTTCAACGTAGGCAACACAATAATCCTCGCCTTCTTCATACCACAGATACTGAAGATTGTCAACTGGATGGTGAAGACCAAGACGGAGGAAACCGAAGACGAATTCCGCCTGACATACATCGAAGGCAACTGGCTCTCTACAGCAGAGCTTAACCTGCAGAGTGCCAAGAGCGAGATCGAGGAGTTCAGCAAACGTGTGCTGCGCATGTACACCTTCCTGCCAGGACTGCGTACTGCAAAGACCGACGAAGATTTTGACTCCATCATGGACCGCGTGGCCAAATACGAGAACATCACCGACCACATGGAACTGGAGTTAACAAAGTTCCTCACCAAGGTTGGGTCGGGCGACATCAGCGCCCACGCCTCGGAGCGCGTCAGCGCCATGCTACGCATCATCGACAACCTTGAGAGCATCGGCGACGCCGTATACCAGATAGCAATGACGCGCAAGAGCAAACGCGAGGACGCCGTACACTTCGACGACGGACTCAACGCCAACCTCGCCCACATGAGCGAGCTGGTGCAGAATGCCCTCAACATTATGGACGCCAACCTGCACGACTACGACCATGTAGACCTCGATGCAGCCTACGCCGCCGAACACGCTATCAACACCTACCGCGACCAGCTGCGTGCCCAACACCTCGACGCCCTGAAGCATGGCACCTATGACTACTCGATAGGCAACGCCTACAGCAGTTTCTACGCCCTGTACGAGAAACTCGGCGATTATGTAATCAATATCTCCGAGGCCATCGACAACAGCCGTAAGCACACCGAAGACTAAAACACCGACAATAGATAACGCCGGCCATCCAAGTGGATGGCCGGCGTTTCTACATTCCTGTCAATTGCCTATGACGATCAAGAGCACTCCTTGCCGCTCTTGTTGCCACCGACAGTCTGTATGTCGGTCATGTTGCTGCACTTGTCGCCACTGAAGGTCTCGTCAGTATAAGTGCGTGTCACAACGCCGTCCGACCAATCCTTGCACTGACAGTTCTTCACACACGATGACAGCATGCACAGCACAGCCACAACAGCCAGGGTCATAAATACTTTCTTCATATATCCGTATATTTAAGTTGTTTGTCTCCATTACCTATTCCACCCAACCGATGACGTCGCCCTTCTTGACCATCTGGCCCTGCTTGGCACAGGTGTCAATCACCTTGCCGCCCTTGAGGGCTGTGACGGGCACCACGGCGTAGCTGGCCTCGATGTTGGCTATGGCAGTACCCTCTTTCACCTCGGTGCCGGGGGCGGGAGCCGTGCTCTTGTCGTCGAAGCGTACCTCCCACAGCATACGGCCCGTGGCGGTAGCCACTATCGGCGTGGCGTTGGGGTGCTTGGGAGTGATATAGTTGAGGGCTATGCTCTCGGCGGTGGCAGGAGCCTTGGGGGCCTCTTTCTCGGCACGCAGCTGTGCCACCTCTTTGTTGAAGCGCTCCTTGGCCAGGCCGCTCTTGTAGTCGCGGTACTGGCGATCGTGCATGGCCAGCTCGAAGAGCTCCTCATCGTCCTCGCCACGCTCCCAGCCGTTCTGCTCCATCTCCTTAATATATTCGGGTAGCGCATCGGGATAGGCTTCCTGCGGCACGCCGGTGTAGAACTCCATGCCCTGCTGCTTGGCCAGCTCGACGATCTCGGGAGCCAAGGGGCCGGGCAGCTTGCCGGCACGACCCAGTATCATGCTCCACGAGTCCTTGTCAATCTGGCTGAAGCGGGGCTTGCCCTGCGCCATAGCCAGCAGATTCATCACAGCAATGTTCTTGGTGTACTGGCTGAAGGGGGTGACAAGGGGAGGATAGCCCAGCATGGGCCATATGTGTTCCACTTCCTGGAACAGCTGCACCGTCAGTTCCTCAAAGCTCACCTCGGGCTTGCCGTTCTTCTTCAGGGCCATGTTGATGGCGCTGTGCACACCCTTCAGGTCGCTCAT
>JAFPTC010000056.1 GCA_017400455.1 Prevotella sp. | reverse complement strand
GGGGAACTGATAGGGGCCGTAGTTGTTGGAGCAATTGGTCACGATGACGGGCATGCCGTAGGTGTCGTGATAGGCACGCACGAAGTGGTCGCTCGAAGCCTTGGCTGCGCTATAGGGCGAATGGGGGTTGTACTTCGTGGTTTCGAGGAAGAACTTGTCGCCGTAGGCCAAATGATGCTCGGCACTGCTGGCCGTGGTGGTGAAGGGCGGACGGATGCCCTCGGGATGGGTCAGCTCCAAGGCTCCGTAGACCTCGTCGGTAGAGATGTGGTAGAAGCGCTTGCCCTCATAGCCTTCGGGCAGGCTCTCCCAATAGAGCTTGGCAGCCTGCAGGAGCGAGAGCGTGCCCATGACGTTGGTCTTGGCAAAGGTGAAGGGGTCCTTGATGCTGCGGTCAACATGGCTCTCGGCAGCCAGGTGGATGATGCCGTCGACCTTCTTCTGCTGCATAAGCTGGTAGAAGGCGTCGAAATCGCAGATGTCCATCTTCACAAACTCATAGTTGGGCCGGTCCTCAATGTCCTTCAGGTTAGCGAGGTTGCCGGCATAGGTCAGCTTGTCGAGATTGATGATGTGATACTCGGGATACTTGTTCACAAACAGGCGCACCACGTGACTTCCAATGAAGCCTGCGCCACCGGTAATGACGATAGTTCTTTTCATAGTCTCTATTGTGTTTTGTTTTTCCTTCTGTTATAGATGCCCAGGACGAACATCACCACGAAGGCGATGAGGAAGGTCTGGAAAGCATCCTGCCATGAGTCTTCCAGTCCCAGGATGTAGCACAACAAGGTGGCAACCACGGCAACGATGGTGTCGAGGAGTAACTCGGGAATCCATTTCTTCAGTTCATCCATGGCGTAGGGGGGAATCGGAAAGGGTTATTACTTCAAGGTCTTTAAACGTGGAGCCGTCGATGACGAGGCGCATCAGCGTGCGCTCCTTGTGCCATCCCTGCAAACCGGCAGCGCCAGGGTTGAGGTGGAGCAGGCCGAGGGTGCGGTCGTACTTCACTTTCAGTATGTGTGAGTGTCCGGCAATGAAGAGCTTGGGCGGATTGGCGAAGAGGGTGCTGCGCACGGAGGCATCGTAGTTGCCCGGATAGCCCCCGATGTGCTTGATGAGCACGTCCACGTCTTCGCACTTAAAGCGGTTCAGCTCGCGATACATCAGCCGCAGGTCGCCGCCGTCGCAATTGCCGCAGACGGCCCGCAGGGGACGGAACTCGGCCAGGCGCTCGGCCACTTCCGTGGTGCCGATGTCGCCGGCGTGCCATATCTCGTCGCATGGCTCGAAGTAGTGGAGGTACTTCGGGTCCCAATAGCCGTGGGTGTCGCTGATGATGCCTATTGTTTTCACTTCTGTAGCTTGAGGGAGGAATGTCGTGATTATAGTTTCAGCTTGCTCCGTACGAAGCTGGCAATGAACTGCTCCGTCTGTTGCAGGCCCAAGATGCTGGAGTCGATGCAGAGGTCGTAGCCACTGGCATGGCCCCACTTTTTACCAGTATAATAATTATAGTATTCAGCGCGGCGGCGCTCGCCCTGCTCAATCAGCTTGCGGGCCTCGTCGGGCTGGACGCCCTGCTTGCTGGCCACGCTCTGGATGCGGAAATCCATGGGGGCGGTGATGAAGACGCTGACCGTGTTTTGGAAATCGCGCAACACATAGTCGGCACAACGGCCCACGAAGACGCAACTGCCCTTCTGCGCCTCCTTGCGGATGGCGTCGCTCTGGAACTTGAACAGACTCTCTTGCGAGAAGTTGTTCTGATAGAAGTTATTGTCGCTCAGGTGGGGAGCGTGCATGTGGAACAGCGAGTGGAAGAAGCCGTGGCGCTCGTCGCTCTGTTCAAAGAATTCGGCCGAGAAGCCACTTTCCTTCGCTGCCAGATTCAGAATCTCGCGGTCGTAGTAGTTGGCATTGAAGTCCATGGCAAGCATGCGCCCAATGTCGTGGCCACCGGAACCCAGCTGGCGGCCAATGTTAATGATGATTGCCTTCTCCATAAGACTTTAGTTTTCTGAGATACCACCATAGCAGGGGGAGCGTCATGGCAAACGACCCGAAGTCGCTCGCAGGCATGGCATACCAAACACCGTCGAGCCCCCAGAACAGGGGCAGCACGTAGGCCAGAGGCAGCAGTATGATGAGCTGACGCGACAATGAGAGGAATATGCTGATCTTCACCTTGCCAATACACTGGAAGAAGTTTGTGATGACAGCCTGCGACCCCACCACAAAGAACACAAACATGTTGATGACGGTGCCATGGGCCGTCAGCTCAATCAGCTCGGGGTCGGAAGCAAAGATGCTGGCAATCTGACGCGGGAAAAGCATGGTCAGCGTCCAGCCTACCACCAGGACTGCGGTGGCTGCGGCTATCGACAGCCAGAGGCAGCGCAACATGCGGTCGAACTTCTTGGCGCCGTAGTTGTAGCCCACGATGGGCTGCATGCCTTGAGTGATGCCCATGACAAACATGAAGAGAGCCATGACCACCGAGTTGGAAATGCTATAGGCGCCCACGGCCATATCGCCGCCATAGCGATAGAACTGATTGTTCATGAAAATGACGATGATGCACGAGGTGGTCTGCATGAGGAAAGGCGAGATGCCAATGCTGATGATGTTTTTCACCAGACTGGCCTTCAGCCGGTAGATGCCACGCTTCAGATGGAGCAGCTCGTCTTTGTTTGAGAATATCCACATCTGCCAGCAAAGGGCAATGGTCTGCGAGGTGATGGTGGCAAGGGCTGCACCACGAATGCCCCATCGGAACCACCACACGAAAGCAAAGACCAGCAGGATGTTGCAACCCACGGTGAACAGGGTCGCATACATGGCATGCCGAGGCTTTCCTGCCGCACGAAGCACGGCATTCATGCCAAAATACATGTGGGTGATGACGTTTCCAACCAGTATGACCTGCATGAACTGACGGGCATAGGGCAGCGTGGCATCGCTGGCACCGAAGAAACGCAGGATGGGGTCGAGGAAAACCAGGCTGACCACCATGAAAATGAGTCCCACGATGAGATTGAGCGACACGGTGTTGCCCAACAAGCGTTGGGCCGTGTCGTAGTCGCGCTGGCCCAGCTTCACGCTGATGCTTGTCGAAGCGCCGATACCTACGGCCGAACCAAAAGCCGCACTGAGGTTCATGAAAGGAAAGGTGATGCCCAGTCCGGCAATGGCATCGGGACCTACTAACTGGCCTATGGATGCACGGTCGATAATATTATATAATGAGGAGGCCGTCATGGCCACTATAGCCGGCAGGGCATACTGCCACAACAGCGTGCCCACGGGCTTCTGACCCAGTTCCAAGGCCTTTTGCTTGTTATCTATAGCCATAATCCGCCTGCAAAGTTACGAAGAACTGAGCGAAAAACAAAAGAAACTCCCACTTTTTTTGGTTTTCTCGACGCTTCTTCGTAACTTTGCAGCCCAAAAATATACTTACAACTACATGAACCGCATTCTGCTCATTGCTACACTATTGTTTCTGCCCTTGGTGGGAGTTTTTTCCGCCAAGGTGAAATATCCTGGCAAGAAAACTTTCGTATATCGCTACTATCTGAAGGACAAAGCCGCCTCGACCTTCTCGCTGGAAAAGCCCCAAAAGTTCCTATCACACAAGAGCCTGGAGCGGCGCCAGCGTCAGGGATGCCAGCTCGACTCCACTGACTTGCCTGTTCCACGCCAGTATGTAAAGCAGTTCATGCAGAAAGGCGTTGAGGTGCTGGGCACCAGCCGCTGGCAGAACACAGTGTTGGTAAGCTCGGCCGACTCGGCTCAGCTGAACCGACTGGCGCAGTTGCCCATCGTCAGGGAGTCGCGCTGCGTGTTCATTGCCCCAGACAGCATCGACAAAACAGAAGAAATCCGCTGGAACGTTCACAATCACTTCAACCGCTGGGATTCAGTGAAGAACGATCCTTACGGCATGGCCCGCCAGCAGATAGAGATGCTGGGCGGCGTCCGACTGCATGAAGCGGGTTTCACTGGACGCGGCATAACCATCGCCATCCTCGACGGCGGTTTTCAGAATTTCAACCGTATTCCTGCCTTCCGACATGCCAACATCATCGGTTTGCATGACTTCGTTGACCCAGAGAACACCGATCCCATAAAAATGGCCGACGAGCCTTACCCCACACAGGGCAGCAGCTTCCAGCGCTTTGACCATGGCACAAAAGTATTCTCGGCCATGGCAGCCAAGGCCCCAGAGGTCATCATCGGAACAGCTCCCGACGCCTCCTACTGGCTGCTACGCTCGGAGATAAGCGAAGTGGAGCAACCCATAGAGGAAGACTATTGGACCATGGCGGCCGAGTTTGCCGATTCCGTGGGGGCCGACCTCATCAACTCGTCGCTGGGCTACTATGCCTATGACGACGGGCTGCCAAACTATCGGCTGCGCGACCTCGACGGCAAGACGGCCTTCGTTAGCCGCTCGGCCTCGATGCTGGCCGCCAAGGGCATCATTCTATGCAACTCGGCAGGAAACTCAGGAATGGGCCAGTGGAAAAAAATCGGTGTGCCCGCCGATGCTCATGACATCCTGACCGTGGGTGCCATCGATGCCCAGGGAAAGATTGCTCCTTTCAGCAGCGTGGGACCTTCGCAGGACGGCCGCGTCAAGCCAGACGTGGTGGCCAGGGGAAGCAATACCACGCTCATCTCAGGACGTGGCACACTGGTTCACGACATGGGCACGTCGTTCTCGACACCCGTCACTTGCGGCATGGTGGCTTGTTTGTGGCAGGCCCTGCGCCAGAAGACGGCGTATGAAATCATGGAACTCATACGCCAAAGTGCCGATCAGCACGAAGCTCCCAACAATATCTTCGGCCATGGCGTGCCCGACTTCTGGAAAGCCTATGAAGGGGAAATGCGAAAGGAAACGAGCAATGAGCAATGACACGCTGACCCTCTACGAGCTGAACAGTTTGGTGCGCCAGACCATTGAGCAGGCCCTCGACCGCGAATACTGGGTAGAGGCCGAGCTATCGGAATGTCGCGAAAGCAGAGGCCACTGCTACATGGAACTGGTGGAAAAAGACCCCACGTCGGCCACGCCACTGGCTCGCGCCTCGGCCAAATGCTGGCGCTCACAGTGGCTGCTCGTCAAGCCTTACTTCGAGCGAGCTACCGGCCAGACGCTACATGAGGGGATGAAAGTGCGCCTAAAGGTCTATGCCCAATTCCACGAGGCCTTCGGCTTCTCTTGGATTGTGACCGACATCGATCCTAACTTCACTTTGGGCGACATGGCCCGCAAACGCCAGGAAATCATTCGCCAGCTGAAGGCAGAAGGCGTGTTTGACCTACAAAAAGAGCTGCAACTGCCCCTATTCTGCCAGCGCATTGCCGTCATCAGCAGCGCTGGAGCCGCCGGCTATGGCGATTTCGTCAAACAGCTTTCCGGCAACCAACATCGCCTTCAGTTTTCTGCCCGTCTCTTCCCCGCCACCATGCAGGGGGAACAGGTTGAACAGAGCATCATTGATGCACTGAACAGCATATACCAGCAATTAGAGCAATTCGACTGCGTGGTCATCATCCGAGGCGGTGGCGGCACTGCCGACCTCTCTGGCTTCGACACGCTGAGCCTGGCCGAAAACGTAGCGCAATTTCCCTTACCCATCATCACTGGCATTGGCCACGACCGCGATGAGAGCATTCTCGACATGGTCTCGTTCCTCAGGGTTAAGACGCCAACGGCTGCCGCCCAGGTGCTCATCGACCACTTGGCACAAGTCCTCCAACGCATAGAGCAAGCCGAACAGCGCATCACCACCTATGCCCGTGGACAAATAGACAGCCAGCGGACGCTATTGGCCAGTCTGGCCATCCGCATCCCCACCCTTTTTTCCCTGGTACGAACTCGTGAAGAAAGCCTGCTCGACCGCCATCGGCAACGCATGGCCGTTGCGGCCCACCGCCGCATCGAAAAACATGCCGAACGGCTGGACGCCATCAGCTACCAGCTGGGCACCATCATCCGCCAACATCTCACTCAAGGACGCCATCGGCTGGAACTGCTGGAACAGCGCTCCCGTGCCCTGGACCCTCAGCTCATTCTGAACCGAGGCTACAGCATCACCCTCATGCATGGCAAGGCCATCAACAAGGCCAGCCAGCTGAAGCCAGGCGATGAGATAGAGACTCGACTAAGCGAAGGAACCATCAAATCTGTTGTAAAATGAAATACGAAGAAGCCCTCCAGCAACTTGAATCCATCGTCAGCAAGATGGAAAGCGGCGACTACTCCATAGACGAACTCTCGGAGCAACTGAAAACCGCCCAAAAACTCATTGCCTTGTGCCGCGACAAACTGACCAAGGCCGACGAGGATATTAAAAAGATTCTCGACAAGAACGAATAAACATTAAAAATTTGCTCGTTTCGGGAAAATTGCCTAACTTTGCACCAATGAAACAAATTATTTAGCACAATATGAAGAACTTAGACTGGGCCAACCTTTCGTTTGGCTACATGAAGACCGACTACAACGTGCGTTGCTATTATCGCGACGGCAAATGGGGCGAGATTGAAGTCTGCTCCGACGAGTATCTGAACCTGCACATGGCCGCTACCTGCCTCCACTACGGCCAGGAGGCTTTCGAAGGATTGAAAGCCTATCGCTGCAAAGACGGCAAAGTACGCATTTTCCGCGTTGATGAGAATGCTGCTCGCTTGCAGAGCACCTGCCGTGGAATCCTGATGCCCGAAGTATCAACCGAGCTGTTCACTGAAATGGTGAAGAAGGTGGTGCGCCTGAACCAAGAATGGATTCCTACCTACGAAAGCGGAGCCACGCTCTACATTCGCCCTCTGCTCATCGGCACCAGTGCCCAGGTGGGCGTACACCCATCTAAGGAATACTGCTTCCTCATCTTTGTCACCCCCGTGGGTCCCTATTTCAAAGGCGGCTTCGCTGCCAATCCCTACGTCATCATTCGCGACTACGACCGTTCGGCTCCCCTCGGCACCGGCAAGTACAAGGTGGGTGGTAACTACGCCGCTTCGCTCTTTGCCAACAATCTGGCTCACGAGAAGGGCTACGCCTGCGAGTTCTACCTGGACGCTAAGGAGAAGAAGTACATGGACGAGTGTGGTGCCGCCAACTTCTTTGGCATCAAGAACAACACCTATATCACCCCGAAGTCGAGCAGCATCCTGCCCAGCATCACCAACAAGAGCCTGATGCAGGTTGCCGAAGACCTGGGCCTGAAAGTGGAGCGCCGCCCCATTCCCGAAGAGGAGCTGGATACCTTCGAGGAGGCTGGTGCCTGCGGCACTGCAGCCGTCATCAGCCCCATCAGCTATATCGACGATCTCGACACCGGCAAGCGCTACTCCTTTGGCGACAAGCCCGGCCCCATCTCGAAGAAGCTCTTCGACACCCTGCGCGGCATCCAGTATGGCGAGATAGAGGACAAGCACGGTTGGACCACCGTGGTCATTGATTAATTGTCTTGTTTGTTGCGTCGACATCGCAACAAACAAGACCCATTTTTAAACAAAGCAACATGGGTAAAGGCAAGCTGGCGAAGTTCGCCGACATGGAAACCTACAGGAACGTCTTTCAGTATCCCTATTCGGTAGTGAGCGACGTTCCCTTTGCCATGCGCGGCCACTGGCGCGACGACTATTTCCACAACCAAAACCCCATCATTCTTGAGCTTGGCTGCGGCAAGGGCGAATACGCCGTGGAGCTGGCCAAGGCCAATCCCGACAAAAACTACATCGGCGTGGACATCAAGGGAGCGCGCATGTGGACAGGAGCCACACGCGCCCTGCAAGAAGGCATAGAGAACGTGGCCTTCCTGCGCACCAACATCGAAATCATCGACCGCTTCTTCGCGCCCGACGAAGTGCAGGAGCTTTGGCTCACCTTCAGCGACCCGCAGATGAAGAATCCCCGCAAACGCCTCACTTCCACCTACTTCCTCGCCCGTTATCGGCGTTTTCTTGAAGACAGAGGCATCATTCATCTGAAGACCGACTCCAATTTCCTGTTCACCTACACTTCCCTCATGGTCGAGCACAACGCTCTTCCACTGACGGCCTGCACCGATGACCTTTACGGCAGCGATGAAGTGCAAGACCCCACCCTAACTTCCATCCAGACTTATTACGAGCAGATGTGGCTCAGCCGAGGCTTGTCCATCAAGTACATGCAGTTTCAGCTGCCCCATGAAGGTTTGCTGGAGGAGCCAAACGTAGAGATTGAACTGGACGACTATCGCAGCTATCACCGCTCGAAACGCAGTCCACTTGAAACCCGTAAATAGCGCAACATGAAGATACGATTATTCACCCTCCTTCTAACCCTCTTTCCGCTATTATGCTCAGCCCAGGAGCTGACGGTGACCGTCGACACTGTGGGCCAGTTGGCATCACAGCTGCCCGACAGCATCCGCTACAGCATGAGCGAGCTGAAGATCTCCGGCCCGTTGAACGGCAGCGACCTGAAGGTCATCCAGCTCATCACCAACCGGCTGAAGGCCAAGCGTCCCACCGACCAGATGCTCACCGTGCTCGACCTCAGCGATGCCGTCATCACCGAGGGCAAGGGCAGTTTCCGCACGAAAGCCAACGTGCTGCCCGCCGCCATGTTTCAGGGCTGCAAGAGCCTTCAGCGCGTGCTGCTGCCCAGCACCACCAGCGAGGTGAGCCGCAGCTGCTTCAGCGGCTGCGTGAACCTGAAAGAGGTAGACATTCCCGAGGGCACGCAGCTCCTCGGCGACTATGCCTTCAACGGCTGCGTAGCTTTGTCAGAGGTCAAGCTTCCCAGCACGCTGACGAGCATTGAGAATCATGCCTTCGACGGCTGTGTAGCCTTGACCAGCATCGACATTCCCGAATCGGTGGGCCACATCGACGTGGGGGCTTTCACTGGCTGCAAGGGGCTGGAGCGTATCACGCTGAACGAGTGCGGCATCAAGGTCGTGAGCAACCAAGCCTTTGCCAAGTGCGAGCGGCTGAGCGACATCGCCCTTCCCCAGTCGGTGACGGTCATTGGCAGCGAAGCCTTCAAGGGCTGCACCGCCTTGGAGAACATCCAGATGCCCGACGCCATCAGCGACATCGGCAACAGCGCCTTTGAGGGTTGCCAGAGCCTGCGCTCCATCGAGATGTCCACGGCCAATAACATCGGTAACAACACCTTTAAGGGCTGTCTGAGCCTGAGCAGCGTAGAGATTGAGCACGTGAACCGCATAGGCAGCAGCGCCTTTGAAGGATGCACCAGCCTGAGCAACGTCACCCTTGACGGCAACCTCAAGGACATCGAAAACGAAGTGTTCACCGGCTGCACCAATCTGAACAGCATCTCGCTGCCCGTCACGGTGAAGACCATTGGCAAGAACGCCTTCTTCGACTGCAAGTCGCTGGTCGACATCGATCTTCCCGAAGGACTGACACGCATCAACGACCATGCCTTCGAGAACTGCGCCTCGCTGAAATATCTCTACATTCCCCGCTTGGTGAAGCAGCTGGGCAGCAACACCTTCGAGAACTGCAGCTCGCTCGACAGCGTCGAGGTGGCCGGCTTCGTCGACAAACTTGAGAACGACGTGTTCCGCAACTGCCATTCGCTGCGCGTGGTCATCCTGCCGGTATCGGTGAAGAGCATCGGCGACTACGCCTTCAGCCAGTGCTCGCTGCTGAGCACCATCAACCTGCCCATCTCCATCACCAGCATCGGCGACAACGCTTTCGAGAAGTGTACGTCGCTCCTCTCGGTGGTCATTCCCGCCGCCTGCACCGCCATTGGCAGCGACTCGTTCCGCGAGTGCACGGCGCTGAACCGCGTGGAGCTGCCCGCCGCCATGAAGAAGATTGGCAGCAACGCCTTCAACAAATGCGTGTCGCTGCGCGAGCTGATAGTAAACGCCCCCCTGCCCCCCGACATCAGCAGCAGCACGTTCAAGGGTGTGGTGGCCGCAGCCTGCAAGGTGACCGTGCCGAAGGGCGCCCGCAACAACTTCCGCAACGACAAGCAGTGGGCAAAGATGCCTACCATTGTGGAGCAGAACTAAGAAGCAAATATCCTCATACAACAAAGAATTTCACGAATGACGCGAATTCATTTCTGATGGAAACCCAAAGAAATGTCCTTCGCGTCATTCGTGAAATTCGTTTTATCCGTTAGCGTCTCATCAATTGTGGAACACCAGTCCGTCGCCGAACTCGTCGATGACGATGGGCCGTTCGCGGTTCACCTCGTCGGCCAGCAGCTTGCGTGACAGGTCGTTCAGTACATAGTGCTGAATGGCGCGCTTCACGGGGCGAGCACCCATGTCGGGGTCGAATCCCTCGTGGGCCAGCCAGCGCACGGCGTGGTCGCTTACTTCCAGTTGGAAGCCCTGCGGCTCCAGCATCTTCTTCACGCGTTCCAGCTGTAGGCGCACCACCTGGGCTATCTGATCCTCGGTGAGCTGCTGGAAGGTGATGATTTCATCGATACGGTTCAGGAACTCGGGCCTCATCACCATGCGCAACTGGTCGCGTGTGGCGTTCGAGGTCATGATAATGATGGTGTTCTTGAAGTCGGCCGTACGTCCCTTGTTGTCGGTCAGCCGTCCGTCGTCGAGTACCTGCAAGAGGATGTTGAACACGTCGGGGTGGGCCTTCTCTATCTCGTCGAAGAGCACCACGCTGTAGGGCTTACGCCTGACGGCCTCGGTCAGCTGTCCGCCCTCGTCATAGCCCACATAGCCCGGAGGTGCGCCGATGAGTCGGCTGACGGTGTGCTTCTCCTGATATTCCGACATGTCTATTCGGGTCATCATCGTCTCGTCGTTGAAGAGGTACTCGGCCAGTGCCTTGGCCAGCTCGGTCTTGCCCACGCCCGTGGTTCCCATGAAGATGAACGAGGCGATGGGTCGCTTGGGATCCTGCAGTCCAGCGCGGCTGCGGCGCACGGCATCGCTGACGGCCTGGATGGCTTCGTCCTGGCCTATGACGCGCTTGTGCAGCTCAGCCTCAAGGTGTAGCAGTTTCTCGCGTTCGCTCTGCATCATCCGGGTCACGGGAATGCCCGTCCATCGGCTCACCACCTCGGCAATGTCGTCGGCCGTCACCTCCTCGCGCACCAGTTTGTTGCCTTCCGACGTGCTGTTCAGTTGCTGCTGCACGCTGGCAATGTGCTGCTCCAGCTCCTTCATCTTGCCATAGCGAATCTCGGCCACGCGGCCATAGTTACCCTCGCGCTCAGCGCGTTCAGCCTCAAACTTCAGGTTCTCCATCTGCTGCTTGTCCTGCTGAATCTGGTTCACCAGCTGGCGTTCGCCTTCCCAGCGTGCGCGGAACTGGCTCTCCTGCTCGCGCAGCTCGGCAATCTCGCGGTCCAGGTCGGCGAGTTTTTGAGTAGGTTCAGTAGGTGAAGTAGGTGAAGTAGGTGAGGTAGGTATTTCGCGTGAGATGGCGCTACGCTCAATCTCCAGCTGGGCCAGCCGTCGGGTAATCTCGTCCAGTTCCTCGGGCACGCTGTCGCGCTCCATGCGCAGCTTGGCGGCGGCCTCGTCCATCAGGTCGATGGCCTTGTCGGGCAGGAATCGCTCGGTGATGTATCGCTCGCTCAGCTGCACGGCGGCTATGCAGGCGTCGTCCTGTATGCGCACCTTGTGGTGATTCTCATAGCGTTCTTTCAGTCCGCGCAGGATGCTGATGGCACTCAGCTCGTCGGGCTCGTCCACCATGACGGTCTGGAAGCGTCGCTCCAGGGCCTTGTCCTTCTCGAAATACTTCTGATATTCGTTCAGCGTCGTGGCGCCAATGGCCCTCAGCTCGCCTCGGGCCAGCGCGGGCTTCAGGATGTTGGCGGCATCCATGGCGCCCTCGCCACCACCGGCACCCACGAGGGTGTGAATCTCGTCGATGAAGAGGATGATGCGCCCGTCGGCCTTCGTCACCTCATTGATGACGCTCTTCAGGCGCTCCTCAAACTCGCCCTTGTATTTGGCTCCGGCCACCAGTGCGCCCATGTCGAGCGAATAGAGCTGTTTGTCTTTCAAGTTCTCGGGCACGTCGCCGCGCACGATTCTTCCGGCCAGGCCCTCGACGATGGCGGTCTTGCCGGTGCCCGGCTCGCCAATGAGGATGGGGTTGTTCTTCGTGCGGCGGCTCAGTATCTGCAGCACGCGGCGAATCTCGTCGTCACGGCCAATGACGGGGTCCAGCTTGCCTGCACGGGCCAGGCTGACCAGGTTCTTGGCATATTTTTCCAGGCTCTGATAGTTGTCCTCGGCGTTCTGCGACTGCACTTTCTGGCCTTGTCGCAACTCCAGCACGGCCTGCTGCATGTCCTTGGCGGTGGCACCGGCGTCCTTCAGTATGCGGCTCACGGTGCTGTTCACCTCTAAGAGAGCCAATAGTATTGGTTCACAGGAGACGAACTCGTCGCCCATTTTCTGGGAGATTTCCTGTGCCTTCAGCAGCACCTTGTTGGCATCGCTGGAAAGGTAGGGCTCACCGCCCTGCACACGCGCCAGGTGCTGCAGCTCCTGCTTGCAGAGCAGCTCTATCTGCTGGGCGTTGACACCCAGCTTCTGGAACACGAAGCCCACCACGTCGGCCGCCTTGTCGAGCAGGGCGAGCATCAGGTGTACGGGCTCTATCGACTGCTGTCCGTTCTGCTGCGCCAGTCCGACGGCCTGTTGCACCGTCTCCTGCGCCTTGATGGTAAATTTGTCTAATGTCATGGTTTCTTCTCCTTTCTTGATTTTGGTTTCACCCCATATCTATCAAAGAACATGCCGCAGCGCGGGCGTCTGACAAATCGACAGAACGAAGGCGCCACTCTGTCAGAAGAAGCCCGCATCGAGACAGAAAAAAATCTCACGTGAGATTTTTTCACGGGAAGGCCTCCCAGAAAAAAATCTCACGTGAGATTTTTTTCCCTCCCGCCCCCCTATGCTGCAACACCGTTGCAGCATAGGAAAACAGGGGCGCCGCAAAAAGGAAAAAAGTTAAACTTTCATATAATTAAACACGAGCCTATACATTATTAAATAAAAAAAACTATCTTTGCATGATGTAATCACAAAAAACCGTACACCTATGAAGAAATTACTCATTTGCATAACCATAGCATTACTACTGCCCATGATGACGAATGCTCAGACCTACGGCAACCTGTGGAAACAGGTGAAGGAAGCCAGCCAGAAAGACCTGCCACAAACCGAGCAGGAGGTATTGACCCAGATTATACAGAAAGCCGAGCAGGAGCAGGCCTACGGACAACTGCTGAAGGCCGAGCTGCAAAGGGCCAAGTCGCTGTGCGACGTCAGCCCCGACTCGCTGGCTCCCGTGGTGGAACGGCTGAAGGAGCGCGAGGCTCAGGCCAGCGGCAACACCCCCTTGCAGGCCATCTACAACTGCGTGCTGGGCCATATCTACACGGAAAACCGCTGGCTGGACGAGGACCGACATGAGGACATTGGCCGCGACTACTACACCAAGGCGCTGGCCCACCCCGAGGAGCTGGCACGGGTGAAGGCCACCGACTACGACCCCTTCGTGGTGAAAGGAATTGACAGCAAGTTCTTCGACGACGACCTGCTCAGCGTCATTGCATACGAGGCCAAGCGCTACGACATCATGCGCGACACATACGTGAAGATGGGCAACCGCCGCGCCGCCCTGCTGGCCGCTGACATGCTGCTTGGCCAGGAAGAGCCCGACGAAATGGAGCCACTGAACAAGTCGAAGCACATCCAGCGCATCGACTCGCTCATCAATGAATATCAGGACCTGGTGGAATGCGGCGAGGCCGCCATGAGCCGCTACGACTACATGGACGAACATACCGATGCCACGGCCGAACAGAAGTGGCAGTACATCAACATGGCACTGGAGCGCTGGGGCGACTGGCAACGCATGAACTACCTGCGCACCAGGCAACGCGACCTCTGCGAGCTGAACTACTATGCCATTACAGAGCAAAGCGTCAACATTCCGCAGCGCGTACAAGCCATCAGCCTCACCGAGCTGCGCGGCATCAATGAGCTGACCATGCGCGTCTACAAGGCCGATGTCGAGGGCAACACCGAGCTGAATCCGCAGAGCACCAATGGCTATAAGAAGCTGAAGCCCCTGCTCACGCCGCTGCCCCAGTTCACCGTGACCCGCCAGTACGTGGGCAAGCGCCCCTACGAGCTGTTCGAGGACTCCATGCAGCTGGCCGGACTGCCGGTAGGCGTTTACATGCTGGAGTTTGAGAGCCAGCCCGCCACCCAGACGTCGCGCTGCCTCTACTTCGTCAGCGACCTGCGCGTCATCTGCCAGTTACAGCCTGGCGACCAGATGCGCCTCGTGGCCGTCAACGCCACCACTGGCCAGCCCGTGAAGGGAGCCACCATCGAGGTGAGCCATGGCTACGGCAAGGATAAAAAGGTGAAGAAGCTGACCAGTGACGACAATGGCGAATGTCTCTACACCCAAGGCAAGGACGACTATAGCAACTACGAGCTACGGGCCTACACCGCATCCGACAAGGCCTGCCCCACGATGGACGTTTGGGGCCGCTTCAGATATAACGACAACAACGGCTATAGCCTCACCACCAACATCTATACTGACCGCGCCATCTATCGCCCAGGCCAGACGGTGCATGCTGCGGCCATCGTCTACACCACCGACAACGGCCGCGACTTCAAGGCCAAGGAAGGGCAGACGATAAACATGCAGCTGCGCGACGCCAATCACAAGGTGGTGAGCGAGCAGAAGGTCACCACCGACCGCTTTGGCACCGCCACAGCCCGCTTCACCCTGCCCTCGCAGGGACTGACTGGCATGTTCACCCTGAGCGCCAACTACACGTCGCACTCGTTCCGCGTGGAGGAATATAAGCGGCCAGCCTTCGAGGTGGAAATTCCACGCGTGGCCCAGAACTATGAAGACGGCGACACCGTGGTGGCCCGTGGCACGGCCCGCAGCTATGCCGGCGTGCCCGTACAGGGTGCCAAGGTGAAGTACAAGGTGGTGCGCCGCAAGGCCTACTGGTGGATGACCTACTCGCGCTACTGGGGCGGGGGCATCTTCGGCACCGGATCGGACGACGAGACCGTGGCCGAGGGCGAGACCGTGACCGACGACAAGGGAGTGTTCACGGCCGACATGCCCATGGTGCTGCCCAAGACCCGCTACACTATGTTCTACAACTTCGTGCTCACCGCCGACGTGACCGACCAGGCCGGCGAGACCCACCAGGGACAGATGTCGCTGCCACTGGGCAACCGCAAAACGGCCTTCAGCGTCACACTGCCCGAAAAAGTGCTCAGCGAGGGCGACGTGAAGATGGCCTTCCACCAGCAGAACGCTGCCGGCATAGACCTTGAAGCCCGCGTGCGCTACCGCTTCGACAACGGCCGGTGGCAGGAGGCTAAGACCAACGAGCTGATAGCCATTCCGCAACTGAAGAGCGGCAAGCATACGCTCCACGCCGTCACCGTGGCCAACGCGGCTGCCAACAGCACGCCCGCCGACACGCTGGACCAGGAGTTTGTCATGTTCTCGCTCGACGACGCCCGCCCCGCCACCGACACGCGCAGCTGGTTCTACGTCAGCCGCGAGCAGTTCCCCATGAGCGGAGAGCCCGTCACCGTGCAGGCCGGCTCCAGCGACAAGAATGTACATGTGGTCTACAGCGTCTTCAGCGGCGACAAGATCTTAGAGAGCGGCACCGTGGACCTTTCAAACGAACTCATCAACCGCAAGTTCAAATACGAAGACAGCTATGGCGACGGTCTGCTGCTCACCTTTGCCTGGATGAAGGAGGGCAAAGCCTACCACCACAGCACTACCATACGCCGGCCCATGCCCGATATGCACCTTGACCTGAAGTGGAGCACCTTCCGCAATCGGCTCACGCCCGGACAGCAGGAGGAATGGACGCTGGCCATCACCAAACCCGACGGCACCCCCGCCGAGGCGCAGCTCATGGCCACGCTCTACGACAAGAGCCTCGACCAGCTGGAGCCTCACGCCTGGAACCTCGCACCCACGCCCCGGCTGTCGCTGCCCAGCACCTACTGGAGGAGCGGCTCATGGGGAAGAACCGTCTGTGAAGGCCAAAAACATCAAGGACGTCTCTACGCTCCCACCCTGTCGTTCAACCGCTTCGACCACAGTCTCTATCCCAGCTACAGATACTTCCATAACCGGCCCATGCGCATGATAAGAATAAGGGGAATGAACAGCAGTGCCGGAATGGTTGAGGAGGAAATGCTATACGACGTTGCGCCCGTGATGTTAGAGGTTCCTGAAAAAGAAGTGGCCATGGCCAAACAAACTGCTACAGATGAAGCGCTGGAAGGCCGCATAGCCGGACTGGACAAAGGAGAGGAGGAAGCAGAGGGCACAGCCCCCGTGCAGATGCGCGAAAACCTGCAGGAAACAGCCTTCTTCATGCCACAATTAGTGGCTGACTCCACAGGACTGGTGAAGATGAAGTTCACCCTGCCCGAGAGCCTCACCACCTGGCGTTTCCTCGGTGTGGCCCATACCCAGGACATGATGTTCGGCGAGATGAGCGACGAGGCCGTGGCCAAGAAAGACCTGATGATACAGCCCAACATGCCGCGATTCCTGCGCCAGGACGATCAGGGTACCATCAGCGCCCGCGTGATGAACATGAGCGACCAGACGCTCAGCGGCACCGCCACGATGCAGCTGCTCGATCCTGCCACTGAGCAGGTGCTTGTGGAGCAGAAGCAGCAGGTGAGCGTGGCGGACAGCTCGACCGTCAGCGTCAGCTTCCAGCTGAAACCGGCCGACAGCAGGTTGCAGGCTGGACTCTACATCGTGCGCATGAGCATCGCCACGAAGAACTTCAGCGACGGCGAGCAGCACTATCTGCCCGTGCTGCCCTCGAAAGAACGCGTCACCGTCACCGTTCCCTTCACGCAGACGGCACCTGGAACGAAGGAGATTGATCTGTCAAAACTGATTCCCGTCAACGATCCGCAGGCAAAGCTCACCATTGAATACACCAACAACCCCGCATGGATGATGATTCAGGCACTGCCCGCCGTGGGACATCCCCACGACGACTGCGCCGTCTGCCAGGCCACATCGTTCTACGCCAACGGCATCGGCCGCCATATCCTTGACCAGAACCCCTCGGCAAAACATGTCTTTGAGCAGTGGAGCCGAGAGCAGGGAACCGAGACGTCGCTGATGAGCAACCTCAGCAAAGACGAGGAGCTGAAGGACGTGATGCTCAGCGAGACGCCCTGGGTGATGGATGCCGACCGCGAACAGGAGCAGAAGCAGCGGCTGGCCGACTTCTTCGACCAGAACCTCATCAGCCAGCGAATAGCCACCGCCGTGAAGAACCTCGACAAGCTGCAGAATGGCGATGGCTCGTGGAGCTGGTGGCCAGGCATGAAGGGCTCGGTATGGATGACCACCTCGGTGGCCGAGATGCTGGTGCGACTGAACGCCATGACCGGCACGCAGGATGAAACGAAGAAGATGCTCAACAAGGCCTTCGGATATCTGGGCGACGACATCGTGGAACTGGTGGACGAGATGAAGAAGGAGGAAAAGAAAGGCTATAAGCAAACCTTCCCCAGCTTCCGCGCCCTGCAATGGCTCTACATCTGCGCCATCGACGGCCGCCAGCTGTCCAAGAAAGTGGCCGAGGCCAACAGCTACCTCATCAACCTGCTGAAAAAAGACACGAAGAATCAAACCATCTACGAGAAGGCACTCTCGGCCGTCATCCTGGAGAACAAGACCTACGTGCGCAGCCTGAAGGAGTGGACGGTCTATCGCGAGGACATGGGTCGCTACTACGACACGCAGCGCGCAGGCTACTCGTGGCGCGACTACAAGATTCCCACGCAGGTGGCTGCCATCGAGGCCCTGAAGCGACTGACACCACAGGACACCGTGACCATCAGCGAGATGCAGCGCTGGCTGCTGCAAGAGAAGCGCACGCAGTCATGGGACACGCCACTCAACAGCGTGGACGCCATCTACGCCTTCCTCAACGGCAACAGTCTGGCACTGGCCCCACAGGCCCAAACCGTGCTGGCCATAGACCACAAGCCGCTCGACACCAGCAACGCCACCGCAGGGCTGGGCTATGTGAAGCAGGCGCAGACTTACAACGGCGAGAAGACATTCACCGCCGAGAAGACCTCAACGGGCACCTCGTGGGGCGCCGTCTATGCGCAGTTCACACAGCCCACGCACGACATCAGCGACCAGGCCAGCGGCCTAAGCGTCAAGCGCGAACTCCGCATTAATCAACCTACCACACCTACTCCACCTACCACACCTACCCTCCCCCTCACCGTCGGCGACCGCATCACCGTGCGCATCACCATCGAGGCCGACCGTGACTATGACTTCGTGGAGTTGCAAGACAAGCGCGCCGCCTGCATGGAACCAGTGAAACAGCTCAGCGGATATAACTGGCGGGAAGGCTACTACTGCACCCCGAAGGATCACACCACCAGTTATTTCTTCGACCTGCTGCCCAAGGGCCGCCACATCATTGAGACAGAATACTACATCGACCGCGAAGGTACCTACGAAACGGGCACCTGCACCGTGCAGTGCGCCTACTCACCAGAATTCAGAGGCACCACAAAGTCTCAAACGCTCACCGTTAAACCCAAGAAATGAAAAAAACACTCATCATAACTGCACTGCTCCTGGCCAGTATCAGCAGCAGTGCACAGAAACTGACTATCAACAAAACCACCATCGACGTTGGCAAGACGGGCTATGAAGTGCCCGTCACAGCCACCTTTGAACTGCGCAACAAAAGCTCCAAGCCCATGGTCATTGAGCAGCTGAAGACCGACTGCGGCTGTACCACCGTGGACGGGCCGAAGACCGTTGCCGCAGGCGAACGCTTCACCATCTCGCTGACCTATGACGCCCGTATGCTGGGCCATTTCACCAAGCAGGTGGCCCTCTATAGCAACGCCACCAAGGACCCTGTCTATCTGAAGATGAAAGGTGTGGTGCTGGCCGACGTGGTTGACTACTCCAAGCGCTATCCCTACGATTTCGGCGGACTGCTGGCCAGCGTGGACAACATTGAGTTTGACGACGTGAAGAAGGGAGAGAACCGCGAAGTGGAGATTAACTTGATGAACAACACCGAGAACGACATCACGCCCAACCTGCTCCATCTGCCTTCCTATCTGCACGCCTTGGCCATGCCCGAAACGTTGGAAGCCAACCGCAGCGGGAAAATCATACTTACGCTGAACTCGGAAGACGTCCATCAGTACGGGCTCACGCAGGTGTCTATTTACCTGGCCAAGAAACTGGGCGAGCGCATCAGCAGCGATACGGAGATTCCCGTTAGCGTGGTGTTGCTACCCGACATGAGCGACTACGAGGGCGTGGGCAGCGAACAGGCTCCCCTGCTGGAGCTGTCAGCTGAGACGCTGAATCTCGACGCTCACCATAAGAACGGCACCATCATCTTGGCCAACAAAGGACAATCGACGCTGAAGATTAGCTCGCTTCAGATGTTTACCGGCGGCGTAAAGGTGAAGTTACCCAAGAGCGAGCTGCAGCCAGGCGAATCGACCAAGCTGCGCGTCACCATCATCCCCAATCAGATTAGAAAGGCACGCTCGAAACCGCGTGTGCTCATGATTACCAACGATCCCAGCCACGCCAAAGTAGTAATAACCATCAACGTAGAATAAATGGAACATCCCGAAAATAGTAGCGAATACGCCGGACTGCAAGTAAACAGCGGCGTGGAACAACAGTCGATAGTGAATCCTTACCTGAAGCGTGGCCGCTTCCGCCGGCACGAGATGACCGCCGGCCAAATGGTGGAGGGTATCATCAAGGGCGACGTCACCATCCTGTCGCAGGCTGTGACGCTCATCGAAAGCGTTAACCCCAGTCATCAGGCCAAGGCCCAGGAGGTCATCGAGAAGTGTCTGCCTTATAGCGGCAACAGCGTCCGCATTGGCATCAGCGGCGTTCCTGGTGCCGGCAAGTCCACCTCGATAGACGAGTTTGGCATCCACTTGCTCAAAGAGAAGGGCGGACGACTGGCCGTGCTGGCCATAGACCCGTCGAGCGAGCGCACAAAAGGAAGTATCCTTGGCGACAAGACACGCATGGAGAAGCTCGCCGTTCATCCCGACTCGTTCATCCGTCCCAGCCCATCGGCAGGCTCCTTGGGAGGCGTGGCCCGCAAAACCCGCGAGACCATCATTCTCTGCGAGGCTGCCGGCTTCGACAAGATATTCGTCGAGACGGTAGGCGTAGGCCAGAGCGAAACAGCCTGCCACTCCATGGTTGACTTCTTCCTGCTCATTCAGGTGGCAGGTACGGGCGACGAGTTGCAGGGCATCAAGCGCGGCATCATGGAGATTAGCGACGGCATCGTCATCAACAAGTGCGACGGCGACAACGTAGACCGCTGCCACATGGCGGCCACCAACTTCCGCAACGCCCTGCATTTCTTCCCCATGCCCGAAAGCGGATGGACACCCAAGGTGCTCTGCTACTCAGGCTTCTATGGAACAGGAGTGAAGGAGGTGTGGGACATGATCTACCAATACTTCGACTTCGTCAAACAGAACGGCTACTTCAGCTATCGACGCAACGAGCAGTCAAAATACTGGATGTACGAGACCATCAACGAGCAGCTGCGCCAAAACTTCTATAACAACGCGCTCATTGAGCAACAGCTTTTGGCAGCCGAGCAGTCGGTGCTGGGTGGCCAGAAGACCAGCTTCGTAGCCGCGCAAAACCTTCTTGATCTTTATTATGAGCAACTTAAGCATTGAGATTGATGCTGGCAGCGGCTTCTGCTTCGGCGTGACCACCGCCATCAAGAAGGCCGAGGAGGAGCTGGCATCCGGGCAAACGCTCTACTGCCTGGGCGACATCGTCCACAACGGCATGGAGTGCGACCGCCTGCGCCAGATGGGACTCGTCACCATCAACCACCAGCAGATGGAGCAGCTGCACAACGTGAAAGTGCTGCTGCGCGCTCACGGCGAGCCACCCGAAACCTACGAGCTGGCCCATCGCAACAACATCGAGATTATTGACGCCACCTGCCCCGTGGTGCTACAACTGCAGAAGCGCATCAAAGAACGGTGGAAGGAGCACACGGCACAGATAGTCATCTTTGGAAAGAAAGGCCACGCCGAGGTGCTGGGCCTGGTGGGACAGACCGAGGGCAACGCCATCGTCATCGAGAACGTGGACGAGGTGATGAGACTCGACTTCAGCCGAGACATCTACCTCTTCTCGCAAACCACCAAAAGCCTCGACGAGTTCCACCGCATCATCGACTACATACAAAGCCACATTGCCCCCACGGCCAACTTCAAGAGCTTTGACACCATCTGCCGCTCAGTGGCCAACCGCATGCCCAGCATCACGCAGTTTGCCGCCCGCCACGACCTCATCCTCTTCGTCTGTGGCCGTAAGAGCAGCAACGGCCGAGTGCTCTTCAACGAATGCCTGCGCGTCAACCCCAACAGTCACCAGATAGAAGGCCCCGACGAAATTGACCGCAACTGGCTGAAAGACATCCACTCGGTAGGTATCTGTGGAGCCACCAGCACGCCGAAGTGGCTCATGGAACAATGCAGCGACGCCATTTTTAAACTATAAGGACTATGAAAAAGCTACTATTCCTATCATTTATCATTTGTCATTTATCATTCAGCCCCGCAAGGGCTCAGTACGACATCATCCCCAAGCCTCAGCGCATCACGCTCGACACCAAAGGCCGCGCGCTCCCTATTGACGAGCAGACCCCAGTGGCCGACAGGCTGAACCCGAAGATTGACAACGCCGAGGGATGGCGCATCACCGTCGACAAAGCTGGCATCACCGTCGAGGGCAGCACCCAGGCCGGCATCTTCTATGGCCGTCAGGCCCTGCGGCAAGTGATGGCAGCACAGCCGAAAGAGCTTCCCTACGCCGTCATTGAGAATAGTCCGCGCTTTGCCTATCGCGGCATGCACCTCGACATCTGCCGTCATTTCTTCCCCAAGGACGTGGTGAAGAGCTACATCGACATGATGGCGCTCCATGGCATGAACACGCTGCACTGGCACCTCAGCGACGACCAGGGATGGCGCATCGAAATCAAGAAATGGCCCCGCCTGACGCAGATAGGAGCCTGGCGCGACCGCACCGTCATTGGCCGCAACATGGGCCTCTACGACCGCACGATGTATGGCGGCTTCTACACCCAGAAGGACATCCGCGAGATTGTGGCCTACGCTGCCGGGCGCCACATCACCATCATTCCCGAGATTGACATGCCTGGCCACATGGTGGCAGCCCTGACGGCCTATCCCGAGCTGGGCTGCACGGGCGGTCCCTACGAGGTTTGGCCCGATTGGGGCGTGAGCGACGACATTCTCTGCGCTGGCAACCCGAAGGTCTACCAGTTCTTAGAGGATGTGTTCACCGAAGTCATGCAGCTCTTTCCCTCAACCATCATCCATCTGGGCGGCGACGAAGCCCCGAAGGGACGCTGGCAGAACTGCCCCAAGTGCCAGCAAAAGATGCGCGAGGAGCACTTGCAGGACATTGAGCACCTGCAGGGCTACATGGTGCGCCACATGGAGAAGCTCTTTGCCGAGCACGGCCGCCGCCTGATGGGCTGGGACGAGATTATGTATTGCAACGTTCCCAAGACCAGCATCATCATGAACTGGCGCGACTGGAAAGGCGTCGACGACCCCGCTCAGCAGGGCTACGACGTAGTACGCACGCCCAACAGCACGCTCTACTTCGACTTCTACCAGATTCCTTCAAGCGAATGGACCAACACCACGCTCATTGGCGGCTATTCACCACTGGACAAGGTCTACAACTACGAGCCTGCCCCCGACTCACTATCGGCCGAGGCCAAGGCCCACGTCATTGGCGTGCAGGCCAACCTGTGGACGGAATACATCGGTAGCCAAGACCTCATCGAGTATCAGGTGCTGCCGCGCATGGCCGCCCTGGCCGAGGTGCAGTGGTTGGCCCCCGAGCGCAAGAACTACGACGACTTCATGAACCGCCTGCCCCGCCTGCTCAGCATCTACCAGCAGGAGGGCTGGCACTACTGCACGGCAGCAATGAAAAAGAAGTGAGCAGACGCCTATACATATTATTATATATAGCCCTGACGGCTCTCCCCATTCAGGCCCAGCGGCCTGTCATGGGCAAGCTGTCGCCATGGCTGCGCCAGGTGGTCAGGGCCGAACGCCACTCAGCCACCAGGGGCCAAGGCATCTCCCGAGAGCAGACCGCCAGAACCGCCATTGCCTTTGTCAAGACCACCGCCGATGGCGAGCAGTCGCTCAGCGATCACGGTTGCCGCAGTCTGGCCCGCTACGAGCAACTTCACATTGCCGCCATACCCCTTGACCAGCTTGGTGCCATGACCCTTGACCGCCGCGTGCTGCGCATTGAGGCCAGCCCCAGCGGCCATGTGCTCATGGACTCCATGGCCGTTCACCTCAACGCCACGCCGGCCTACGCGGGCATCAGCCTGCCCCAAGCCTTCACCGGAAGGGGGGTGGTAGTGGGCGTCATGGACGTGGGCTTCGACCTCACCCATCCCAATTTCTACAGCCGCGACCTCAAGGACTATCGCATCCGCCGCCTCTGGGACCACATCTCACAAGACACCATTGGCAGTCCCTTCCCCGTGGGCCGCGACTACACCACGAAGGAAGCGCTGCTTGCCCTGGGCCACAGCCGCGACGGCCAAGACATTGCCCACGGCGCCCACACCCTGGGCATCGCCGCCGGCAGCGGCTACGACTCGCCCTATCAGGGCATGGCTCCCGAAGCCGACATCTGCCTGGTGGCAAATGCCGTGAGCGAAGACCTGCCCTACATCGACCCTGCCGACCTCTACAAGTACACATTTGCCACCGATGCGCTGGGCTTCAAATACATCTTCGACTACGCCCAGTCCGTGGGCCAGCCCTGCGTGGCCAGCTTCAGCGAGGGCAGCATGCAGGACTTCTGGGGCTACGACCAGCTCTACTACGAGTTTCTCGACAGCCTGGTAGGGCCCGGGCGCATCCTCGTGGCCGCCGCCGGCAACGAGGGCTACAAGACCAACTGGCTGCACAAAGAACGGGGCCGCGAACGAGCCGGCTCCTTCCTTTCCGCTGCTGACACAACGATGATGGTCACGCTGAAGTCGCCCGACGCGTTCACCCTCCGGCTGGTGGCCTACAACGGCCAGCAGCGCGACACGCTCCTCATTCATCCGCAAGAGGTATGCCAGCAGGCCGACTCCACGCTGACCGTGAGCCTGCCGTCCGTGAGCCTGCTCGTTGAAGCCTACCCCTCGTGCTACGACGCCCATGACCTGTGCTACGACCTGACGCTCACCAGCAGCAGTGGCCCCCTGGGCCTGCGTCCCCAGCTGTCGATAGAGCTGTTGGGGGCCGACGCCGATGTTGAGCTATGGCGCGTCAGCGGCCTGCTCACCACCTCGCAGCTCAATCCGCAGCTGGCCGACGGCTATCGCCACCACTGCATCCACTCGCCTTCCAGCGCTCCCTGCGTCATCAGTGTGGGGGCCACCAGCTATCGCGATCACGTCATCAACATCCAGGGCGACAGCATGGCCTACTGGCCGGGCACGGGCGGACGCCTGGTGGAGTTCTCGTCTACAGGCCCCACCATGGACGGGCGCATCAAGCCCGACTGCGTGGCGCCTGGCAACAACATCATTTCGTCCTACAACAGCTTCTATCTGGAGCAGCACCCCACGGCCAACGACAACCGATGGGACGTGGCACGCTTCACCTTCCAGGGGCGCACCTACGCCTGGAACAGCAACAGCGGCACGTCGATGTCAACGCCAGCCGTGGCCGGAGCCATTGCCCTGTGGCTGCAGGCCTGCCCCACCCTGACGCCCGCTGACGTCACGGGGCTGCTGCGCCGCACCTGCAGCCATCCGGAGCCTGGCCTCGACTATCCCAACAACCAGTACGGCCATGGCGAGATAGACGTCTACGCCGGACTGCTCGACATACTGAATACCAACGCCATAGCCTACCTTCCCAAGCACCACACCCGCGCCCGGCTTCACCTCGCGGGCAGGCTTCTGTCCATTGCCTGGCCCGAGGCCATCGCCGCGCCGCAGCCCCTCAGCATCTACTCGCTTGGCGGACAGCCCGTCGTCAGCGCCACCCTGCCAGCCGGCCTGCAGCGCCACTCACTGTCCCTGCCACCGTTGGCCTCCGGCATCTACGTCGTGGTGCTTGGCCAGGCGTCAACCCTCATTCGTATTAACTAACAAAACTATAACCACATGAAACGCTTCATTCAACTGACTTTATCATTTATCATTTGCCAATTATCATTTAGCCCCGCAGGGGCACAGACCGCCACCGACATCATCAACCAGATGTCGCCAGGCTGGAACCTTGGCAACACCTTCGAGGCTAAGCACTGGAACGGCGCCGACCTCTTCAACAACAAGGCTGGCCTGGCGGCCGAGACCTCATGGCAGGACACCCGCACCACGCAGCAGGTCATCGACTTCGTCAAGGCGCAGGGCTTCCGCTCCGTGCGCATTCCCGTGGCGTGGGTGTGCGGCCACATCAGCAACACCACCAACTACACCATCGACCCCAACTGGATGAAGCGCGTGAAGCAAGTGGTGGACTACTGCATCAACGACGGCCTCTACGTGGTGCTGAACGACCACTGGGACGGCGGTTGGCTGGAGAACCATATTGCCGACACCGACGCTGCCACCGTGGAGAAGAACAAGGCCGTGCTGACAGCCATCTGGACGCAGATAGCCGAGACCTTCCGCGACTACGACGACCGTCTGCTCTTTGCCGGACTGAACGAGCCCAACACCGAGGACACGCCGAAGGCCTCGACCATGAATAACCTCATCATGTACAACCAGACGTTCATCGACGCCGTGCGCGCCACGGGCGGCCAGAACGCCACGCGTGTGCTGGTGGTGCAAGGCCCGTCGACCGACATTGGCAAGACGGTGAAGCAGGCCTCGCGCTACCTGAAGCTCACCGACTCTGCCACCGACAGGCTGGCCATTGAGGTACACTACTACGCCCCCTGGCAGTTCTGGGGCATGGAGCAGGACGAGTCGTGGGGCAAGGTGTTCTATTATTGGGGCAGCGGCAACCACCACAGCGGCTCGCAGCACAATGCCACCCACAGCGAAGAGAGCTTCATGAAGCAGCAGCTGCAGCAGATGAAGACCATGTTCGTTGACAAGGGCATGCCCGTGGTCATTGGCGAGTTCGGGGCCAACTGGCGCGACCTGAGCGGTCAGAAGAACGAGAGCCAGGAGAAGCACAACGCCAGCATCCGCGCCCACTACCGCGAGCTCCACCGCCTGTGCAAGGAGCTGGGCGGCATGGTGCCCATGACGTGGGACATCAACGCCCGCAGCCAGAACGGCACCAAGGGTACGATGACCATCATCGACCGCAAGACGCTCAGCATCTACGGCCCCCATGCCCTGGCCGGCATACAGGATGTATGGCCCGCGCCGTCGACGGAATCCGTCAGCCAGCCCACCACCACCGATGCCGCCCCTACTGGCGTCTACAACCTGCAAGGCCAGCGCGTGGCCGATGCGCCGTCGGAGCTGCTGCCCAGCGGCATCTATCTCTATCAGGGCGAGAAATACGCAAAACGCTGAAGGGAGCCATCGCGGCGGCCTTCAGCGTTGTCCGGACTATTACTATTTACTAACTTTTAAACTTCGCTGTTGTTAAAGCGGGAGCGAAGACCCGCCTGTTATCAGTTAGTTGAGACGGTAAGTTACGGGAATGACGTAGTGCACACGCACGGTCTGGCCATTCTGTTTGCCTGGTATCCATTTGGGCATCATCTTCACGACGCGGGCGCTCTCGTCCTTCAGGGCCTGCAACCCCCTGTTCTGCCCTTCAACATTCTGCCTTTGCTCTTCGGTCATGTCAGGCTTTATGGCAACGACAACAATCTCCTGTCCGTTGCCGGGGTCTTTCACTTTGATGGCGTTGACATTGCTGATGCTGCCGTCCTTCTCTACAATGAACCGCACCATCACGCGCCCCTGAACGCCATATTCTTCAGCCGCCACGGGATACTTCACGTTCTTGGCCACGAACTGCATCAGCGCGCCTTCACCGCCGGGGAAGTGCGGCATCACTTCGCAAATGTCAAACACAGGCTCGTCCTTTGTCTGGGCTTCGACATACGCTTTGGTCTCTATGACGATGGCTCCGTTCCGGCCTCGCTCACCATAGAACTGTTGGGCCGTTTCGGCGTTAAGTATCGACATGTTGTCAATGTCTTCTTTCTGCAACGGCAGCTCTTCCATTTCCTTGTACGTTATCTCCTTTCCATCGACAATGGCCAAATTCACATCGAAGTCTTCATCCATTTGGCGGGTTTTAATAATCCAAGCTCCGTTTTTACCTCGCTCACCATATTTCTGTTGAGCCTCTTCTGGCGACATCTTTTGTTTCTCTACGATGGCTTGCCTGTTTTTCAACAGCTCAAAATAGTCGTCACGGGTAGCAATCTTACCGTCAATGACAGTCACACCCACATAGCCGGCTGGCGGAGCCTGATTGAAAGAGTCATCACTAAGCAACACCGATTCTGCTGCTGGAGATTGCTTCACGCGGTAGTCGGTCACGGTCTGCGCTGTCACGGCCAGTGACAGTGCGGCAACGGGTACGATGTAGAGGCACTTCAGCCAGCTCCATCGCGGCGATTTCATCTTAATCATCATCTTGATACGTTTTTTCGTTTCACTGGTGTTGATGCCGTTCACCAGGGCACAGGCCTGAACGCCCGTGGCTTTGTGCATCAGTAATGTGATGTACTGGGCAGTGTCTGCCCCTTGCGAGAGGACGGCCTCGTCGGCTTCATACTCATGGACGGTGCGCAGGTCGCGACTAAGCAGCCACACCACGGGATTGAACCACTGGAGGACGGTGAGAAGTTCCACGAAGACCACGTCGCGGCTGTGGTGCAGCCTGATGTGGCTCCGTTCATGTATGAGCAGCAGCGCGTTG
>JAFPTC010000055.1 GCA_017400455.1 Prevotella sp. | reverse complement strand
TTATAGGATTATGAATAAGTGCTTATCAATGACTGTTTCGCTGGCAGCACTGGTGCTGACGGCATGTGGCGGACAGAAGGCTGCCACGGTAGAGAAGACGCAGGCCCAGCAGCTGCTGGAGCGACTCGACACGCTGCGGCAGAAAGGCATCATGTACGGGCACCAGGACGACCCGATGTACGGTCTGACATGGGAGTATGACCAGGATTCGAGCGACGTGAAGAACACCTGCGGCGACTATCCCGCCATCATGGGCTTCGACCTGGGCGGCATCGAAATGGCCGACGCCAAGAATCTGGACAGCGTACCCTTCACCCGCATGACGCAGGAAGTGAAGAACCACTATCGCCGTGGGGGCATCGTCACGCTCTCGTGGCATCCGCGCAATCCTGTGACCACCATCGAGGGTGGTGGCTGGGCCGGACAGAAATTCCCTGAGGGAACGGCCTGGGACGTCAGCGATACGGCTGTGGTGAAGAAGATACTGCCTGGAGGCGAGTATCATGAGAAGTTTGAAGTGTGGATGCAGCGTGTGAGCGACTTCCTGGCCACGCTCGTCGACGATGAGGGCAAGAAGATTCCCGTCATCTTCCGTCCCTGGCACGAGAACTCTGGTTCCTGGTTCTGGTGGGGCGAGGAGCTCTGCAGCGTCGATGAATACAAGGCGCTGTGGAACATGCTGCAGGACAAGCTCACGGCCGACGGCTACGACAACCTGGTGTGGAGCTACTCACCCGGATGCCAGGACAACCTGACGGCTGAACGCCTGCTCGACCGCTATCCTGGCGACGACCGCGTGCAGATGTTGGGCCTCGACGGCTATCAATGGACACCAGAGGAGAAAGACGCTTTCATCGCCCGCACGAAGCAGAATCTGGCGGTGCTCTGCCAGACAGCCGAGGAGCACGGACTCATCCCTGCTCTCACAGAAACCGGCATGAAGAACATGACCGAGCCTACGTGGTGGTCGTCGACGCTGCTGCCTGCCGTCGAGGAGTTCCCCATCAGCTATCTGCTCACCTGGCGCAACTACAAGACTGAGTGGTTCGGCCCGGCACCCTCGAAGCCCGACGCTCCCTACTTTGTGGAGTTCTACAACGCAGAGAAAACATTGTTCCTGGAAGACATCAAATAATGGCAGCAAGATAGTTGTCTAAGTCGTCCATTTAATCACAAAACGAAGAAGAAAAAATGACTGAATTTGAGAAGAAAGTGGCAGCCCTGCGCGCCCATCACGAGGAGCTGCTGAGCCGTAAGAACGAACCACTGGAGTGGGGAAACGGCATCTACGAGAAATATAAGTATCCCATCATCACTGCCGAGCACGTGCCCCTGGAGTGGAAGTACGACTTCTGCGAGCAGGACAACCCCTACCTCATGCAGCGCATCATGTGCAACGCCACGCTGAACAGCGGCGCCCTGAAGTGGAAGGGCAAGTACTGTCTGGTGGTACGCGTAGAGGGTGCCGACCGCAAGAGCTACTTCGCCGTGGCCGAAAGCCCCAACGGCATCGACAACTTCCGCTTCTGGCCAGAGCCCATCACCATGCCCGACGACGTCGTTTCTGCCACCAACGTCTACGACATGCGCATCACGCAGCATGAGGACGGCTGGATCTACGGCGTGTTCTGCGCCGAGCGCCACGACGACTCGCAGCCCGGCAACCTCTCGGCCGCTACGGCTACGGCAGGCATCGCCCGCACCAAGGACCTCATCAACTGGGAGCGCCTGCCCGACCTGAAGACCAAGAGTCAGCAGCGCAACGTGGTGCTGCACCCTGAGTTCGTCGATGGCAAGTATGCTTTCTACACCCGCCCGCAGGACGGATTCATCGACACGGGCAGCGGTGGCGGCATCGGCTGGGCGCTGGTCGACGACATCACCCATGCTGAAATCAAGGAAGAGAAAATCATCAACGCCCGCCACTACCACACCATCACTGAGGTGAAGAACGGCGAGGGCCCCCACCCCATCAAGACGCCGAAGGGATGGCTGCACCTGGCCCATGGCGTGCGCGCCACGGCCGACGGTCTGCGCTACGTACTGTATATGTATATGACCGCCCTCGACGACCCCACGCGCGTCATTGCCCAGCCTGGCGGCTACTTCCTCGTGCCTGAAGGCTCAGAATACCTGGGCGATGTGATGAACGTGGCCTTTGCCAACGGCTGGATTGCCGACCCTGACGGCCGCGTGTTCATCTACTATGCCTCGGCCGACACACGCATGCACGTGGCCACGTCGACCGTCGACAAGCTCATAGACTACTGTCTGAACACGCCTGAAGACGGGCTTTACACGGCCTCTTCAGTAGAAACCATCAAGAAATTGATAGCAAAAAACAACAAGAAGTAGCATTTTGGCGTTATTTCTTTATAACGCTATCACAAAAAAGAAAGAATATGGCAACACTCAAAGAAAAAATCGGCTACGCGCTGGGTGACGCTGCCGCCGGCGGCATCACATGGAAAATCATGTCGATTGCCTTCCCCCTGTTCTTCACCAACGTCTTCGGCCTGACCTTTGCCGATGCAGCCACGCTGATGCTCATCGCTCGCATGTTCGACGTGGTCACCGATCCGCTCATGGGTTCGCTGGCCGACCGCACGCAGTCGCGCTGGGGCACCTATCGCCCGTGGCTCATCTTCGGAGCCATTCCCTTAGGACTGATATTCGCGCTGCTGCTCTACACGCCCGACTTCGGCCCTGTGGGCAAACGCATCTGGGCCTATTCGCTCTATCTGCTCATGATGGCTGTCTACACAGCCGTCAACGTGCCCTACGGCTCGCTGCTGGGTGTGATGACCGACAACGACAACGAGAAGAACCAGTTCTCGAGCTATCGCATGGTGGGAGCCTATGCCATGGGCTTCATCACGCTGCTCAGCTTCCCCTAT
>JAFPTC010000001.1 GCA_017400455.1 Prevotella sp. | reverse complement strand
TCCGGCAGCAACGAGCAATCCGTAGATGAACATGTTGCGGGCCGTCTGGCCAAGGATGACGTTCAGTTCGCGGCCGTGGTTTATCTTTTTCATCTTGCGATAGGTTTGAATGTGCAGCAACAAATATACTAAAGGCAGCAATGCGGCATAGGGATGGCCATAGACATGGAACACAAGCCCTAGAACGACGGCCACGATTCCTGCCGACAGATAAGCCAATTCGCCGCCGCGCCAGCCTATCCTGACCACGAGCGTGAGCTTGCCTGAGCGGCGGTCGTTGTCGCGGTCGCGGTAGTTGTTGATGAGCAGCAGCGTGTCGATGACGAATCCGCAGGCCAGCGAGGCGATGAACACCTCCCACGTAAGGCTGTGCTGCTGGATATAATAGGTGACGCAGACGGGCACGATGCCGAAGAACACGAGCACCAGCAGGTCGCCCAGTCCCATGTAGCTGAGATGGGTGGTGTAGAGAAAGCAGAACAGCACGGACAAGGCACCCACCAGCAGCATCTCCCATCCGCCATAGAAAACGAGCGGCAGGCCCAGGCAGCACCCGAGAATCGTGGTGAGCGCCATGGCACGGCGCATGGCACTGGCCGTGACCCATCCGCTTGCACATGCCCGGCGGGGCCCCAGGCGAGTCTCGTCGTCGGTTCCTTTCATGAAGTCGAAATAGTCGTTCACGAAATTGGCATCAATCTGCATGATGAAGGCAAACAGCAGGCAGAGCACGGCAGGAATCCACTGGAAGGGACGGGCGGCAGAAGCGTCGGCCCAGGCCAGCGCCAAGGCTATCACGACGGGAACGGCCGCACCGGAAAGTGTTTTCGGGCGTGCTGCCAAAAGCCAGGCCTTGGCAGAGTTGAGCTGTACGTTGTCTTCTTGCATTTCCTATGGTTACAAAACAGGTTTGCACTCGAAAACCTCGGAGGGCACCTTTCGCTTGAGCACCTCGAGCTGGAAATCCTTGCCTGGGATGATGCCGTAGCGGCGCAGGACCATCTCGACGGTCTTGCGGGCCAGCTCGGGATGGTTGTTCTCTTCGCTGAGATGGCAGAGCCAAACGTAGCGCAGGTCGGGGGTGGCATTCTCGGCCAGTGCCTGGGCGCATTCCTTGTTCGAGAGGTGCCCCCTTGGCCCCCTGACGCGAATCTTCAGATGCTGCGGATAAGGTCCCGACATGAGCATCTCCTCGTCGTGGTTGGCCTCGAGCACCAGGTAGTTGGCCTCGCTGATGTACGACTTCATCTCGTCGGTCACATAGCCGGCATCGGTCATCAGGCAGAACACCACGCCGTCGACCTCGATGCGGTAGCCCACATTGTCGGAACTGTCGTGAGGAACGCCAAACGATGTAATCTTGAAATCACCCAGCTGGAAGGTCGAGCCTTTCTCGATTACCCTTGCATTGGCAGGGGCAATCTTTCTCTGTACGCAATAGTTGTTCTCTATGCCTACGTGAACATTATGGAGGGCATACACGGGCAAGTTGAATTCCTGACTCAGCATTCCCACGTATTTCACGTGGTCGGCATGGTCATGGGTTACAAGTACGGCCTTCACGTCGTCGAGTTTCAAGCCATAGTTATAAAAACCCTTCTTTAGCGAACGTATTGTAATTCCTGTATCTATCAGTATACCCTCCTTCTCAGTGAACAGATAGTAGCAATTACCGCTGCTGCCACTGCCAAAGGATAAAAATCTCAGCATTTTAGTTGTTATTTTGATGCAAAAGTAAGTAAAATCGGCATCATTACCAAAGAAATTCGCTACCTTTGCATCACTTTTAATAATTTTATATGAATTTAAAATATCTCTTCATAGCTCTCACGGCGTTTTTAGTGGC
>JAFPTC010000054.1 GCA_017400455.1 Prevotella sp. | reverse complement strand
GATGTGGACGTGGCGGTTGCCCGTGGCCTCCTCCACCAGTGGGAAGATGTCGTAGACGGGCCGGTCGCTGGTGTTGGCAATTTCAAACACCACCTCGCAGGTCTCACCCCGCGTGAGCACGCCGTCGCGCTGCGACTCATAGACGCCTGCATTGCGGATGATGATGGGCTGACTGGCGGCAAAGCTGTGGGCGCCGATGCTGGGTGTCGGGGTGCCGCTGCCGTTGTCGAAGGTGATGCGGTCGTCGCCGCGCATCTGCGGGTCAAAGCCGCTCTGGTCGTAGTTGTTGCCGTTGCTCCTCTGCCGTGCGGCATCCTGGCGCTGTTGTCGGCGGTTGGCGGCATAGTCCTCATATTTCTTCTGCTGGGCCTTGTCGGCTGCGTGGCCTATGGCTGCTCCGGCGGCTGCTCCGCCCACGGTGCCTATGAGCGAGCCAATCTCGTGGCCTCGCCATCCGCCGGCAATGCCTCCGATGGCCGAGCCAATCATGTGTCCGAACTGGCTGCCGGTGTAGGCTCCCGTTGCCTCGTAGCTGCCGCAGCTGCTGAGCACCACTGCTGCGCTGAGCAGCATAATGATCATTCCTTTCTTCATATTGCTTCAGTGTTAAATGGGTTCTCGTTTGCAAAGTTAGCCATTTTTTGCTGAATGGTGATAGGAAAATCCCTAAAAATGAATAGGGATTTCGGAAAAAGTGAGTTTGCAGCGAAATGAACGTTTTTTCGCTCATTATTCTTTAGTCTCATTAATTTATGCTAACTTTGCACACATAAATGAATGTTTACTGAACTTCTCCAGCAAATGAAGCAAGTAAGACCGAAGAAGAACCTGGGTCAGCACTTCCTGACCGATTTGACGATAGCGCGTCGCATTGCCGACACGGTGGACGCCTGTCCTGAACTGCCCGTACTGGAGGTGGGACCGGGCATGGGTGTGATGACGCAGTTCCTGGCCGAGAAGCCTCGGCCGCTGCGCGTGGTGGAGATTGACAGCGAGAGTGTGGCGTTCCTGCGCGAGAAGTATGGATGGAACGTGACGGCGGAGGGCGAGACGGTGGCCCCGACGGCCGAGCCACAGATCATCGCCGGCGATTTCCTGCGCATGGACCTGCACCGGCTGTTTGGCGGCCAGCAGTTTGTGCTCACCGGCAACTACCCCTACGACATCTCCTCGCAGATATTCTTCAAGATGCTCGACAACCGCGACCTCATCCCCTGCTGCACGGGCATGATCCAGCACGAGGTGGCCCTGCGCATGGCCTCGCAACCGGGCAACAAGCAGTATGGCATCCTGTCGGTGCTCGTCCAGGCCTGGTACGACGTGGAGTATCTTTTCACTGTTGAGCCGGGCGTATTTAATCCGCCCCCCAAGGTGCAGAGCGCCGTCATACGCATGACACGCAACGACGTGAGCGACCTGGGTTGCGATGAGCAGCTGTTTCGCCGCGTGGTGAAGGCCACGTTCAACCAGCGCCGCAAGATGCTGCGCGTCAGCCTGCGCCAGCTGCTGCCTGCCATTCCCGCCGAAATGGCCGATCATCCCTTCATGACGCAGCGGCCCGAGCAGCTCTCCATTCCCGACTTCGTGAGCCTGACCAACATGGTGGGCGCAGCACTGTAGTTGGTGCTGTTTACGTACACAAATTGCTTGTGTTCGCACACACGTCAGTTGATTTGCGTCAATAATCAGCGGATTTTCTTTCAAAAAGCGATGAAAAATGATGGACGACACCATTTTTCGTTGTACCTTTGCATCGTCAAAAGAACAAAAGGACGTTCTGAGACAAAAGAGATCTTCAATAGAACAGAAATATAAGGTATTAGTTAGTAAGGTAAAAGATTTGTTTTAAGTAGCCTTGTGAAAGGCAAAACAGACAAGAAAATTCAATAGTTGTTAGTTATTAGGTAATAAAGTTAAGATTGTTTGTTCAGTAGGTTTTTAGTTTTTTAGGTAAAAAAGATTTGTTCTAAGGTAACATGTTTTAGAGAAGGTTTTTAGTTATTAATATCGTTTTGATGCAGACTCAGTTGTGACAACCAAGGTCTGCATTATTTTTTTGTGTCCTGCTCAGGGCTTGAAGCAGCTGATGACCGACTGCATGTAGGGGGTGAGCACCTTGGCGTACCAGGCTCCCCAGCGGCTGATGGCGTTGCGGCAGGTGCTGACGATGAGCCGCCGCTTGGCGCGGGTGATGGCCACGTAGAACTTGCGGGCCTCCTCACCCTGCTTGGCGTCGTTGCTGGCATAGGGCGAGGGGTACTTGCCGTCGACGGCGTCGTAGACGATGACGGTGTCGAACTCAAGGCCTTTTGCCTTGTGGACGGTGGACACGAAGACGCGCTCGGGCATGCTGGCCGCACCGCACAGGTCGGCTTCCTTCATGGTGCACAGGTCGGAATAGTGGCGGGCCAGTTGGCTGGCCAGTGACTGGCCTGATTCGGGGGTGAGCAGGTCGATGTCTATATACCTTATTATATAATGCAGCTTGGGCAGCTGGGGCGTGAGGTTGCGCTCCTGCAAGTAGTGATAGGCGTAGAGCAGCTCCGATGACAAGGCTGACCGTCCTGGCTGGCCGTCGGCTTCGGTGCTGGCCCCTTCTTGGTACATCTGCCGGCGCGTGTGCATGAACAGGTCGGCATAGAGCAGCCTGAAGCGCTGAGCCATGCGGCGGTGGCGGCTCAGAAACTCCAGCTGCCTGCCGCTCACCGAGCGGGCGCAGTCGTAGCAGTGGACCATGAGGCTCAGCGTGGCCATGATGTCGTCGTTGGCCAGGTGGGAGTTGGTTCCCTCCAGCTGCAACAGCACCAGCAGGTCGCGTAGCTTGTAGCTCTGCTGGCGGGGGTGCAGCAGCCGTGTCAGCTTCAGCGAATCGAAATAAGTGGGCCAGAGCGCATACATTGACAGGTGGGGAGCGTAGCGGCGCATGTTGTGCTCCATGATCTGATAGTCGTAGGTGGCGTTGTGGCCCAGGATGGCGCAGCCGGCGGCAAAGCGCGTGAACTGCTCCAGGGCCTGCGATGGCGGCAGGTGGGGGTGCTGGCCATACTCCGCGATGAGTGGGTTGGGCGTGTCGCCCAGCATGGGCGGTATGGTACGGCTGGTTTCGATGAAGAGATTCAGCTCGTCCACGATTCTGCCCTGACGGACGCGTATGGCCGCTATCTGCACCACGTCGTCGGTGAAGACGTCCAGTCCGGTGGTCTCGGTGTCGAACACCACGATGTCCTTTGTCTCATAGGTGCTGACGAACTGGGCGGTGTAGGTGCTGCCGTCATAGAGCAGCAGGTCGGCGGGCGAGATGGCCAGCTGCATCATGGAGCGTACGGCCTGACGGGCGGCGCTGTTGGAGGCATAGACCTGCAACCCCGTGAAGACGTTGGCCCAGCCAATGAAGTCGTGCTCCATGCTGGCTACGCCCAAATGGGAAAGCAGCAGCCGCATGGGTGGGGTAGAGAAGAAATCGGTGCCGCTGATTTTGAAGTGAGGCAGCTTGCCCAGCGCGGCGCTCACGTCGTCGGCATCGCTGTTGAACGCTACCACCACGGCAATGCTCTCGTCGGGGTGCTCGCTGTAGAGCTGTTGCACCTGGCGTGCCACGAGGTTGGCCTCGTCAATGTTGGTCTCTGCCTCTAATAGCAACACGTCGCCGGGCCGTTGGGCGGTGTGGTTCTGGGTGGCGGGCAGCAGTGAAGGGTCAATGTTCAGCTGCCATTGTGCATAGCGGTTGTAGATGTCCAGCAGATATTGAGGCGAGCGGTAGTTCTGGTAGAAGTTGTAGAAATGGTCGTCGCCGCAGCGCTGGTGGAGCAAAGACAGCGTGTCGGTCTTGGCGCCCATGAACGAGAAGATGGCCTGCTGGGCGTCGCCCAGATAGACCACGGTGGCATCGGGGGTGCAGAAGCGGTCGATGATGGCCAGCTGCAACGGGTTCAGGTCTTGCACCTCGTCAATCTGAAGCCAGCTGAACAGGCGCTTGTGTTGCTGCCCTGACGCAGCATCGGGGGGAGTGGGCTCCGTGGCGTCGGCAGGCAGGGCGTCGTAGGTGTTGAGCAGCAGGTCCTCGAAATCCATCAGGTCGTTCTGTTCCTTGTAGCGTTCGTACTGGCGGGCGGCGTAGAGCTGCACGAGTTGCTGATGAGCTTCGGTGCTAAGAGGCACCGGTTCGTCGCGATAGAAATCCGACTGCTGGTAGAGTTGTACCACTCCCGATCGGCGGTAGGGTAGCCCGAAGACGCGGCACAGCTCGTTCAAGGCAGCGGGGCTGACGGCATCGTTGTGGACGATGAGGCTGTTGGGATAGCCCTGCCGCATCTGGCGCATCAGGTGTTGCAGGTTGATGATTTGCGAGTAGCGCTGGCGGCTCTTGTTGTCGGTCAGCACCTGCAGCTCGTCTTCGCCCAGGTAGTCGGCAATGATGCTGATGCTGGTGTCGGTGTCGATGACGGCCGTCTGCTCGGGCACGATGCCATGGTCGAAAAGAAAGTGGAGGCAGAAGCGGTGGACGTTGCCAACAAACAACTCGTCCAGCCCTTCCGTGTGGGGCATGCGGCCCGTGATGCGTTCGCGCATGCTGCGTGCGGCGCGGTTGGTGAAGGTGAGGCAGGCCATGTCGGCAAAGGCCACCCCCTGGCTGTGGGCATACACGATGCGCTCGGCCAGCACGGCCGTCTTGCCGCATCCTGGCGGTGCCAGCACCAGATGGCGGCCTCCCGTGGCCTCGATGACACGTTGCTGCTCGGCGTTGAAATGTTGCTCTGCCATACCCTTTTTTAACGCAAAATCCCTCATTTTATTACATTCAAGGCAATAATCTGCGCTGAAAGTGCGTTAATGATGATGTATATATACAAACATTGACAACGTATGATTGAATACATCAGGGGCGAGCTGACCGAGCTTACTCCCGCTTTGGCAACGGTTGAAGCCGCCGGCGTGGGCTACGGGCTGAATATCTCGCTGAACACCTACACCTCTATTCAGGGTAAGAAGGAGGTGAAACTTTATGCCTATGAGGCCATTCGCGAGGACGCCTATGTGCTCTATGGCTTTGCGTCGAAGAAAGAGCGCGAAATGTTCGAGTTGCTCATCACCGTCAGTGGCGTGGGCACCAACACGGCGCGCATGATGCTCTCAAGCATGAGCGTGAGCGAACTGTGTAATGCCATCTCTACGGGCAATGCCAAGCTGGTGCAGAGCATCAAGGGCATTGGTAAGATGACGGCCCAGCGCATCATCGTTGACCTGAAGGACAAGATTGTGGCCTTGGGCATTGCCGACGAGATTCCCGCCGGTGGCTCGCTGACGGCTCCGGTGAACAATGTCGTGCGCGACGAGGCCGTGGCCGCCTTGACCATGCTGGGCTTCTCGCCGGCACCCACGCAGAAGGTGGTTGTGGCCATCCTGCAGGAGCAGCCGTCGCTGCCCGTGGAGCAGGTGGTGAAGCTGGCGCTGAAGCAGATTAAATGAAGAGTGAAGAATGAAGAATGAAGAATTTGCTTCCGCACGGAAGAGGCTATTAAAGCGTTGGTGCAAGGGTCTTCTGGGGCTTTTGCTCTTCACCGTGCTGTCCAGTGCGGGAGCAAATTCTTCATTCTTCATTCTTCACTCTTCATTTAATCTGCTT
>JAFPTC010000053.1 GCA_017400455.1 Prevotella sp. | reverse complement strand
TTCCAAAGCAGCACAGACTATTTTTTGTCCGCAAAGAGCAAGGACTAACACGAGGCATAAGTCCTAATGCTGTAAAAATGCAGAAGTTCGATCCATATAAGAAGAAGTTTACCGATATGCGAATAATAGAAACTATCGGTTTGCACATAAGCAGATAAGGAAATTTCCACAAGTCTGCCACTTCCATTTTCGCTGATTCGACCTCTGCCTCCACTTCTTCCTTCTCGGACTGTTTTGACCCAATTAAGTTAGTGAAGAATTCATGCGGAGGCTTCCCGTGAAAAAATCTCACGTGAGAAATTTTTCTGGGAAGGCCTCCCGTGAAAAAATCTCACGTGAGATTTTTTCATGGCCCGTGGCCCCAGCCTCACAGAGGGGTGAAAAAACATTAAAAAGGCCTAAATCGTTGGCAGATTGAAAAACTTCATGTATATTTGCACAATTAATCATAATCAAACTGCAAGAGATGACATTTACAGAACAAGCAAACCGCATTTTTAAGCAAGCCATCGACGACTATCACCTGACGGACAATGTGGACACTCCCATCCGGAATCCCTACAACCGCGACACCATTGAATACAGCCTTTACCTGAAGTGCTGGATTGATACCGTGCAGTGGCACTACGAGGATATTATCCGCGATCCTCACATCAATCCCGAAGAGGCATTGGCCCTGAAGCGCCGCATTGACCGCTCCAATCAGGACCGCACGGACCTGGTGGAGGAAATCGATTCCTATTTCCGCCAGACCTACAGCCAGGTGAAGCCCTTGCCTGACGCCCGTCTGAACACCGAAAGCCCCGCCTGGGCCGTCGACCGCCTGTCCATCCTGGCCCTGAAGATCTATCACATGCAGGAGCAGGTCAATCGTCAGGATGCCTCCGATGAGCATCGTGCCCGTTGCCAGGCCAAGCTCAGTGTGCTGCTCGAACAGCAGGTAGACCTCTCCACGGCCATCGACCAGCTGCTCGACGACATCGAGGCTGGCCGGAAATACATGAAGGTGTATCGACAGATGAAAATGTATAACGACCCGTCGACCAACCCCGTGCTCTACAACAACAGGAAGTGAAACGAAAGCATATCCTCATCATACGCTTCTCAGCCCTCGGCGACATTGCCATGATGGTGCCCGTGGTCTATTCTCTGGCCATGCAGTATCCCGACGTGCGCATCACCGTGCTCAGCCGCTCCTTTGCCCGCCCGCTGTTCGATGACCTGGCGCCCAACGTCAACTTCATGGAGGCCGACCTCAAGGGCGAGTATCACGGGCTGAAGGGCCTCAACTCGCTCTATCGGCGCCTGGTGGCCAAGCAGTTCACCCACGTGGCCGACCTTCACAACGTGCTGCGCTCGGAGTACCTGCGCCTGCGCTTCAACATGGGCCGCTTCCGCGTGGAGCACATCGACAAGCACCGTCGTCAGCGCCGCCATTTGGTGGCCCGGAAGAAGAAGGTGAAAGAGCCGCTGCCCACATCGTTCGACAACTACCTGGAGGTGTTCCGCCAGCTGGGCTTCCCCATCGACCACCTGTCCTTCCATTCGCTCTTCCCCTCCGAGGGCGGCAATCTCAACCTGCTGCCGGCCATCGTGGGCCCCAAGCGCTCGTGGGAGCACTGGATTGGCGTGGCGCCCTTTGCCGCCCATCAGGGCAAGGTCTATCCGCCTGAAAAGATGTTTGAGGTGTTGCAGCAACTGGTGGCCCAGCATCCCAAGGCGCGTATCTTCCTCTTCGGCCGGGGCCAGCAGGAAAAACATTTCTTCAGCCAGTGGATTCAGCAGCTGCCCCAGTGTGTCGACGTGGGGCGCCATCTGGAAACCATCCATCAGGAGCTGATTCTGATGAGCCATCTCGACGTGATGCTATCCATGGACTCCGCCAACATGCACCTGGCCTCGCTCACGGCCACGCCCGTGGTGTCCATCTGGGGGGCCACCCATCCCTATGCCGGCTTCCTGGGCTGGAACCAGCAGCAGGAGAACGCCGTGGGCCTGGACCTGCCCTGCCGCCCATGCAGCATCTACGGCCAGAAACTCTGCCATCGCGGCGACTATGCCTGCCTCACAGGCATCAGTCCTGACATGATATTAGAGAGAATAAACCGAATATTAACTAAAAAGCCATTAGCACAATGAAAAAGTATGTTTGCGACGTTTGTGGATACGTCTATGATCCCGAAGTGGGCGACCCCGACAGCGGCATAGCCGCCGGCACCGCCTTTGAAGACATTCCCGCTGACTGGGTGTGCCCCATCTGCGGCGTCACGAAGGACGATTTCTCGCCCGAGGAGTAGTATTTCAGAGTAAGAGGTCGAGGGCGAAATGGTAGATGACGATGCCTGCCGTCACCGACACGTTCATCGAGTGCTTCGTGCCCAGTTGGGGAATCTCCAGGCAGCCGCACGAGGCGTCGATGACCTCTTGCTGAACGCCCTTCACCTCGTTGCCCAGCACGATGGCGTAGCGCTTGCCGCGCTCGGCGTGAAAGGATGGCAGCATGGTCGAGCCTTCGGCCTGCTCCACGCTGAGCACCTCTACGCCCTGCTGCCTCAGTTTCATCACCGCCTCCAGTGCGCTGTCGGCATGGCGCCAGCTCACACTGTCCTCGGCGCCCAATGCCGTCTTGTGAATCTCGGGGTGGGGTGGGGCGCCCGTAATGCCGCAGAGCACCACCTCCTCCACGCGGAAGGCATCGGCCGTGCGCAGCACCGACCCCACGTTGTGCATCGAGCGAACGTTGTCGAGCACCACCACTAACGGCATCTTCGCTGCCTCGTGAAACTCCTCCACCGACAGCCTTTCCATCTCTATTGTGCGCAGTTTTCTCATTGCCTGTTCTTGCTTTTGGTGCAAAGATAAGAATTTCTTTCCATTTATCGCTTGTTTTCCGCCGAAAATGTGTATTTTTGTAGGCAAAACAATAACAGGCAAGAATCTATGAAGGTATTATTGATTAACGGAAGTCCCCGTGAGCGCGGAAACACGTTCAGGGCATTGCAGGAAGTGGCCACGACGCTGAACCAGGAGGGCGTGGACACCGAGATCATCAGCATTGGCAAGCAGGCCGTGCAGGGCTGCATAGCCTGCGGCATGTGCGGGCGCGAGGGGCGCTGCGTGTTTCGCGACGACCTCTACGGCAAGGTGCTGCGTGCGGTGAGGGACGGCATCGACGGCCTCGTCGTCGGCTCGCCCGTCTATTATGGCGGACCCAACGGCTCGCTCTGCGCCCTGCTCGATCGCGTGTTCTATTCTTTGGGCCCCGCCTTGCAGTATAAGCCCGGCGCCTGCGTGGTGGTGTGCCGCCGAGGCGGCGCATCGGCCTCGTTCGACCGGCTGAACAAGTATTTCACCATTCTGAACATGCCCGTGGTGAGCTCGCAGTATTGGAACATGGCCTACGGCCAGACGCCTGGCCAGGTGGAGCAGGATGAAGAGGGCATGCAGACCATGCGCACGCTGGGGCGCAACATGGCGTGGATGGTGAAGCGCTTGGCTTCTACGCCTGCCGAGCTGCCCGCCCAGGAGCAGCATGTGTGGACCAATTTCGTGCGTTAGTCAGGACTTTTCGGCGGCTTCGTGCTGAATGTGGATGCTCAGTGTGGCGGCGTCGAAGCTGACGCCACTGGCCCGCTCCACGAATGCCGCCAGCACCCCCTTTTGGGCCAGTTCGGCGGGTGTGCCAATGCTCAGCCCCGTGGTGTCGTCCATCAGCCAGAGGCGGTCGGCCACCTGCAGGGCCAGCTCCAGGTCGTGGGTGGAGAGGAAGATGGTTTTCCGGGCTTCGCGGCCAATGCGTCGCAGCAGCAGCAGCGTCTCCACCTTCGACGGATAGTCAAGGAAAGCCGTCGGCTCGTCGAGGAAGATGATGCTTGTCTGTTGCGCCAGGGCCTTGGCTATCATCACCTTCTGCCGTTCGCCGTCGCTCAGCGTGGTCACCTGTCGTTGGGCCAGCTCGTCGATGCCCACCTGGCTGATGGCCTGCTTCACCATCAGCTCGTCGTCATGGTCCAGGCGCCCCCAGAAGCCCGTGTAGGGCGAGCGGCCCATGGCCACCAGTTCCCACACCGTCATCTGCTGCACGTCGGGCCGCTCGGTCAGCACCACGCCTAAGCGTTGGGCCAGCTCTCGGGCGGTGTAGTCCTCCTGCTGCCGTCCGTCGATGACGATGCTTCCGCCCAGCTTGGGCTGGAAGCCCGCCAGCGTGCGCAGCAGCGTCGATTTGCCCACGCCGTTGCGTCCCAGCAGGCAGGTCAGCTCGCCGCTGAAGATGCTGGCCGTGATGCCGGTGGCCACGGTCTTCAGGCCCTGCCTCGTCTTGTAGCCTATGCTGACGTCGGTCAGCCGTATGGTCTCGTCGTTCATATAGTGCAATAGTCTTTCCTTGAAAGCTGCCTGCAAAGTTAGCAAATTGCGCTCCATTATCCAAATTTTTCACTTGTTTTGTTCGCCTCGGCAGGCCCCTTTTTGCTGGGGAGGCTTCCCGTGAAAATTTCTCACGTGAGATTTTTTCACGGGAAGGCCTCCCAGAAAAATTTCTCACGTGAGAAATTTTCATGCGGTGGCGCCCCCTGTGCAAAAAGGCATGCCAAATGGCTGAAAAGGATACATTTTCATGACAAGGGCCATTTTTTCCTGCATATTATTTGGCGTTTAGATTTTTTTTCCCTACCTTTGCCCCGAAAACACGATAGATATAGATTAAGAACAATTATTGTTTTGTTTAACTTATTAATAGATTAAAATTATGAAAAAGAGAATCGTTGCTTTAGTGGCTTTGCTGGCTACTATTACTTTGGGTGCTAACGCACAGGTCTATGTGGGAGGCTCGCTGGGCTTCACCTCGTCGAAGATGGACAACGGCGGTGCCGACCAGGATGGTACGTCGTACAAGATTCTGCCCGAGATTGGCTATCAGCTGGACGACATGGTGAGCATTGGTGTGCAGATAGGCTATAGCCACGGCTTTGCCTCGTTCGGTTCGCTGAACGTTTCCGACGTGAAGTCGGCCATGAGCACCATCATGGGCACCTATTCTGATATCTATGGCGACGACATGAAGCTGAACAGCTTCACCTTCGCCCCCTACGTTCGCTACAACGTGCTGGAGCTGGGCGGCATTGCCAAGCTGTTTGTTGAAGGCTCGGTAGGCTATACCAACGTGAAGAGCGACAGCACGCCCACCGTGGGCGGCCGTGGCGGCAACGAGTCCAAGTTCGACGTGCTGGAGATTGCCGTGCGCCCGGGCATTGAGCTGGGCCTGAGCGACAAGATCAGCGCCATTGCCAAGGTGGGCTCGCTGGGCTACATGCAGGCCAAGGAAAAGGAGAGCGACGTGAAGATCACCCGCTTCGGTCTGTCGTGCGACAGCTACAACCTGCTGCTGGGTGTTAACTTCAAGTTCTAAAGCCCCCTTCTTAGCGGAATGAAACGTCTGTCGGGCTGTGTGTTGTCTTTGCTGCTGATGTGTGGCACTGCCAACGCACAGCCCGACGACTCTTTGCGCCAGCAGCGCATTGACGAGGTGGTGGTGAAGGGCCAGGCCGCCGAACGCCGCATCAACGACCTGCAGACGGGCGTGGAGAAGGTCGACGTGGCCACGATGAGCCAGCTGCCCGCCCTGCTGGGCGAGCGCGACATTGTGAAGAGCCTGCAGCTGCTGCCCGGCGTGAAGCAGGAAGGCGACGGCCTGGGCGGCTATCAGGTGCGCGGAGGCACGTCGGCCCAGAACAGCATCCTGCTCGACGGGGCGGCCGTCTACAACGTGGGCCACCTCGTGGGACTCTTCTCCGCCTTCAACGACGACGTGCTGGGCAACGTAGACCTCTACAAGGGTCTCATGCCAGCCCGCCTCGGCGGAGGCTCGTCGTCGGTGCTCAACATGACCATGCGCAACGGCGATGCCACCCGGCATCACTTTTCCACCACCGTGGGCCTGCTCTCGGCCAAGGCCGAAGCCGACGGGCCTATGGACAGCCGTGGCTCCACCTATTTGGTGGCCGGCCGCACCAGTTTTCTCGACCTCTTCATCAAGGGCACACAGGACTACACCCGCAACACGCTGCGCTTCTACGACCTGAACACCCGCCTGCAGTTCCGCCTCGGCGAGCGCGACCAGCTGTCGCTCTCGCTGTTTCGCAGCTACGACAATATTGACATCGAGAAGATGATGCGCATGGTGTGGAGCAACACCACCGGCAGCCTGGGCTGGCTCCACAGCCGCAGCAACGGCAGCTATGCCCATACCCAGCTGGCTGCCAGCAACTACGAAAGCACCGAGGGCGTCGACATCTATAGTTTTAATGTGAACATGCTGGGCTATTGCCGCCAGCTCACCCTGCGCCACAACCAGACGTGGCCCCTGGGCCGCCACCACACGCTGGATGCCGGCGGCGAGACCACCCTGATGGGCCTCCAGACGGGCGACTGGCACATTGTCTCGTCCTACGAGCGCGAGAAGCGCGACATGTGGCTCTCGGCCCTCTGGGTGCAGGACGACATGACCCTCTTTGCCGACCGCCTGCTGCTCTCTGCCGGCCTGCGCTGCGACTGGGTGTCGCCCTTGGGCGGAAAGCCCTACTACCGGCTGGACGACGCGGGCAACATCATCGACACATTTCATCCCAAGAAGTGGAGCACGGTGAAGACCTATACCATCGTGCAGCCCCGCCTGAGCCTGACGTGGAAGGTGGGGCGCCTGCTGGCCCTGAAGGCCGGCTACAGCCGTCTGGCCCAGGCCGTGCAGCCCGTGCGCAACAGTTCGATGACGCTGCCCATCGACCGCATGGCCTTCAGCAGCAACAACATCCGTCCGCAGGTGTCGTCGCAGGTGTCGTCAGGCTTCTCCGTGGCCACGCCTGGTGGCACGTGGGATTTCACCGCCGATGCCTATTACAAGAAGCTGAAGAACGTCTACGACTACCGCGAGGGAAAGGTGTTCAACGCCGACATTGAGATAGAGCGCCTCATCACCGGTGGACGCGGCCGCGCCTACGGCCTGGAACTGTCGGCCCACAAGAACAAAGGATGGCTGACGGGCTGGGCGGCCTACACCCTGTCGTGGGTGGAGAACCAGATCGACGGCATTATGGGCAACCAGTGGTACACGGCCGCTAACGACCGTCGCCACGACCTGGTGACGGTGCTCTTGGCCAAGGTGTCGTCCCGCTGGACGCTCACCTCCACCTGGCGCTACACCACCGGACAGGCCATGACGGCCCCCTCGCAGAAATTCGAGATCGACGGCGAGACCTGGTACTACTATGGCCCGCGAAACAGCACCCGCGCACCGGCCTACCACCGCCTGGACCTCAGCGCCGCCTATACCACCACCAAAGGAAAGGCCACCCGCACGTGGGCCTTCGGCCTCTTTAATGCCTACAACCGCTATAATCCTTTCTTCGTCAGCTTCAGGGAAGGCGAGGGGGAAGGGCAGTCGGCAGAGGGGGAGGGCCGTTTGCCCGAGGGAAAAGCCTCGGGCACGAAGGCGGTGGTCACCAGCCTCTTCGGCATTGTGCCCACCGTGTCGTTCACCTATAAATTCTGAACCGATATGCGCAGAAACATCCTCTTCCACCTCCTCTTGGCCGGCAGTCTGATGGTTCTTTCATCAGCCTGCGAGCACGAGATAGCCTTCGACTATCCTGAGTCCGACGCCCAGGTGGTGTTCAACGGGCGCATCAGCAACGAGGGCGTCAGCGTGCAGATCAGCCGCACGCGCCCCATGAGCGACTCTACGCGCAACCACTTCATCAGCGACGCCCAGGTGTGGATAGCCGCCGACGACGGCAGCGAGGAACAGCTGAGCTTCGACCATCAGCGACAGTGCTACAGCTCGCCCACCGGCCTCGTGGGTCAGCCAGGACGGGCCTACACCATGCGCGCCGTGGTGGACGGACAGCGCTATGAAGCCACCTCTACCATGCTGCCTGCCACCACCGTCGACAGCATCTACTTCCGCTGGATAGAGGTGCTGAAGAAACGCATCTATTTCGTGTGCATCAAGGGCTGCAACGCCCTTCCCGGCCAGCGGAACTATTGTCTGCTGAGGCTCTTCCGAGGCGACGAGCTGTTCCGGTGGACGCCCCACTCAGGGCGAAGCAGCACCGATGACCGATATGAATACGACCTTGTTTGCTCGTCAGAGGACGACATCAATAAGGGCATCGACGACGATGGAAAGATTCCCCTGCGCGACGGCGACAGCCTGCGGGCCGAGGTCATCAGCATCGACCGCACGGCCTGGGAGTTCTATCACTCGCTGTCCTATGGCCAGGCCTCCACGTCGAACGCCCTCAGCAACATCCGAGGCGGTGCCCAGGGCGTATTCATGGCGTGCAGCATCACCCGCCCAGACACCATCGTCTTCAGGCGTGATTCTATTCAATGAAAACGAAGCCCCACTGAAATGCCTGCCAAGCCCCTTCTCCTCCTCTTGCTTCTGCTGACCCTCCCGTCGGCTCCCGGCTGTGCGGCCGAGCCCGACTCGCTGGCTACAGAGGGCGATAAGAGGCCGTCGGAAGTGCATCCTTGGCGTATGCTGGGCGACGTGCTCATCACCAACGGCACCTTTCTGCTGATGGATCGCTTTGTGCTGAACGAGCCCTTCTCCAGGGTGACGTTCCGCTCCATGCGTCGCAATCTGCGGTCGTCCTTCGTGTGGGACAACGACGCCCAGTTCATGAATCAGTTCGGCCATCCCTATCAGGGCAGCATCTTCTATAATTCGGCGCGCAGCAACGGCTTCAGCGTCCTCGGGTCGGCGTCGGCCGTGGCCCTTGGCTCGCTGCTGTGGGAGTATGCTTGCGAAACCGACCCGCCCTCGGTCAACGACATGGTCACCACCGTGGCTTCTGGCACGCTGTTTGGTGAGCTGACCCACCAGATGAGCCAGCACATCATTGACAATCGGCGGCGCGGGGCTGGCAGGGTAATCAGGGAGGCTGCCAACGCCGTGCTGAACCCTGCCGACGCGTTTGAGAGGCTGGTCAGCGGACGAATGTGGAAGCTGGGAACCAACGCCGAGGCCGGCAGCAAAGAGCCTGTCAGCCTGCTGCGCGTGGCCGTGGCCGACCGCTATGCCGTAGCCATGAAGCCAGCCTCGCATGGACGTCACCTGCCCGCCGTGGCCATTGTCATGGAGCAGGGAGGGGCCGATGGCGAGGCCCACCGGAAGCCCTACGACTTCTTCGCCCTCGACGGAATGCTCACCCTCGGCTCGTCGGCCTTCTTCGCCCGCTTAGCCTTAGAGGCCCGCCTGTGCAGCACGCCGCTGACGGCCAGTGAGGACATCAGCGGCGAGCTGGGACTCTATCAGTTCTATCGCTATGAGGACACGCGGCTGGCCGATTCGCTGCGCGGCCCCTTCCCCTTTGGCGAGACGGCCGCTTTTGGCCCCGGCGTGATGTTCAGCATGCCACGGCTACTGCCCCAGGTGGCCTTTGAGCAGCGTTTTTTTGTTCATGGCGTGGCCCTGGGCTCAGCCGAGAGCAACTACTATATGATGAAAGACCGCCACTACAACATGGGCAGCGGCTACGGAGCCTCGGCCATGAGCCGCCTGACGTGGCAGGGCAGGGCGTCGCTGCAGGCCGATGCCTACTACCTGCATCTCTTTACTTGGAAAAACGCTATGGGCGACCCGGGAAACGCCCGCCTGCTCTCGCTTGGACTGCAACTGCGCGCCAGGCTGATGCCCCATGTGGGGCTGATGCTCGGGGCCACGTCGTTTTCGCGCCATTCCCACTACACACATCACGAAAACAAAGCCGCCCGCAGCTACGAGCTGCGAGCGGGCTTGGAATGGGCCTTATGACCCGTGGGCCACAGGCTGAGGGTTATTTCTGCATGTCGTAGATCACCTGCATGAGGCGCTTGCCCAGCTGGTCGGCCTCGTCCATGGTCTGAGCCTCGCTGTAGACGCGGATGATGGGCTCGGTGTTCGACTTGCGCAGGTGGACCCACTTCGTGGGGAAGTCGATCTTCACGCCGTCGATGTCGTTCACCTGGGCCTCGGGGTCTTGGGCAAACATCTCCTTCACCTTCACCAGGATGGCATCCACGTCGGTGTCGGGCGTCAGGTCGATGCGGTTCTTGGCAATCTGATAGTCGGGGAAGGTCTTGCGCAGTTCGCTGACGGTGCATCCCTTCTGGGCCAGGCTGCTGAGGAAGAGGACGATGCCCACGAGGGCGTCGCGGCCGTAGTGGCTCTCGGGATAGATGACGCCGCCGTTGCCTTCGCCGCCGATGACGGCTCCCACCTCCTTCATCTTCGTGGTCACATTCACCTCGCCCACGGCAGCTGCTGCGTACTTGCCGCCATGCTTCTCCGTCACGTCGCGCAGGGCACGGGTACTGCTCAGATTGCTCACGGTGAACAACTCCCCTCCTTCAGAGGGGTTGGGGGAGGCTCCCAATACGTAGTCGGCCACGCTGACCAAGGTGTATTCCTCGCCGAACATCCGTCCGTCTTCGCAGATGAAGGCCAGGCGGTCCACGTCGGGGTCTACCACCACGCCGAGGTCGAAGCCTCCCTGGCGCATCTTATCCATGATGCCCTGCAGGTTCTTCTCCAAGGGCTCGGGGTTGTGGGCAAACTGTCCGGTGCACTCGCCGTTCAGAATCTCATAGTCGGCGCCAAGGGCCTTGAACAGCTCGGGCAGGATGATGCCGCCCACGCTGTTGATGGTGTCGGCACAGATGCGGAAGTGGCGCTTGCGGATGGTCTCCACGTCGGCCAGGCGCAGCTGGAGCACGCTCTCCACGTGGCGCTGGTTCATGGTGTCGTCCCTGACGACGCATCCCAGCTGCTCCACGGGTGCATAGTCGAAGTCCTCGGCCTCGGCAATGCGCAGCACCTCGGCGCCGTCCTGGGCGGTGAGGAACTCGCCCTCGCTGTTGAGCAGTTTCAGGGCGTTCCACTGGGTGGGGTTGTGGCTGGCGGTGATGATGATGCCGCCATCGGCCCCGTGCCAGCGAACGGCCAGCTCGGTGGTAGGCGTGGTGGCCAGCCCTATGTCGATGACTTTATAGCCCATGCCCACCAGCGTGCCACACACCACGTCGCGCACCATGGGTCCGCTGATGCGGCCGTCGCGGCCCACGACGATGGTCGAGGACTGGGCTTCAGCCTTCTGCCGCTTGATGAAAGTGGCATAGGCTGTGGTAAACTTAACGATGTCTAAGGGGTTGAGCGTGTCGCCCGTGCGTCCGCCAATGGTTCCGCGGATGCCAGAAATGCTTTTGATGAGTGTCATAAGTCGGTCTTACGTTGTAAACTGATTTCGTAATAATAGGGATAGACATAGCTGGAGGCCACGGAATGGCCCTGCGTGTGGGGCACGATGAGCCTCACCTTGGCAATATGGTCGTCGGCCGAGCGGGGCCGGCCCACGTTCAGATAGCTCAGCGGCACCAGCAGCCCCTGGGGCACCGACGTGCCATAGGACGACGAGGCCCAGGCTCCGCTGGTGAACGCGGCGGTGAAGGTGTTGCCCTGACGCTTGACGTTCATCACGTCCACGTCGTAGGGGTTCACGTCGTTATAAAGGGAAACGGAGTCGAGCAGGCAAATCTCCAGGAAGCGCATCAGCAGGTCGCTGTTCTCGCCGTCCTGAAGGGGCGTGCCGCAGCCTTTGTTAACGATTTGCATATACACACCCGAATTGTCCATATAGACAAATTCACGCTTTGCCACATCCGTCACGTCGCCATTGGCGTGGAACTGGCTCTCGCTAATCACCACAAAGCTGCTGTCGGCCAGGAACTGGCGGATGGCTTTGCGCTCTTTCTCCTTTTTGTCGCCATAGGTCTCGTAGTCGTTGCAGGCGGTCAGCGACCCTAAGCAGCAGGCCACGAGCAGGGCAATCACTATTCTACTCATTATGCATCCTCTGATTGAATTCTACAAATGTTGGTTTCTTTTTATCGTGCAAAATTACGCCATTTTACCGATATGACCAAATAAACGCCTAAAAGTTATGAAATGTTAGCATAATGCCCCGTCTTTTCGCCCCATCGCCCAGGCTGGCGCTTATCCTGCCCGTGGGCCAGCGGCGCAACGTGGCTTAACAAGAAATACCTGCACTGCTTGCACCTGCTTGCACCGCATGAAAAAATCTCACGTGAGATTTTTTCACGGGAAGCCTCCACAGAAAATTTTCTCGCGTGAGATTTTTTCACGGGAAGGCCTCCCAGAAATTTTTCTCACGTGAGATTTTTTTCACGCGGTGCAAGCAGGTGCAAGAAGTGCAACTAATAAACAGAACGTTAGCGGCGTACATTTCTGACGTATTCCGCGTTCTTCCCAGAAAAATAATGAGGAAAAATGTTAGCCTTCGAGGACGCTATATCAGCTTGTCCTCGAAGGCTTGGATGGCTTGCTTCGTAATCTCCACGGCTTCGCTGAGCGAGCAGTAGAGCCGGCCGCCGGAGGCATTGAGATGACCGCCGCCATTGAAGAAGCGGGCCGACATCTCGTTGCAGGGAAACTGGTCTACTGAGCGGAGGCTGACCCAGATGAGGTTGTCTTTCTCCGTGTCCTCGCGCAAAGAAATGCTGAGCTTGTGGCCCTTAATCTGAAGCGGCATGTTCACAAGGCCCTCGGCGTCGCCCTTGACGAAGTGGAAGCGGCGCATGTCGTCGCGGGTGATGGTGAAATAGCTGGCGTGGCGCTCGGCGTCGACCACTAAGCGTTCGTACATGACGAAGCCCATGAGGCGCAGGCGGTTCTCGGAGAAGTTGTGGTATACGTTCCGATAGATTTTGTCCTTGTTGATGCGCTTGGTCAACAGCTGCGAGATGATGAAGAAGATGTCGGGATCGCTGCTGTTGTAGGTGAAACCGCCCGTGTCGGTCATCATGCCGCAATAGAGGGGCACGGCGAAGTGCTTCGTCAGCTGCTCGAAGCATCCCAGCTGCCACACCAGGCGGAACACCAGCTCGCAGGTGCTGCAGGCTTCGGGATGGGAGATGCTGAGCTCCGTGGGCACGTCGGGGTTCAGGTGATGGTCTATGAGAATCTTCTTGGCAGGCGATGCCTCCAGCGCATGGGCCATGTCGGCCGTGCGCCCCACGGTGTTGAAGTCCATGCAGAACACCAGGTGGGCATGTGCCAGCTCGAAGTCGCAGCCCTCGCGGTGCTTGTCGTAGCGGATAATCTTCTCGCTGTTGGGCAGCCACTGCAAGTAGTCGGGATATTGGTCGGGCACGAATATCTGGGGCTGTTTGCCAAAGACCGAGCGCAGCACCTCGGCCCATGCCATGCACGACCCCAGGGCGTCGCCATCGGGGTTCTGGTGGCAGGTCAGCACGATGGTCTCGCTCTCTGTTATAAACTTTTTCAGCTTTTCCAGTTCCTGACTGGAGATAATTTCATTCAGCATAGCGTGTGCAAAGGTACGAAGAACCAGTTGAAAAAGCAAAAAAATTCCGTTGTTTTCTTTTTACACAATATAAAATGATGGCTGCCAAGTCTTGACTGGCAGCCATCATAGTGGCGTTTTGCTGATAAGTCGGTTAATAATTAGGACGAATATAGATGTCTGATTTTACTCGGACAGAGGAACCGCCCACATTAAGCGTAATAGTGACAGGAGCGTGGTATATTTCCTTCTCATTGTCAGGAGTGACCAGCGTGGCAGTTTCATCAGTATTGTAGCTGATGGAGCGTGAGAAATGTCCAGAGTCACCGTTGCAGAGCACCTTGATGGTGTTTTCCTGTCCTAAAGGCAGCAAGGTCTTGGTGTTGCCGCTCTTCTCGTAGGCAAAGATGTGGATGGGAAGATATGTAGAGAATTGCTTGGTTCCGTCAGGATGATTCTCTTGTTTGAACACAATGATATACTCTTTTCCGTTGAGCTTTATGCTATAGCCAGTTCCGCCATCGGGTACCGGCTCTGTTTCTTGATCGTCCCAATAGTAGGAATGCCACCATGAATATTCGGGTTCGTCGCAGTTGGTGTAATGTTCAAACTGAGGATACCATTTCTTCATCTTTGTTTTTTCCACCACCCAGCTGTAGTCACAGTCTACGCAGAGTTTCTCAGCCGGTTCACCACGCTTAGCTGTCAGAGGAAGTGCATTATTATCGACATAGATGGGAATGTCGATAAGCCTGGGCTCCTCGGTACCAGTCTTCTTGACTTTCAGCTCTACGAATACAGGATCGTGGTCTTCAGCCCAGTAAGCACCGTTGTCTTTCTCTTTTACCTTGCCCACGGTATTCACAAAAGTTTTCTGCTCTACCCCGAACAACTCGTGTACCTCGAAACGGCCCTCGGCTTCTTCGTCACCCACAAAAATCTGTTTGTGTGCTCCAGTGGCTCGCACAATGAGATAGAAGGTAGACCAGCCTTCACTGTCGGCATTCTTTACATGCTTGGCATCGAAGACAATGTCATTGTAGTCGAAGTCGCTCTGTGCGCTCACAGCAAGATCTTCAGCCACAATACGCTTGAAGCCCGATGCCGACAGCTCGTCAACAGTGAGGTTGACGATGTTTTCTCCCATCCCAATCAGTTCTTCGTCGGTCTTTCCTGTTTCTCCGGCACGTGTCCTGGCATTGCTTTGTACTGAGGCGAAGCCCCAATCCTGATTAGCCGATGGCTGGCCAAACTCCTCCAAAAATGCCTGTTTGAAATCCTCGTGTGCATTCTGGCCTATGGCTGATGAGTTGAAGACGTCATTGTCGCTGGAACAGCCAATCATTCCAGTTGCCATAGTGACCAAAGCCATTACAAATAAACTCTTCTTCATACTTGTACATTGTTTTAGTTAAAAAATACGTTGCAAAGTTATGAAAAAAAAGGAACAGGGTGGCTTTTACCCCCCCCCGTTATTTATCTTTACGTTTATTTATGGTTTGTTAACAACCTGATTGCGAGTTGCCACAAGACAAGAGTCCCCAGGCCCATTAATGGCCTGAGGACTTTCAACACTCTAAAATATAGGAATTCTTTTAGAACAGTTTGTTGGGATAAACGCCCTCGTCAACCAGCTTCTGGATGCGGTCGACGGTGGCCTGACGGTCGGCAGCGTAGGTGACGCCAAACCACTTCGACGTGGTGTCGAGAACCTCGCAGGTGGCTGTTCCCTCGGTGATGAGCTTGTTCACCATGAGGGGGATGAAGAACTCGGCCTTCAGGTTCTCCATGTTCTTCGGGTCGCTGAGGAACTCGCGGAAGTAGGCCTCGCTGTGCTCGAAGTAGTCGGGCGT
>JAFPTC010000052.1 GCA_017400455.1 Prevotella sp. | reverse complement strand
TCGCTGGGAAGGATAACCTTGGCCAGCATCATGTATGGATTATCGTTCATTGTTGTACTCTTTGCCTGCAAAGGTACATACAATATTCGAAAATTGAGGCTTCTACGCTAAATATTCAACACAGGGTTTTGCAAGTGACCCCAAAAATCAGGAAGAATTTATTTCTAATTCTTGAAATCAATTCTTCCTAATTCTTTCCAATTTCTTTCCAAAACTTATTGCAAAGAATCGAGAGCCTCCATCGGCACTTCCACGAAGTCGTCGACCTGGGGCACAGGCTCTTCCGTTGCTTCCTCAGTTGGCTGCTGCTGACTGGGGGCTTCGGCAACGGCGACGGGCTGGGCAGCAGGGCTGACGGTGTCAGGATGCACTTCCTTAATCTGCGGCGCTTCGTCGGTCACGACGGGATCGAGCGGGGGCAGCTCAGCAGACGGGTCATCGACGATGGGGGCAGGCGCCTCTTCGGGCAACGGCTGCGCAGGGTCATCGGGAAAGAAAGAGTTGACAGCGGGCTGGGCTGCTGCCTGCTGGTGGCGGGCATGGTCGGCCACGTAGAAGCCGCCAAGAAGACCCAGGGCGCCAATGATGGCGCCCACAACGATGGGAGTCCAGGAAAATGACTTATCTGACATAATAAAGTTCCTCTAATGAATGGCCAGCCATGACGCGGCTCTTGTCTACTTCGCCCTTCACACCCTTCAGGCGCCCCTTGCAGGTGTATTGCCACAGCACATAGTCACGGCCGTCGGCCAGCTGGGGACGCTCGTCGCTATACATGGCAATCATCAGAGGGTAGCCGTCGAGCTGGCCTTGAAGATGTTTGTTATAGAAGTTACGATAGGTATAGATGAGGGGTTTCTGGTGATAGGTATCCTCCATGAGGTGGAGCATCTTGTGCAGCGAGTCGCAGAACTGCTGGGTGGGCAGTCCGGCGGTGGTCTCCACGTCGAGCATGGGGATGAGGTCCTGCTCGCTGGGCAGGCACTGGGCGCGGAAATTGTGCATCTGTAGGGCAAGGCATACCTTGGGGCGGAAGAAGTGGTAGGAGCCTACACGGAGCTTGCGCGAGCGTATCATCTCCAGGTTGCGGGCGTAGAGGGGGTCCTGGTTGTCGCTGCCCTCGGTGCATTTCAGGTAGACGTAGCCCATGTTGGTGTCGTTGTAGACAGCATCCCAGAACACTTCATTCTGATAGTGGCTGACGTCGATGCCGTGCACATGGGCGCAGGTGTCTTCGCAGGCGTGGAAGGGGTTGGCATCGTGAATGCTCAGCTTCACTGGCTTGGAAACCTTCTTCACCGTGCGCCGTGGGGTGGCACGCCTACGCGTCTTTCGCCGTGGAGCGGCATCAATCACTATTCCTGCCAAGAGACAGAACAACAAAAACAGGACAAGTTTCTTCATGTAGTTTATTAATTTAGTTGCAAAGTTACTAAATTAAAATGGATATTGAATGGTTAATCGGGAAGAATTTTGTACCTTTGCAGAAAATTTTAGCATTTATCACTATGTCAAGACATTTATCACTGTTGCTGGCAGCCGTCCTGATGCTGACTGCCTGCCACAAGGACAAGCACGAAGACGAACCTCAGCAGCCGGCCACGCAGAGCGTGCTGGTATATATTGCAGGCGACAACAACCTGCAGCAATTCATCATCGACGACGTGAAGCAAATGATGGAGGGCAGCAAGCTGCTGGGCAAGGACTGCAACCTGCTGCTGTTTGTAGACCAGAAGGGTAAGCGCCCCTATTTCATGAAGCTGGAGAACGGCGACACGCTGAGGGTGAAGACGCTGGAGGAAGAGGTGAAGTCGTCGAACGCCGAAACCCTGCGCTCGGCCATGAAATGGATGGTGGACAACTACGAGGCCCGCAATTATGGCCTGGTGCTGTGGGGTCATGCCGACGGATGGGTGGTATGGCAGCCGGCTCAAAGCCGCCCACGCCGTTCCTACGGACAGGACACCACGGGCGGGGAGGAATGGATGAACATCTCGGAGATGGCCGATGCCCTGGCCACCCTGCCCCACCTGCGCTTCATCTTCGCCGACTGCTGCTGCTTCCAATGCGTGGAATCGGCCTACGAGCTGCGCCATGTGACGGACTATCTCATTGGCTCGGCGGCAGAGATTCCCGGCGAGGGAGCTCCCTATCAGACGGTCATTCCTCATCTCTTCGACCAGCGCGAGGACTTCTATACCCTGGTTTGCGACGATTACTTCGAGCAAATATCCGTGGGCTATCAGGAGCCTGTGTCGGTGGTGAAGAGCAGCGAGATGGACCAGCTGGCGCAAGCCACGCGGGCGGCCCTGACGCAGAGTCTCCAGCCCATCAGCGAGCAGGGCGAGAACTATCCTGACGTGGAAGGGCTGATCTACTACTACGACCAGACATTGTTCGACATGCAGGACTTTATGCTGAGCCATGCGCCCGAACATGTGTACACGGAATGGAAGCGCACGTTCGACAAGGCCGTGGTTTACAAGAAGATGGCCGAGGTGTGGCTGGCCAATCATATTCCCTATCTTGACAAAAGCGAGTCGATGTTCCGCGACTTCAACGTGACTGCAGAGCGCTATGGCGGCATCAGCATGTTCGTTCCACAAAACAGATATACCACCTTCATCCAGCGGCAGAACGAACGTATTAAGAAGATGGAGTGGTACAGCGCGGCAGGGCTAAGCCAGTTGGGCTGGTAACACGGCGTAGGTCAGCACATAGTCGTCAGTGAACTCGTAGCTCACGTCAACGGCTATGCCCCGCTTCAGGTTTTCCATGCGGAGCAGGCCGTCAGCCATGTGGCATGTGCGCATGTCGTGGAAAAGCAGATTATCCTCTGAATACAGCTTATAGACGGCTTCCTTTGCCGACCATATCAGCAGCTTCTGGTCAGTGTCCGTGGCTTCTTCGTCGGGTCGGATGAAGCGGTGGGCAATGCGCTCCACTCGGTCGGAGCGGTATTCTATGTCCACCCCTACCCTTTCGCCTTCTGACAACAGCAGCACTGCGAAGCCCCGCGTATGACTGATGGAAATGGTATAGGGCGAGGCCTCCAGGAAAGGCTTCCCGCTTGGCTCGTGGCCAATGGAAAGCTGCGGCGAGCCCGTCATGGCATGCAACAGCCACTCCACCGACTTCCGCTCGCGCTCGCGGGGCGATCCCTCAAAGGGCTCGTCCATCTTCCAGATGCCCAAACGCGTGTTGGGGGTTATTTCCCTGATGCTAACCAATGCCATCGCTTCAAAAGTTCAGTTGACGGTGGAACAGTGGCTCACTTCGCGGCTTCCTCGTGCCGGCTGACCACCACTTTCACCTTCGATATTCTATGGCCGTCAAGCTCCACTATTTCAAACTTGAAATACTGGTACTCTATGGTCTCGTGAGGCTTGGGAAAGTCGCCCTTTAGCTCAAGCATCAGGCCGGCCAGGGTGTCAGCGTCGCCTTCCACCTCTTCAAACACATTGTCGTCGACGCCTAATATGCGGTAGAAATCAGTAAGGAGCGTCTTGCCCTCGAAGATATAGGTGTTGGCATTCAAACGAACATAGTTCTTTTCCTCCTCATCATATTCGTCGTTGATCTCGCCAACGATCTCTTCCAGAATATCCTCCAAGGTTATCAGGCCACTGGTTCCTCCGAACTCATCAACCACGATGGCTATGTGCACCTTGTTGGTCTGGAAGTCGCGCAGCAGGTCGTCGATCTTCTTGGTCTCAGGCACAAAGTAAGGGGGACGAATCAAGGACTGCCAGCGGAAATTGGCTGGCTTCGACAGATGGGGCAGCAAATCCTTGATGTAAAGGATGCCACGGATATTGTCAATGGAATTCTGATAGACGGGTATGCGCGAATAGTTATTCTCTACGATGCACTTAATGACATCAGGGAAGGACGAGCGGAAGTCCAGGTCCACAATGTCCTGGCGGCTGGTCATCACTTCCTTAGCTGTTTCGTCGCCGAAACGCACAATGCCCTCCAGCATGTCCTGCTCCTCCTTGATGTCCGCCTTGTCGGTCAGCTCCAGAGCCTGCTCCAAATCGTCTACGCTGAGTACATGGTTTTCGCGCTGAACCACCTTTTCTGCCAAGACACCTGAGCGGATGAGGATGGCAGACAGCGGACGGAACAGCTTGCTAAGTCCCGAAATGAAAGGGGCAAACTTCCTGCACACAGCCAGTGCATGCTGGCCGCAATAGACTTTCGGAATGATTTCTCCGAATAGCAACAAAAGGAAGGTGAGCAGCACCGTGACCACGACGAATTGCAACCACACCGCAGAGCCAAAGCTGATGACATGCGCAAAGATGTAATTGCACAGCATGATAATGGTCACGTTGACCAGGTTATTCGTAATGAGAATGGTGGCCAGCGTCCTTTCTGAGTCGTTACGCAAATGTTTAATCTTGGCATCTACGGCGTTCTTCTCCTCATCCAGTTCGTTCAAGTCGCCAGGTGAAAGTGAGAAGAAGGCAATCTCCGACCCAGAGGCAAAGCCCGACAACAGCAGCAAGAAAGCAGCCAGCACCATGGCGACAATGGCCCCCATTGGGACGGGCGTCAGGAAATGTACTTCGCTAAACAGTTGTTGAAGATAGTCCATTTTGGTTCTTTGGAGTGAGCATCTCCATATTGTCTGCCCATATCTCAGTGTAATACTGGCGCTTACCCTGTTTGTCGTCGTAGGAGGTGTAGTGAATGCGCCCTTCTATGTAGAGCTTGTCGCCCTTGTGAACATAACGCTCCACCACCTCAGCCAGTTTTCTCCACAGAATGATGTTGTGCCACTCCGTGCGGTCGGGCACCTTCGTGCCGTTCTGTAGCGTATAGCCACGCTCGGTGGTGGCCAGCGTAATGCGCGCCACCGGCTGGTTTTGATCTACATAGCGCACTTCAGGCTCTTTACCGACATTGCCTATGAGCATCACTTTGTTCATTGTGTATTGATGATATTAGCGTTATCTTTTTCTTTTTTCAGGACTTCGCAGCACCCAGATAGCGGTACTTGAAGTTCTTTCCCTTTGGCGAGGGGAACTGACTGCGCTCGTCCACTCTGCTCCGCAGGTGTTCCACGATGCGGTTGTAGCAGTCCAGCGGCGACGAAGCCTTCACCTGAGCCACGAAATGGGTGTCTCTATACTGGAACTTGCCCGTTCCCGGCACCATGAGCACGCGCTTGAAGTCCAGCGTTCCCTCATACCATCCGGGAAGCTCCTCGTTCAGCTTCATCATGGCCGTCGTGTTGGTACGCTCCTTCGGAGCCACCTCTTCGCCCCTTGTTCGCACGGCTTTCTTCTCTTTAAAATCCTGCATGGTGGCCGCCTCGGTCTTAATGATAATGAAATAAACCCGAGGGCGTACCTTATAACGTTTTGGATAGAACACATCACTGGCCACATATTCGCGAATATCTGTTTCCAGCACCGGATCCATCACAATCTCATTAATGCTTTTCAGAAAGTCTATTGCTTCCTCGACATTAGATACAAGTGTCTCTTTGTCGAAATATCTTAAATATAAGTTCATGTGAATAGGTTGTTTCCTAAAAATAAAAAAAGAGCGGAAAACGGGACTCGGACCCGCGACCCCAACCTTGGCAAGGTTGTGCTCTACCAACTGAGCTATTTCCGCGTTAAAACATATAAGATAGTGCCATAATGGTGAAGAGGAGGAGACTCGAACTCCCACGTCGCAATTGACACTACCCCCTCAAAGTAGCGCGTCTACCAATTCCGCCACCTCTCCAACATGTAAATTGTCACTCCCGAAAAAAAAGAGTGCCCAGAACAGGACTCGAACCTGCACGCCTCGCGGCACACGCACCTGAAACGTGCGCGTCTACCAATTCCGCCACCTGGGCATTTTTACGAACGTGAACCTATTCACGCCGCTCTTTTTGTTCAGAATGTGGAGCGGAAAACGGGACTCGGACCCGCGACCCCAACCTTGGCAAGGTTGTGCTCTACCAACTGAGCTATTTCCGCAAAACTTCTCTTGGAAGTGCATCTCTCTCGATTGCGGGTGCAAAGGTAATACATTTTTCGCAACCACCAAAACTTTTCGCAGTTTTTTTTCAAAAAAAGTGCATTTTCCCTGTTTTCCCGCGCCAAAAGCTTAGTCCATCCTGTCCCGATAGTCCTCATAGCCGTATTTCCGCAGCATTTCCAGCTGTCCGTCCTTGCGGCGGATGGCTATGGCGGGATGGCTGATGCCGTTGAACATGTTGGTCTTCACGGTGGTGTAATGAATCATGTCTTCAAAGACCACTTCCTCGCCTACCTCCAGCTCGTGGTCAAACTGCCAGGCCGACATGAAGTCGCCGCTCAGGCAGCTGTTACCTCCCAACCTATATATATATGTTCCCTGCTCGGTTTCCACGTGGCGGGCACCGCGCACTTCGGGAAAGTAGGGCATTTCCAGGCAATCGGGCATGTGGCAGGTGAAGCTCACGTCGAGGATGGCGGTCCTGATGCCCTTGTCCTCGACCATGTCGACGACGTGGCTCACCAGCGGCCCCGTCTGCCAGGCAAAGGCGCTGCCAGGCTCCATGATGATCTTCAGCCACGGATAGCGCTGATGCAGCCCTTGCAGGATGCTGACGAGCAGCTCCACATCGTAGTCCTTACGGGTCATGAGATGTCCGCCGCCCAGGTTCAGCCACTTCAGCTGGGGGAACCAGCGTGCAAACTTCTGCTCAATATGCACCAGCGTGCGTTGCAGCACGTCGGCCCCGCTTTCGCAATGGCAATGGCAGTGGAAGCCCTCCACGTCGGCGGGCAACTGGTCGGGCAGCTTGTCGGCTGTGACGCCAAAGCGGGTGCCAGGCGCACAGGGGTTGTAGAGCAGCGTCTCCACTTCGCTATATTCCGGATTGACGCGCAGGCCGATGCTCACGCCCTCGCCCACCCGCTCATGGAAGCGCTCATATTGCGAGAGCGAATTAAACGTCAGATGGCTGGAGCAGGCCACAATCTGGTCAATCTCGCCGTCGGTATAGGCCGGCGAGAAGGTATGGGCGGGAGCGCCAAACTCCTCCATGGCCAGTCGGGCTTCTGCGAGCGAGCTGGCCGTGGTGCTCTTGATGTATTCGCGAAAGATGGGGAAGGTCTTCCACAGGGCGAATGCCTTGAAGGCCAGAATAATCTCCACGTCGGCCCGCCGCGCCACGCTGGCTATGAGCTTCAGGTTGCGGCGCAGCTTCTCCTCCTCTATAATATATACGGGATAGTTCATGTTTTCAGTAGACTCTGGGGCCGAAGATGGCGGTGCCCACGCGCACCATGGTGGAACGATGGCTGACGGCTATGGGGAAGTCGTCGCTCATGCCCCACGAGCGTTCGCAGAACTGCTCGTCATGGGCAAAATACTTCGCCTTCACCTCGTCGAAGAAGTCGGCTGCCTGCTGAAACTCGCTGGCTATCTGCTGCTCGTCGTCCACGTTCGAGGCCATCATCATCAGGCCGCAAATCCTCACATGGGTCATCTGCCTCCACTCTCCCGCGTCGAGCAGCTGGCGACAGTCGTCCATCGTCAGCCCGTACTTGGTGGCCTCTTCGGCTATGTGCAGCTCCAGCAGCACCTTCACCACCCTGTCCGCCTTGGCGGCCTGCTTCTCAATTTCGCGCAGCAGCTTCAGCGAGTCCACGGCCTCGATCATGGAGATATAGGGCACGATATATTTCACCTTGTTGGTCTGCAGGTGGCCTATGAAGTGCCATTCTATGTCCTTGGGCAGCGAGGCGTGTTTTTCGCGAATCTCCTGCTCGTGGCTTTCGCCAAAGAGGCGTTGCCCTTCCTCGTAGGCGGCCATGATATAGTCGGCCGGATGATATTTGCTGATGGCCACCAGTCTGACGCCTTCAGGCAGCTGCCGCAGCACGCGGTGGAGATTGGTCTTAACGTCCCACATCATTGTTCGTACTCAGGCTTTGTCTCCTCTTCCTTCTTCTTATACTCGAAGACGTCCATGAGCTTCGTCTCGGCCACGGAGGCGATGACATAGTCGATCATCGTTCCGCCCATCACCTCGTCGATGTTCTTCACGGCGGCGTTCAGCGTGCCGGCCTGCACCAGGTAGTTCACGGCCGAGCGCTTCTCCTTCTCCGTTTTCTCGTCGATGGTGATAAATTCCAGCTTCGTCTTGTACCAGCGGTCGGCCGACTCTTCGTCGCTGAAGAATATTTCCTTGTAGGCGGCCTTCTTGATGTCGTTCACTTCAAACTCGCCGCTGATGTATGATGACATTTCCTCCATGATGCGCTGCTCGGCCTCAGTAAAGCTCAGGGCATCGACCACATAAGTTTCCGTTACTTTCTTCTGCAGGCCGTCTTCTCCCATTTTCTCGTACTTCAGGCGGCACTCAAACCAGTTTGCTGTTCTGCTTCTCATTATTATATATGTATATACATTATTATTAATTGTTGCTATCGGTTCCCGTCTGGCTGCCATAGCGCTTCACGCCGCTTTGCATCTGCGCCTGCAGGTTGGAGATGATTTGGCTGGCCAGGACGCTGCCTGCATCGGTGGGCACGCCCGTTTGCTCGCTGAGCTCGGTGGCATAGTTCATCAGCTCGTCCATCACCTGCTGACTGTGGGAAATGAAGTTCGTCTCGCTGGAGCCCAGGTTCGAGCTGCTATAGAGCGACTGGATTTTCTGCTTGGCACGCTCTTCAAACCGGCGACGGAAAATTTTCTCCTGGTCGTTTGCCACGTGCAGCGAGTCGCTGATGCGCTTCACCTCATCGTCGCTCATGGGCTCTACGTTCATTGAGTCCATGTACATTTCCATTTCGGGATCCATGTATCCCTCCTCTTCTTCCCCGTATGGCTCGTCATATTCCACGCTGAAGGGGTCTTTCTCCTGAACAGCTCCCTTCTTGTCGACAAATTCCACGTTCGCCGACTCGGGAGTGAGGTCGAAATAGAGGAACACCAGCAGGCCCACCACCACGAGGGCGCCCACCATGGTCCACAGCGAGCGTTTCATGCCGCGTTTCTTGCTCATGGCCTCGCGCATCGCGGCCACCGACGGATAGCGGTTGTCGGGATCGGGGTCGGTGGCTTTCTTCACCACTCCTTTCAGCTCATAGGGAAGGCTGCTGCTGGCATAGAGGCCTTCGATGAAGCGACCCAGGGCGAAGACGTCGCTTCGTTCGTCCATCTTTCCTTCCTCCAGCACCTCGGGAGCCACGTCGGCCTCGCAGTCGTCGAAGAGCACGCTCTTGTCCTTCAGGGCGGCAAACGACGAGCCGTGCCACAGCAGCATGGGCATGTTGTCTGACTTGCGGATGAACACCGTGCGCTGAGCGAAGCACAGGTGGTAGATGCCCTGTGAGTGGAGCTGTTCGGTCAGCTCCATCATGCCGTTGATGGCGTTCTCCATAAAACCTGGCCTGGCCACCACCGACGGGTCGTCGCGCAGCAGCTGGTCCAGCGTGAGGTAGTTGCCCGACTGGAACTCCAGTTCGGAAATGACGCCGTTCTCCTCCCACAGCTCGTATTGCAGCTGCTGCGGATGGTTCACCGTCTTCACCGTCCGCTGGTCGCGGCGCAGGCCTTCGCAGAACACGAGGTCTTCGGCCAAGTCGGGCTTCAACTCGATGACGTTGTGATACTTACCCTCAATCTTCTTCTTATATAACGCGCCCAGCGGCAGTTCTACTATTCCCTGGGTGCCACCCTCGCGGGCATTCAGCATTTCGTCGTAATTCATATAGCTCTGTGTTTATTTCGCGCAAAATTACTGATTTATTCCCACATGCGCAAATTTTCCCGCCACTTTTTTGCGTACATCGCGCTTGAGTCAGGATTACGCTGACGGCCCACGAAAAAACGGGAGGCTTCCCGTGAAAAAATCTCACGTGAGAAATTTTTCTGGGAAGCCTCCGCAGAAAAATTTCTCACGTGAGATTTTTTTCTGTCCTCACGCGCCGCAAAAAATCAGATTAGCGGCATGCCTAATTGCCTGCACTCCTGACGCATGTCCTCGGGCCAGATGCTGGCCTGGATTTCGCCTATGTGGGCCTTGTGGAGCATCACCATGCACAGGCGGCTCTGGCCAATGCCGCCGCCCACGCTCAGGGGGAGCCGGCCCTGCAGCAGCTGCTGATGGAAGAACAGCTGTTCGCGCTGCTCCTGCCCCTCCAGCTTCAGCTGGCGCAGCAGGCTTTCCTTGTCCACGCGGATGCCCATCGACGACAGCTCGATGCTGCGGCCCAGCACGGGATACCAGATGAGGATGTCGCCGTTCAGTCCGGGCCGTCCGTCCTCGGCAATGGTCGACCAGTCATCGTAGTCGGGGGCGCGGCCGTCGTGCTTCTCGCCGTTAGAGAGTTTTCCACCGATGCCTATGATAAACACGGCGCCGTAGGCCTCGCAGATGGCGTCCTCGCGCTCCTTGGCACTCTTGTTGGGATACATGCGCAGCAACTCGTCGGCATGGATGAAATGAATCTTCTCGGGCAGGAAGGGCTTCAGCTGCGGATAGGTCTCGCAGGTCAGGTACTCCGTGCGCCTGATGGCGGCATAGATGCGCTCCACAATGTTCTTCAGAAAGGCCACGGTGCGGTCCTCACGCCCAATGACGGCCTCCCAGTCCCACTGGTCAACGTAGAGCGAGTGGAGGTTGTCCAGCTCCTCGTCGGCGCGGATGGCGTTCATGTCGGTATATACGCCATAGCCCTGCTCTATCTCGTATTCGGCCAGTGTCAGGCGCTTCCATTTGGCCAGCGAGTGGACCACCTCGGCACGGGCGTCGCCCAAATCCTTAATGGGGAAACTGACGGCACGCTCCACGCCGTTCAGGTCGTCGTTGATGCCCAGTCCCTTCAGCACAAACAGCGGAGCCGTGACGCGCCGCAGGCGCAGCTCGGTTGACAGGTTTTGCTGGAAGAACTCCTTAATCAGCTTGATGCCTTGCTCGGTTTGGCGCATGTCAAGCGCCCGAACATAATTAATAGGTTTAATTATTCTGCTCATATCTTTTTACCTTTTCTTTCCTTTTCTGCGCTGCAAAGGTACGAAGAAAATACTAAAGTGCAAAGCATTTTTGAAAAATATTTCGCAAAAAGAAAGTAAATAGCGCCATTAGCTGTCATTTTGAAAAGCCGATGCGTAACAAACTTACCCATAACTCTAAATAAAAAACGGGGTATTTGTTTTGTTCTTCTCTCGTTTTTTCGTCGCTTGACGCCCAGCGTCGCTTGTCTCTGGCAAGGACTTTGGAAGGAGTTGAGGATTTCGTTGTATAAAGACAGTTAGGGAGATTGAGGATTTTGAGGCAAAACGACTATTTATACGGCTACATTTATTCTAAAATTTATTCTAAAAGCCGGTGCTCACCGCTTTTTTTCCTCAAAAAAGTTTGGCAATTCCAAATAAAAGCTGTACCTTTGCACCAAAAGTTCCCGCCACGCCTCCTAACAATGCGTACCACGGCGGGACTTCGTCATTTATAAGGGTATGAGATATAACAAGCAACCAACTGACATCACCACTCAACTTGCCATGCTCAGGCATAAACATTATACATTATACATTTATTATTATGATACACAACATCAGCAGATTCATCGCTGCCCTCGCACTCCTCGCCACCGCGCAGGGGGCATGGGCAGAATGGACGGGCACCGGCACCAGCGCCGACCCGTACATCATCAGCACCCCGGAAGACCTCCTGCTGCTCGCCCACCGCGTGAACGGCACCAACGGCGAGACCGCCAACGACTACAGCGGCAAGTACT
>JAFPTC010000051.1 GCA_017400455.1 Prevotella sp. | reverse complement strand
GATGTTGCACTCGCCCACGATGCCCAGATGGCGTACGCAGCGGATGGTGATGTCCTGGAGCATCTTCACCTGCTCCTCACGCAGCGAGCAGGTGGGGGCCACCACTATCGACTCGCCGGTGTGGATGCCCAGGGGGTCGAAGTTCTCCATCGAGGCCACGGTGAAGCAGTGGTCGTTGGCGTCGCGGATGGTCTCAAACTCTATCTCCTTCCAGCCCTTGAGGCTTTCCTCAACAAGAATCTGGGGAGCGAAGGTGAAGGCGCTCTCGGCCAGCTCGCGGAAGGTCTGCTCGTCGGGGCAGATGCCGCTGCCCAGTCCGCCCAGGGCGTAGGCCGAGCGAATCATGATGGGGAAGCCAATCTCGTGGGCGGCACGCAGGGCGTCGTCCATGTTCTCCACAGCGTGGCTCACCGGCACCTTCAGGTTAATCTCGGCCAGCTTCTTCACAAACAGGTCGCGGTCTTCGGTGTTCATAATGGCTTCAACACTGGTGCCCAGCACTTCTACGCCATATTCCTTCAGAATGCCCTGCTGGTAGAGCTCAGTGCCGCAGTTGAGGGCCGTCTGCCCGCCAAAGGCCAGCAGAATGCCGTCGGGACGCTCCTTCTTGATGATTTCTGTAACGAAGTGGGTGGTGACGGGCTGGAAGTAAACCTTGTCGGCAATGCCTTCCGAGGTTTGGATGGTGGCGATGTTGGGGTTCACCAGCACACTCTGGATGCCCTCCTCGCGCAGCGCCTTCAGCGCCTGTGATCCTGAATAGTCAAACTCTCCTGCCTGTCCGATTTTCAACGCGCCCGAACCTAAGACGAGCACTTTCTTTAGTTTGTGTTTAGCCATATTAAAAAATGTAGATGTTGAAATTCGGGTGCAAAGGTACAAAATAAATTGAAGAATGTGGCACTGAAAAAGAAAATATTTTGTACCTTTGCAAACAATTTGACAATCATTAATCATGAAAACTATGAATTTGGTAGAAAGGTTTCTTAATTATACTCAGTTTGACACCCAGTCGGCTGAGGAAAGTCAGACCGTGCCCAGCACGGCAAAACAGCTTGTGTTTGCCAGGTATTTGAAGAAAGAACTGGAGGACGAGGGGCTGCAGGACGTGGAGATGGACGAGAAGGGATATATCTATGCCACGCTGCCGGCCAACTGCAAGCAGGAGGTGCCCACGATAGGTTTCATCTCGCACTACGACACCAGCCCCGACTGCTCGGGAGCGGGCATCAAACCCCGCATCGTGGAGCACTATGACGGCCAGGACATCGAGCTGAGCCAGGGCATCGTGCTCTCGCCGCAGAAGTTTCCCGAGCTGCTGGGCCACGTGGGCGAAGACCTCATTGTGACCGATGGGCACACGCTTTTAGGAGCCGACGACAAGGCAGGCATTGCCGAGATAGTGCAGGCCATGGCTTGGCTGAGGGACCATCCCGAGGTGAAGCACGGCAGGATTCGCGTAGCCTTCAATCCCGACGAGGAGATAGGCATGGGCGCCCACCATTTCGACGTAGAGAAGTTTGGATGCCAGTGGGCCTACACCATGGACGGTGGCGACCTGGGCGAGCTGGAGTATGAGAACTTCAATGCTGCCTCGGCCAAAATCCTGATCAAGGGTGTGAGCGTGCATCCAGGCTATGCCAAGGGAAAGATGGTGAACGCCAACGCGCTGGCTGCTGAGTTTGCTGCTATGCTGCCTGCCGACGAACGCCCAGAAACCACCGAGGGCTATGAAGGCTTCTACCACCTGATAGGTCTGCAGGCCAACACCGAGCAGGGCAAGCTGAGCTACATCATCCGTGACCACGACCGCCAGAAGTTCGAGGCCCGCAAGCGCTTTGTCAAGGCCTGTGCCGAAAAGATGAACCAGAAGTATGGCGAGGGTACCGTCACTGCCGATGTCAACGACCAGTATTACAACATGAGGGAGAAGATTGAGCCTGACAACATGCACGTCATTGACCTGGTGCTGAAAGCCATGCAGCAGGCAGGCGTGGCTCCCCGCGTGAAACCCATCCGTGGCGGTACCGACGGCGCTCAGCTCTCGTTCAAGGGGTTGCCCTGTCCCAACATCTTTGCCGGAGGACTGAACTTCCACGGGCCTTTCGAGTTCGTGCCCATCCAGTCGATGGAGAAAGCCATGCAGGTGGTGATAAAGATATGTGAACTGACGGCAAACTATAACGACTGATGGGGGAACTGCCTGCACTCATACAGGATTTGGCCCTCATCCTCATGGTGGCAGGAGCCGTCACACTGGTGTTCAAGAAGCTCAAGCAGCCACTGGTGCTGGGCTACATCGTGGCAGGCTTCCTCGTGTCGCCCCACATGCCCTACACGGCATCGGTGGTCGATATGTCGAACATCCACCTATGGGCCGACATCGGCGTGATGTTCCTCCTGTTCTCGCTGGGACTGGACTTCTCGTTCAAGAAGATTCTGAAGATGGGTGCCTCGCCCATCATCAGCACCATCAGCATCGTCTTCTTCATGTCGTTGCTGGGCATGGTCGTGGGGCAGGTGTTTGGCTGGTCGAAGATGGACTGCATCTTCCTGGGCGGCATGCTTGCCATGTCGAGTACCACCATCATCTATAAAGCCTTCGTAGCCCCAACCTGTCGGGCACGGTGCCGATACGTGGATGACTCTTGTGCCCTTCATTTC
>JAFPTC010000050.1 GCA_017400455.1 Prevotella sp. | reverse complement strand
TTCATTTCACCCACTTTGCCCCCTTTTTCTGACATTTCCTATCGGCGCGAAAGGCGCAGCTGGTGACCAGAGACCGGGCAGACCATTATCCGGCGGCGTTGAGTTTTGAAAAAAATCTCACGTGAAAACTGCGGAGCCTCCCCAGAAAAAAATCTCACGTGAGATTTTTTCACGGGGAGGCTCCCTGAAAATAAACGAGGCGTTGCCTTGTTTTTATTTGATGATCTGTTCGAGCTGGCTGACGTTCTTTTCAATCTGCTCGTCGCTGACGGCATAGTTCTGCAAGTCGCCATTGATATACTGGTCGTAGCTGGGCATATCGATGAGGCCGTGGCCAGAGAGGTTGAACAGGATGATCTTCTCCTCGCCAGTCTGCTTGCACTTCAGCGCCTCGCGAATGGTGGCAGCTATGGCGTGGCAGCTCTCGGGGGCGGGGATGATGCCCTCGGTGCGGGCAAAGAGCATGCCCGCATCGAAGCTTTCGAGCTGGGGAATGTCAACGCCGTGCATCAGGCCGTCCTTGATGAGCTGACTGACGATCATGCCTGCGCCGTGATAGCGCAAGCCACCGGCATGGATGTTCGAGGGCTTGAACTGGTGGCCCAGGGTGAACATGGGCAGCAGGGGGGTGTAGCCGGCCTCGTCGCCGAAATCGTACTGGAACTTACCGCGTGTGAGCTTGGGGCAGCTCTCCGGCTCAGCAGCAATGAACTCTGTGGTCTTGCCGTCTTTCAGGTTGTGGCGCATGAAGGGGAAGGCAATGCCGCCGAAGTTCGATCCGCCGCCGAAGCAGGCAATGACCTGGTCGGGATATTCGCCTGCCATTTCCATCTGCTTCTCTGCCTCCAGGCCGATGATGCTCTGGTGCAGGGCCACGTGGTTCAGCACCGAGCCAAGGGTGTACTTACAGTTGGGCGTGGTGGTGGCCAGCTCCACGGCCTCGCTGATGGCAGTGCCCAGCGATCCGCTGTGGGTGGGGTCGACGGTGAGGATGTCCTTACCGGCACGTGTTGACATGGATGGCGAACCCGTTACGGCGGCACCGAAGGTGCGCATGGCAATGGAGCGATAGGGCTTCTGCTGCATGGTGATCTTCACCTGATACACGGCGCAGTCGAGCCCGTAGAGCTTGGCGGCATAGCTGAGGGCCATGCCCCACTGGCCGGCACCCGTCTCGGTGGTCACGTTGGTGGTGCCTTCCTGCTTAGCATAGTAGCACTGGGGCAGGGCGGAATTGATTTTGTGAGAACCCAGCGGGTTGGTCGATTCGTTCTTGAAATAGATGTGGGCCGGCGTGCCAAGCTCCTTTTCCAGTGCGTAGGCACGAACCAGCGGGGTGGAGCGATAGAATTTATATTTATCCAGCACTTCCTCGGGTATGTCGATCCAGGCATGCTCGGTGTCCAGCTCCTGGACGCAGCATTCGCGTGGGAAGATATGGGCCAAGTCGTCTACGCCCAGCGGTTGATGGGTGGCTGGGTGGATAGGGGGCAGCGGCTTGTTGGGCATATCGGCCTGAATGTTGTACCACTGCGTTGGAATCTCGCTCTCCTGAAGGAGAAATTTCTTTTGTTTGCTCATGTTGTTTAGTTGTTGGTGAATAAATTACCGAGTGCAAAGTTACGCAATTTGCAGGAGAGAATGGAGCGAAATGCGTTAAAAGGAGTTAAAGGGCAGTGCTTTTGCCAGTGGAAAATCGTAACTTTGCACGCGTGATAGTGATTCTGACCATTTTTCTATACTTTATTTGTCTGCTCGCCATTAGCCGGTGGGCAGCCAATGGGGCAACAAACATGACCTTTTTTCGTGGCGACAGGCGGTCGCCTTGGCCCATGGTGGCCTTTGGCATGGTTGGTGCCAGCATCTCGGGCGTGACCTTCGTTTCCGTTCCGGGCATGGTGCTCAGCAGCGGCATGACCTATCTGCAGCTGTGCTTAGGATTCATCTTGGGCTATCTGTTGGTGGCCTTCGTGCTCTTGCCCGTTTACTATAGGCTGAACCTGACCAGCATCTATGCCTTTTTGGGCGATAGGCTGGGGCAGAGGAGCTATCTGACCGGAGCCAGCTTCTTTCTGCTTTCCAAAATGATGGGTACCGCCGTGAAGTTCTACGTAGCCTGTGCCATAGTGCAACAACTGGTGATGGACGACTTGGGGATTCCCTTCGTTGCCACGGTCATAGGCATGGTGACGCTCATCTGGCTCTACACCCACCGAGGCGGCGTACGCACGCTGGTGTTCACCGACTCGCTGCAGACGCTCTGCCTTTTCTCCGCTTTACTCATTATTATATATATAGTGATGCAGCAGCTGGGCTTTTCGCTGGGCGAGGCCTTTCAGACCATTGTCAACGATGAGCGCAGCCGCGTCTTTGTCATGGACGACTGGCTGTCGCCCCGGAACTTCTGGAAACAGCTGCTTAGTGGCGCATTCATCGTGGTGGTGATGACGGGACTTGACCAGGACATGATGCAAAAGAACCTTACTTGCCGCACGCTGCGTGAAGCTCAGAAGAATATGTGTTCCTATGGTGTGGCCTTTGTTCCCGTGAATTTCCTCTTTCTGGCGTTGGGCGTGCTGTTGGCCTTGTTCTTCGAGCGCCAAGGCGTCGCACTGCCTTCACGAGGCGATGAGCTGTTGCCCATGTTCGTGGCGGCGGCCGACTCAGGGCTGGTCATGGTTCTCTTTACCCTCGGCATCGTGGCAGCATCCTTCTCCAGTGCCGACTCGGCGCTGACGGCCCTGACCACGAGCTATTGTGTTGACATTCGCCACCGGCCCGACGACGAGCGCCTTCGCCAGCGAGTGCACCTGGCCATGTGTGCCTGCTTCGTGGCCTGTATCCTGGCGGTATGGTGCATCAATTCATCGTCGCTCATCGATGCCATCTATACCATTGTGTCCTATACCTATGGGCCTTTGCTCGGACTGTTTGCCTATAGCCTCTTCACCCATAGGGCAGTGGCCGACCGCGTGGTGCCATACGTCTGTGTGGCCTCGCCGTTCTTTTGCTTCGGGCTGGATGCCCTTCTGAGCCACGCCTTTGGCTATCATTTGGGCTATGAGCTGTTGTTGTTGAATGGCATGCTCACTTTCCTTGGCTTATTTTTCTCCAAACATTTCGTCATGTGGAAATAAATAGTTAATTTTGCACCATCTTTACGAAAATTGAACTATATGAAACGTCATTTCACTTTATTCTTCTTGGCCATGGCCGCCGCAGGTGCCATGGCATGTACAAACTTTATCGTTGGAAAGAAAGCCTCGAAAGACGGCTCGGTCATCTGTTCCTATTCGGCTGACAGCTATGGCATGTTCACCGGATTGAAGCACCTACCGGCTGCCAAGCACCAAAAGGGGGAAATGCTGAAGGTATATGACTGGGATACGAACAAGTATCATGGAGAGATCTTGGAGGCAGAAGAGACCTATAATGTCATTGGAAACATCAACGAATGGCAGGTGACCATAGGCGAGACCACCTTCGGTGGCCGCGAGGAAATGGTCGATACCACGGGTATCCTCGACTATGGCTCGCTGATCTATATCACCTTGCAGCGTTCAAAGACAGCCCGCCAAGCCATCGACGTGATGACCAGCCTGGTGGAACAGTATGGCTACAACTCCGAGGGCGAGACGTTCACCATCTGCGACCCCAACGAGGCTTGGATCATGGAGATGATGGGTACGGCCAGCGACCGCAAGCTGGAAAAGGGACGTACGGTGTGGGTAGCACTGCGCATTCCTGACGACATGATATGCGGACATGCCAACCAGAGCCGCATCACCCGCTTCAACATGAAGGATAAATCAGGCGAAGTGCGCTTCTCCAAGAACGTTGTCAGCTATGCCCGAAAGATGGGATGGTTCAGTGGACGCGACGAGGATTTCAGCTTCAACGCTGCCTATGCCGTTCCCGACTTCTCGGGTCGCCGCATTTGCGACGCCCGTGTGTGGAGCTTTTTCAACCATTATGCTGATGGTATGGACAAGTTCCTGCCTTGGGCCGAAGGAAAGGACCCCAATGCAGAACCCATGCCGCTGTGGGTGAAGCCCAACCGGCCCCTCACTGTGCATGATGTGGAGATGGCCATGCGCGATCATTTCGAGGGAACGCCCTTCGCCATCAATGGTGACAGCCAGCAGAATGGCGACATAGGAGGCGGTATATGGGAGATGCCCTATCGTCCTACACCCCTATATTTTGAGGTCGACGGAAAGAAATACTTCAACGAACGCCCGGTATCTACCCAGCAGGCAGGCTTCGTCTATGTATCGCAGATGCGTTCATGGCTGCCCCGTGAGGTGGGCGGCTGCTTCTGGTTTGCTAACGACGATGGCAACATGGCTCCGTTCACACCCGTCTATTGCTGTACCACTGAAGCGCCCAAGCCCTATAACACTCCCGGGGCCGACGACCTGAATTTCTCGTTCGACAATGCCTATTGGGTGCAGAACTGGGTGAGCAATATGGTATATCCCCGCTACAGCATGATGTTCCCCTCGTTGCAGCAGGTGCGCGATTCGCTCGACCAGTCGTATTTCCATCTTCAGAAGGAAGTGGAAGACAAGGCTTTGACGCTTGACGGGAAAGCCCGCGTAGATTATCTCACGGCCTATACAGCTGAGAAGGCCGACGAAATGCTGGCTCGCTGGCGTCAGCTGGCCACCTATCTCATCGTGAAGTACAACGACATGATATCGAAGCCGGAGGATGAGAACGGCCAGTTCATTCGCACTCCCTATGGATTGGGTGCTACTGTGAAACGCCCCGGCTATTCTGAACGTTATGCCCGAGAAATCATTAAGAATACTGGCAAGCGCTACGAGGCACAATAACTAATCATAGACTGTTCATTATGAATTGGAGTTTTATCATACGAGTGTGCGTTACCTTTGCCGTTTGTACACTTGTCTATTCGCTGACAGCCAGTTTCTGGATGTCGTTGGGAATCCTGATATTGTTGATCGTAGCAGAAAACCTTGTCATTGACTGGTGGAACAAGCATAAGGCATCAAGATGAAGAGATTGGTTCTTTTACTTGCTTTTATCGCCTCACTAAGTCAAGTGGGTGCACAGGGAATCGCCGGCGCGATGCAGTCGTATAACGACGATAAGCGCGGAACACACCGGCGTCAACAATATTTTCCCCAGGATGATGCATTCGTCAATGAGAACGGACTGAACCGTTTCACCCGAGCCCTCTACGGCGGTTGGACAGATTATCGCATAGAAACCAGCGATTGCCCCATATTCGCCGTGGCAAAGAAAGGCCATTACAAGAGTGTCCGCTTTGAGATTGAAGGCGTCCCCCTTGATTCCACTGACTACTGCAAGTCTTACTACCGCAATGGCATGCGCACATATCTGCTTGGCGACCATCGATGGAACCACATCGGCAATGGCATTGTGCGCGTTCATGTGGTGGCGTTGCACGATGTCGAGGGCGCCATCTTCCAGTTCATTTGCGATGCGCTGAAGGGTAGGCAACTTGAAGTGAAAGTTAAGCTCTGCAACATTGCCGATTCGCATTTGAAGCGCAACGGAGACATCGGAGCCGACAAACCTGGCGTGTTTGAACCCTCACCCAACGAGGAAGGACTGATTATTGGCAAGGCCACGCGAAGCAGCAACTTTGCCCATTTGGTTCTCCGGCGCGATTCAATTTATTTCATGCACGATGGCGATGCCTTCAAGGCCTTCAATGATGCCGTAGACTACAATAAAGCCCTGGCAAGCAGGATTCAGTTCAACACGCCAGACCCCTATATCAACACGTTGGGCGGGGCGCTGGTGATGGCTGCCGACGGCGACTGGGACGGCAAGACTTGGCTTCATGGGTGCATTGGCTGGCGCATGCCGCTGGCGGGATGGAGAGCAGCTTATGTTGGCGACGTGCTGGGATGGAACGACCGTGCGAAGAGCCATTTCGATGCCTACGCCAAGAGCCAGGTCACGAATGTCCCGCCAACCATTTCCAGCCCTTCTCAAGACCTGGCCCAGAATATGGCCCGAGCAGAGAAGAAATGGGGCACCCAGATGTACAGCAATGGCTACATCTGCCGCAATCCTGAGCGCAACGATCAGATGCACCATTACGACATGAACCTGAACTACATCGACGAGCTGCTGTGGCATTTCCAGTACGATGCCGACGTGGACTATATGCGTAAGATGTGGCCTGTCATTCAGCGCCATTTAGCGTGGGAGAAGCGTAACTTCGACTCCGATGGTGACCATCTCTACGATGCTTATTGCTGTATATGGGCCAGCGATGCGCTCTACTACAATGGAGGAGCAGTGACCCACAGTTCTGCGTACAACTATCGCGGAAATCGGCTCGCAGCGCGTGTGGCAGAACTCATTGGCGAAGATCCTACGCCCTACAGACAGGAGGCTGAGGCCATTCTTAAAGCCATGAACGAGCGGCTTTGGCTGCCAAAGGCCGGCCATTGGGCCGAGTATCAGGACGGAATGGGGTTGAAGCGCTTACACGAGAGCGCAGCCGTGTGGAGCATCTACACACCCATCGATTGCGGGGCCTGCACACCCGAGCAAGCCTTCCAGGCCACACAATATGTTGACCGCGAGATTCCTCATTTCACGGTGGACTCAGCCTATCAGACCATCTCCACCTCCAACTGGCTGCCCTATTCCTGGAGCATTAATAATGTGGCGGCAGCCGAGGTGATGCACACGGCGCTGGCCTATTTTGAGGCAGGACGCGCCGACGCGGGCTACAATCTGATGCGGGCCAACATTCTCGACCAGATGTATTTCGGACAGTCGCCTGCCAACTTCGGCCAACTCTCCCATTTTGACGCAGCACGTGGTGAGTGCTATCGCGATTTCGGCGACTGCATCGGCATTTCGTCGCGCACCCTCATTCAGGGACTATTTGGCGTTATTCCGCAAGCCCTCTTCGGCCAGTGTATCATCCGTCCGGGCTTTCCCGTCAGCTGGAACCATGCTTCGTTGAAGACGCCCTACATTGAGTATCAGTTCACCCGCAAAGGAGGGAAGGACTGTTTTGAAATCACTCAGAACTTCAGCCGTCCACTACAGATCATCCTGAGGCAGAATCTTGGCGGAGGACGTTACCGCGACATTGTCGGAACGACAGAGAAGCATCAGATCATAGAAGTGGAAACCGTTAAGCCCACAGAAACTGCCAACGTCCAGCCCGCCGCCTCATCCCGCTTCTATCCCTACTCAAGCACAGAGTTAGGGCTTGACAATCCGAAGTTATCGAAGAAGTTCTTTCCGCAAGCCATCGATAAGTTCTGGAATGCCAAAGTTGACGACATCTTCAAGAACCGCTATGTCAGCCCGCGACCGCAGTCCACTTCCTTGGAACTGCCTGTCCAAGGGGTGGGAGAGTGGTGCCACCCGCTTTACACGCCTGAAATCAATGACGCAGGGCTACGCTCGAAGATCATGTCAGGCCAGCTCTTTGTCGAGGGCGTGCCATTCCTTTCACCTGAAAAGGGCAATAACATTGTCTACACCAGTCTTTGGGACAATTATCCCGACAGCATCGTTGCCCCCCTCAAGGGAAGCGCTTCCTCGGCCTATCTGCTCATGGCCGGCAGCACCAATCACATGCAAAGCCACATAGACAATGGCCTCGTGGTAGTGAATTATCTGGATGGCAGCAGCGATACTTTGCGACTACGCAATCCTGAGAACTGGTGTCCCATCGAGCAAGACTATTTCATCGACGGACAGGCCTTCCGCACCATCGGCCAGCGTCCCATCCGCATCTGTCTGAGCACAGGCGACGTGAGTCGCGATTTGGGGCAACTGCTCCATATTCAGGGCGTCTATGGCCGTGAGATTCTCGGCGGTGCAGCTCAGATGCTGCGCATGCCGCTGAACAACAGGAAGAAACTGAAGAGCCTGACCTTGCGCACTTTGTCTAACGACGTAGTCATTGGTCTGATGGCCGTTACTTTACAATAAGAGAAATGCAACAACTGAAGGAACTGTATATTCACTGGAAGGGAGAGGCCCCTGCCCAGATAGAGAAACTGCCTGGCGCAGGTAGCAACAGGGGCTACTATCGGCTGACAGGGGCCGACGGGCAAACCGTGATAGGCTGTGTGGGAACCAGCCGGGAAGAGAACCATGCCTTCATCAGCCTGGCGCGCCATTTCCAAGCCAAAGACCTGCCCGTGCCCCATGTGCTGGCGGTCAGCAGCGATGAGATGCGCTACCTGCAGACCGATTTGGGCTCGACCTCATTGTTCGATGCCTTGAAAAGCGGGCGTGAGGCCGGCGGACGCTACAATCCTCAGGAGGTGGACTTGCTTCGGCAGACCATGAGCCTGCTGCCACGTCTGCAGTTCCTGGGGGCGCAGGACCTCGACTTCTCCGTTTGCTATCCTCAGCCGGCCTTCGACGAGATGGGCGTGATGTTCGATTTGAACTACTTCAAGTATTGCTATCTGAAGGCCACCGGCGTTGACTTCCACGAAGTCCGCCTTGAGGAGGACTTCCGCCTCTTGGCTCGCGATTTGACCGCCCATAGTGGCGACACCTTCCTTTATCGCGACTTCCAGGCCCGCAACATCATGCTGTCGCCCACTCCCCATTTCATTGACTTCCAGGGGGGACGCCGAGGCCCCATCTACTATGACCTGGCTTCATTCCTCTGGCAGGCCTCTGCCCGCTATCCCGATTCGCTGCGACAAGAGCTTCTGGATGTCTATTATGACGAAGCATCCCGCTATGCCGACCTGCCTGCGAAGGCCGACTTCATGGACCGCCTGCGCCTCTTTGTGCTTTTCCGCCTCTTGCAGGTGTTGGGGGCCTACGGATTCCGTGGCTATTTTGAGCGGAAGCAACATTTCCTGCAGTCCATTCCTCCTGCACTTGACAGTCTTCGTCAGCTCCTGTCAGCCCATCAGTTTCCCTATCCCCACCTGACTGACGTGCTCCTGCGGCTCACCACGCCCAAGCTCGTCGTGCGCATCTTCAGCTTTTCTTATAAGAAGGGCATCCCGCAGGACGAGAGCGGCAATGGGGGTGGCTATGTGTTCGACTGTCGCTCCACCCATAACCCTGGCCGCTACGAGCAGTACAAGCAGCTCACTGGTCTCGACCAGCCCGTTATCCGTTTTTTGGAAGAAGATGGTGAGATTCTGCCCTTCCTCGATGCCGTCTACCAGTTGGCCGACTTCCATGTGAAGCGTTATCTTCAGCGTGGCTTCACGTCGCTCATGTTCTCCTTCGGCTGCACGGGCGGACAGCATCGGTCGGTCTATTGTGCCCAGCATCTGGCCGAGCGCATCCATCGGCTGTTTCCCAGTGTCGAGGTGCGCCTCTGCCATCGCGAGCAGGGCATCACGCAGGTGTTGCAGTGATAGGCGTCAATCCTTCCTGAACTTTGTCTCGCAGAAGCCGGCCAGCCGCCACGAGCGTTCGCCGATGCCTCTGTAGTAGACCATTGCCTGATAGTCATTCTCCGTCTGGTAGAACGAACCCTCTTCGGGCATAGGATGGGTGGTGCCGTCAAAGTCGACCAGCAACACTTGGTAGTTATAGTAGCCCAGCTTCTGCAGCACCGTGGCGTTGTAGGTCTGATCGTGCTCGTCGAAGGTCATGACGTAGCTTTCGGGACTTTCCACCGCCCATCGGCCGTCGAGCCTCACCGTGGCGTCTTTATATTCCCTGAAAGCCTTCAGCTTATAGTGTATCACCACATATTCCGACGTGGTGGCAGCCTCCACGTTGTCGCTGTTTCTCAGTAGGAACGCCCCGTTGGCATCCTCGTCGTAGATGTAGCTGCGTCGCGGCTCGGCGAAGAACGGATAGGCGTGGAAGCGCTTGCTCTCCTCGTCCCAGTAGGTGTGGGCCAGCCCCATGGTGGTGTGGCTGGGGTCAAGGGCTTCAAATTTCCGATACTCGTTGCCAGCATCGAAAATCAGTCCTTTGTTGTGCTCCCAGGCCATACCGCTGGCCGTCATGTAGTTGGCACGAACATTTTCCTTCATGTTGTCCTCGCGGCCGTTCTGCATCACAAACACCTGCACCTGTTCCGCTGCATTTGTCACGCGCAGCGGACCATAGTCAATCCTCAGCGAGGCCTGCTGGTAGCGCCCGTTCAGGTCCAGGTCGGTGTTGGTCGTAACGCCCAGCGTCATCCTCATCAAAGGCTCCAGCACGCGGAATTCAATGCAGATGACCTCTTCGTCCTCTTCCTCGTCCATGATGTGCAGCCTGTAGTTTCCGCTCATCTTCAGCCGGGTGTCGTCATTGGGCAGTTGAAGCCTGTAATGGGTATACAGCACGTTGGTGTTAATCGAGTTCTCGTAGTCCTCAATGGGCCGGTCGTTAAAGCCCTCCAGCCAGTCGCTTTCAAACAGCCCCTCGCAGCTGGTCCAGTCGGGATTGCAGGGCTCCAGATGATAGGTCAGCCTTCGGTAGGTGTGCGACAGTTCGTCGAAACCAATGTTCAGCACGTCGCCCGTGCCCAGCTGCATGATGGGCAGCGCCATCCAGTTGTTGTTCACCATGACCTCCAGCGATTTATAGTTGGGCGTCAGAATCCTGTGGCCCGCCAAGGCCATGGCAGGCACGAGCAGAAGAAAGAAGAGTATGCGTCTCATTTGATGGTCGAAAGCTTAGAATTGGGCTACAAATTTACGATTTTTTTTCCAACTATCGCCCTCCGCAAGGATTAAATTCGTTCGCGAGTGAAAAATCTGCTATCCGCACATGACATTTTTCGCTTCTTTCAGCCCCCTGCGCGGGGCTAAATGCTTAAAATGCCTAAAAACGAAAAAAAATCTCAGTTCCAAATTTTCTCCCTTCACCTTTTCTTTGTAACTTTGCGCACAAATTGAAAAGACAAATACATTTCACATTAACATTAAATTAAAAACAAAATGGTTAATTACAAAGATTTAGGTCTCGTTAATACCCGCGAGATGTTTAAGAGAGCAGTAAGCGGCGGCTATGCCATTCCCGCATTCAACTTCAACACCATGGAGCAGATGCAGGCCATCGTCCAGGCTGCCGTCGAGACGAAGTCGCCCGTTATCATGCAGGTGTCGAAAGGTGCCCGCAACTATGCCAACGCCACCATCCTGCGCTACATGGCCGAGGGTGCAGTGGCCTACGCCAAGGAGCTGGGCTGCGAGCATCCTGAGATTGTGCTCCATCTGGACCACGGCGACAGCTTCGAGCTGTGCAAGGACTGCATCGACATGGGCTTCTCAAGCGTAATGTACGACGGCAGCTCGCTGCCCTACGAGGAGAACATCAAGATTTCTCGTCAGGTTGTGGAGTATGCCCACAAGTACGACGTTACCGTCGAGTGTGAGCTCGGCGTGCTCGCCGGCGTTGAGGACGAGGTGGCCTCTGAAGTGAGCCACTACACCAAGCCCGAGGAGGTCATCGACTTCGCTACCCGCACGGGCTGCGACTCGCTGGCTATCTCTATCGGTACCTCTCACGGTGCCTACAAGTTCAAGCCCGAGCAGTGCACCCGCGACCCGAAGACCGGCAAGCTCGTTCCTCCCCCATTGGCATTCGACGTGCTGCATGAAATTGAGAAGAAGCTGCCCGGATTCCCCATCGTGCTCCATGGTTCTTCCAGCGTTCCCCAGGAAGAGGTGGATACCATCAACAAGTACGGCGGCAAC
>JAFPTC010000049.1 GCA_017400455.1 Prevotella sp. | reverse complement strand
GCGCCGTCGCTCTCCACGTGAGCAGAGAAGATGCACAGGTCGCTCAGCTTCACGGGCTGTCCCTGCAGCACGTTGTCCTTGATGGCCTTCGCCATGTCGCGAATCATGCCCGACAGCTCGCCGATGCTGAACGTGGTGTAGTGGCTGTGCATGTTCTTGGCCAGTCCAATCTCGTCGATGGGCTTGGCGTTGTTCACGCGGCTGTACACCCGGCCGTACTTCGTGCTGCTCTCGTTGTTGTTTCTGTAAAGATCAAGTTTCAGCATAGTGTTTTCTTAGTGTTTAAATGGTTTAACAAAGGTTGGGTTGTACCTGCTTCCGGCAGCGTGCACTCTGCTTTCAGCGTCCTTCCCGTTAGCAGTTACAAAGTTAGCAAATGCGCTGTGGCCGCGCAACTATATTTACATATTTTAACTTTTTGGGGGGTGTAATTGTTCATCAGGGCCGTTCGCCGGCATTTTTCGAGCGCTGGAAAATTTCACGGGGAGCGCAGGATAATTTCACGGGGAGCACTGGAAAAATTCATGGCGAGCGCTGGAAATTTTCTGCGGAGCGCAGGAAAAGAAATTTTCCTGCGCTCCGTTTTCACATAGTAGCGGCAGCAAATTCTTCATTCTTCATTCTTCATTTTAGAAGTTGCCACCCCTGGAGCATGGCCATGTAGTCCAGGCAGTCGGTGCCGTTCTCCACCACGGCCATAGCCACGCCCAGCATCATCCAGCGGGCGGGGTGCATCGAGGGTATGCCCAGCTCGAAGTCGGGGTTGTAGCGCATCAGCTGTGCCACGCGGCCTACATAGGCCTCGGTGTTGTTCCTGTCCTGTGGCGGTGCCCAGCGGCCGATGATGGTGCGGATGGTGTGCAGCTGGTGCTGGTGGTAGTAGTTGCGGGTCAGCAGGTGGAAGGCGGCCCGCCAGCCCCATTCCATGCTCTCGAACTGGCAGAAGGCGGGGTCTGTCTGCTGCGGGGTCATGCCCTTCCAGCGGTCCTGTCCGCTGCGCTGCTTGGGGGTGATACGGATGTTCAGCGGGTTGCAGTTGCGCAACCCTCGGGGCAGGCTGCTCTTCGTCAGCCCGCTCCCGTTTTGTGGGTTGTTGTTGTTCATAAGGTTTTGAAAAGTTTTTTGTATTGATTATCACCGGTTTGCTCGATGAGCTTGCTATTCAGCCATCGGCTCAAGGTGACATAAACCGTATTGATGTTTTTGGCAATACCTGCGTCGACCAGTTCTTGCCGGGTGAACTGACTTGGCAGACTGTTGAAGGCTGTTCTGGTTTTAGTGCGCAGCTTGATGGGTGCGAAAGCCTCCTGCTCCTTCTCCAGAGCGTCCATTACCATTTGTCCGAACATGGTCATCTGCATTTCCAGCGTCCAGTCGCCAATGAGTCGGGCATACTCCAGGTCGTCGTCCTGCTCCACCAGCGGGTGGCCTTTCGCCAGGCTGTCCATCTGGCGCAGCACCATGCGCACCAGCGTGTGGCGCATCATGATCACGGGAATTCGCTTGCGGAAGTAGTCCAGGCACTTGTCCTGTTCTATTGATGCCTGGCGCGTCAGCTCCTCTTCGTACTGGAAGCAGAAGTCCACCAGCCGTGGGCACTTCAGCTCGCCCTTGATGTCCTCTAACAGTATGCCCAGCTGTCGCAGGTAGCACTCGCGGTTATGGTCGCGCAGGTAGCGTCGGCGCTCCAGCATCTGGTAGTCGTTCTGGGGCATGAGGAATAGCGAGAGTCGGGTCACCAGTCCGTCCAGCACGTTCTGCGGCTTGATCTTCCGGCTCAGGCTCTCCATCGTTCCGCTGACCACCTGGTTCCAGTTCACCTGCATGATGCCGTTGGTCGACTCGGTGTTGGCATAGTCCACGCCGGCCAGCTCGTTGTGAAACGATTTCAGCTCCAGGTCGTTTTTGCCGGCCCACGAGCCCACCTGCGCCCTCAGGGCCGTGGCCAGCTCGCTCTCCACGGTGATGAGGTGCAGGTGCAGGGGCGCGTCGGTCGTCGGGTCGATCAGCGTGGGGTCTATGGCGTCCTGCAGGCGGCGGTAGAGGATGGCGTTCGAGGTCGAGGAAGGACAGTAGCGAATGACGGGGTGGGGCTGCTCGGGCAGCTTCTCGTTGGCCTTGCGCGTCTTCTGTTGCTCCTTGAACTGTCGCTCGGCGCTGCGCCCCACCTCGTCGGCACTTTTCATCGGGGCCATGAGCAGGCTGTCCAGGTGGGTGAGGAAGCTCTTGCCGCTGGCCGCCGCCCCGATGATGTAGGTGAGGAACGACAGCCGGTAGAGGCGGCCGTCGAAGTGCTCCCACCAGGTGCGGCTCAGGTAGGTGCCCAGCATGGCCGTGGCGGCCAGCACGCCGCCCAGCTTCAGGCGGTCGGGCATGTCGGCTACAGCTTCTCTAAGCCCTGGGCTGTCACTAAGTAGAGGCAGAAGCCGGCGGGCGTAAGCGTCGTAGTCCGTAGCAGGTGCTGCCTCAGGCTTTTCGCCATCGTCGTCCCCAGCCAGGTGTACACCAGCAGCTTCCAGCACACGGCTGACCCTGCCTGGCAGCCCTCGCCACTGCCTGCGGGTACAAGCATCACTTGCAATACGGGCAATCTCGTCCGCTCCCCGCTCAGCGATGACTGCCTGACCCACATCACACTGGCCAATAACCCTCGCGAGAAGCTGTGGGTCGTGGTCGCAGATGTAACGCAGGTCGAGAGCCATGTCGAACAGGCTTTGGTGACGGTCGCCCACACTGGGCTTCCCTTTGCGTACGACCTCGTACCAGGCGTCGCATATCTCGTCGTAGCTCTTTCCATGGTATCCGGCCTTTAGTCGTTCATCCAGTCCATCGCTGTCACCACTACCTGCTGTGCCTTGTCCAGGAGCCATTCCGTCTGGCTGGCCGCCAGTCGCAGCAGCAGCGTGGCCACGTGCAGCAGCACCGCTGCCAGGAAGGCCGGCGGGCTTACTGTTACCCCCGCGATAAAGCGGGCCAAATTTCTCATCGTAATCAGGATTTTCATAATTGAATAGTTTTTCTTTGTTAATGTAGATAATGTCTTCAAATCCCGGGCAGAAGCTGCCGCGAGAGGCGTCCTTGCAGCTCTCGTCCAGCGTCATGCCCTGAAGCTGGCTGGTCAGCCAGGCCTGGTTCTGGGCCAGGTTGCCCCTCTCAGCGTTGGCCACGCCCACTAAGCGCAGCCCCTCGCCGCTGCTGGTCACGTGGCATAGCACCACGCCCAGGCTGCCGAAGAACGCCCGCCGCAGCGTGGCCTCGTCCATCGAGGCCGCCTCGTCGTGCTCTTCGCGGTAGGCATCCAGCCAGCGGCGCACCCACTGCTGCGGGTCGCCCACGTGGTCATAGTCCACCATGAAGAGTCCGCTGAGCCTCGCGCTCTGCTGCAGGCGCCAGCGCCCCGTCTGCCCCTTGCGCCGGCGGCCGTCCTTGCTGTCGCTGGGTGCCGGGGCCACGTCGAAGCTGGCAGCGCAGAAGCACAGCAGCGGCAGGCATCGCTTCTGCAGGTCGGCCCCTTTCGTTTTTCCCGCCGCCCGCATGGCGCGGATGGCCTTGATGCGGTTCACCACATTGTCGCTGACAATCAGCTGCGAGAAGATGTCGGCGGTGCAGGGATGGCACTCGCCACTTTTTGATGGTTGATAAGTAAACATGCCGATACTTTTTGCATTAAGGTGATTAATTGGTTCTGATAGTTGGGGGTCTGCGTCAGGTCGATGCCCAGCGTGAGCTCTATGCGCCGCATGCTGCTGTTCAGCACCACGCGTGCCGTGGGCTCGTCGAGCAGTCGGGTGCCGCGCATCGCCGCCGGCGCCTTCGTGCGCTGCGTGCGTGCCAGCCGGTCCAGCTGGCCATACATCGTGGCTATGGGGTCAGCGTCGCTGCACTTCGCCGTCAGGTGGGCCACCATCTGTGGGTTTTTCTTTCCCGTGGTCTTGTACAGCTTGCCGCCGCCCGTGGTCACAATCACCTCCTGAGCTTTCTCGCCCGTCTCGCGGTAGGCCCTGAATTCCAGGTCACCCTCGTCGTTCAGCCGCTTCATGGTGCCTCGCACCGTCTGCGGAAAAGATTTTTCATTCTTCATTCTTCATTTTTCATTTTTCATTCTTCATTCTTCAT
>JAFPTC010000048.1 GCA_017400455.1 Prevotella sp. | reverse complement strand
CGCATGGCTCCTGAGCAAATCAAGGAACTGGTGCAGTGGGGTGTCAACTTCGACCGCAAGGAGAATGGCGACTTCGACCTGCACCGCGAGGGCGGTCACTCAGAGTTCCGCATCCTGCACCATGCTGACGACACGGGGGCTGAGATTCAGCGCGGACTGATGGAGGCTGTGCGAAACAACCCCAACATTGACGTCAAGGAGCACCACTTTGCCGTAGAGATTATCACCCAGCACCACCTGGGCGTAAGAGTCACCCGACGCTCGCCCAACATTCAGTGCTACGGTGCCTACGTGCTGAACCCTCAGCAGAAGGTGGACACCTATCTGGCCAAAATGACGGTGATATGCACTGGAGGATGCGGAGCCGTTTACCTGACCACGTCGAACCCCGTCATTGCCACGGGCGACGGCATTGCCATGGTCTATAGAGCCAAGGGCACGGTAGCCGACATGGAGTTTGTGCAGTTCCACCCTACCGTGCTGCATAACCCCAACGAAACGCACCCCGCCTACCTCATTACGGAGGCTATGCGTGGCTATGGCGGTGTGCTGAAACTGCCCAATGGCGAGACCTTCATGGAGAAATATGACGAGCGCCTGTCGCTGGCTCCCCGCGACATCGTAGCCCGAGCCATTGACAAGGAGATGAAGATTCACGGCATTGACCACGTCTGTCTGGACGTTACCCATAAAGATGCTGCCGAGACCAAGAAGCACTTCCCCAATATTTACCAGAAATGTCTGTCGATGGGCATTGACATCACGACCGACTACATCCCCGTTCGCCCTGCCGCCCACTACATGTGCGGAGGCATCAAGGTGGACCTGAACGGCCAGTCGAGCATTGAACGGCTCTACGCCTTAGGAGAATGCTCGTGCACGGGCTTGCACGGCGGCAACCGCCTGGCCAGCAACTCGCTCATCGAGGCCGTGGTCTATGCCGATGCTGCCGCTCGCGACTCGCTGAAGCACATCGACCTGTATGACTTTAACGAACGCGTGCCCGAATGGAACGACGAGGGCACGATGACCAACGAGGAGAAGGTGCTGATTACGCAGAGCGTGAAGGAGGTGAACCAGATTATGTCGAACTATGTGGGCATCGTGCGCTCTGACCTGCGACTGCACCGCGCCTGGGACCGACTGGACATGCTCTATGAAGAGACGGAACGACTGTTTAAGCGCGTGAAGGCATCGAAGGACATCTGCGAGCTGCGCAACATGATCAACGTGGGCTATCTCATCACCCGCTTCGCCTTGGAGCGCAAGGAGAGCCGAGGCCTGCACTACACGATTGACTATCCGGTGCATGCCTACGACAAACGGTAGGAAACGAACTGTACAGAATGGAAAAAAAGCTAAGCGAGCTGCGCTAAGTGCGCAGCTCGCTTGGTTTACGGCCCGTCTTGATTTTGAACTTTGAGGAGAAATAGTCGGGCGATTCGAAGTTGAGCCGATAGGCTATCTCCTTGATGCTCATGTCGGTGGTGGTGAGCAGTTCCTTGGCGCGCTGTAGGCGCAGGTCCTGCTGGTAGGTGGCGGGCGAGAGGCCGGTGTGCTCCTTGAACAGCTTGCGGAAGTTGCTGTAGCTCATGCCCAGGTCTTCGGCCACCTGCTGAATGGTAAGCGGCGACTCCAGCTCTTCACGGATGCGCAGACGGGCTCGGTTAATGAGGTCTACGTGGGTAAGATTGCGGTTCTTCAGCTCGATGTTTCGCTCTAAAGAATACATCAGCCCAATGAGGTGGTTCACAATGCCGGCCATGACTTGCTGGGAGTAGGCTTCTTCCGCTTGTGCTGCCTCGTAGGCCATGCGGTAGAGGCTGACAATGTTGTCAGAGAACCCAACGTGGTAGATGGGCTTCGTGGGCGAGAGGAATCCGGCGCGCACACGGTCGTCCATGTTGTGGCCCTGGAAGCCTATCCAGTATTTCTTCCAGCCCCGTGGCCCCGTAGGATGATAGCTGTGCCACTCGCCGGGGAAAAGCAGGAAGAAGTCGCCCTCGTGGAGATGGGCCGTAGGCACGGTGCGGCTGTGGAAGATGCCTTCGCCCTCGATGATGTAGAGCAGCTGGTATTCCGACAGCACCCGCCCCTTCTCAATGTCGAAGTAGTAGCCGTCGGCATGGCCTCGGGTGGGGTAGGGATCGTCTTTTCCAATCTCTTCATAGCCAATGGTGGTGACAGTGAGTCCCCAAAGCTGGTCGCGCTCGCTGGCGAGCATGTATTTACTTGTTTGCATCTTCTGTTCTTGTTTTATGTCTTTGGTCGGCAGGTTTTTTAGGTCAGTCGTTCGCAAGGCACCCAGAACCAGGAAGTGGAGCCTTTCTCCCCTTCGCTGCTGGTATAGGCAGATTCACAGTAGATAAACAGTCCGTTGCGCTGGGTTTGCTCCTCTTTCTCGTAGCGATAGCCCACGCGAATGTTTCCTTCGCCTATGAGGGCTACGGTATGGTCGACGAAGTCGGTGAGCATCTTCTGTACGCGGCTCACGTCGATGCGTGTCAAGAACGTGTCATACGGATTGACCATCGTTAGCTTCACTGGCGCTTTGGCGGTGCGTTGCTTCAGAATCTTGAAGATATCCTCAAAGGCCATGGCAAAGTTTGTCTTTCCGTCGAAGAAGGCGCGGGCTGCCGGTGGCAGATTGGTGAGGAGATTGTACTGCAAGGCAAGCTCGTGGTTCCTCATTTCTTGCTGCTCGTCGTGGGTGACGTCGTGGACGGCGTTGATGATGTAGCGTGGATGTCCCTCTTCGTCAGCCTCAACAATGGCGTGACCCTGGAGGAAGAGCCAGTTGCCGTTGTAGTCCTTCCAGTGTTTGTTCAGCTCGAACTTCTTGTCGCGGCCGTTGAGCAGTCGCTCTAACTTGTGGTTGAACTCTCCCTGTTCCTTGGGATGGATGTGCTCGGCAAACTCCGCCATGCTGATGCCCTTTTCGGGCAGCAGGTGACCGTAGTTGTTGGTGACTAAGTCGTGCTTGATGTCATAGACGGTCACGTCGAAGTTGCCCATGTGCAGGGCGCGTGTCATCATGTTGTTCAGTTCTATCGACTTTCGCGTGATGGTTTTCACGTGATGCTTGGCCAGGAGGTTGAACAAGTAGATGGTGACCAGCAAAAGCAGGATGCCGCCGATGACGAGGATGTATAAGGGCTGATTGGCCTTCTGCATCTGCTCGGGATGGAGCCACTTGTCGAGGATGGTCTGTATCTGGCCGCTCTGCTTCAGGCGCGAGTAATGGTCGTCCATGGCCTCTACGAGTGCGCGGTCATGGCCGATGATGAAAATGTCGCTGACGGGTATCTGAACTTCATTGAGCACGATGCCTTCGAGGTTGAATTCTCTGATTTTCCACTTCAGCGGCTCTTCGCCCCAAACGAAATATTTGTAGATGCTGTCGGTGAGGCCTGTCAGGGCCACTTTGGGCGATTGGTACACCACTTTCTCGGCGAAGGTGGAGTCGACGTTACGGAAAAAGTAGGACGAATAGTCGAAAGGCCTAAGTACCACGCCCTCGTGCAGCAGCTCGTGGAGGGTGATGCGATGGTCGCTCTCGCCAAGCGATGCGGCCATGATGCGGTTGTAGTTGATGATGTTCTGCGAAAAGACGTAGTTGCTGTCACGATAGGTGGTGGAGTAGGCCAGGATGATGTCGGCATCGCCACGTTCAAACATCTTCATGGCAATGTTCCAGTCCTTGAGCACATATTTGTACGGCACGCCCATTTCTTTGAACACCAGGTCCATCGACTCGACGTTGGTGCCCGAAGGCTCGCCGTTGCGGTTCAGGAACTCGTAGGGGGGCTTGTCCCAGTCGCCCACGATGATGAGCGGATGCTCAGGTGTGAACTTCTGCTTCCAGCTCTGGGCGGTGGCGGGCATCATGCCCAGTATCAGCAGAAGCATGGCCAGGGCCTTGCGGGCGATGGCAAAGAAGCCTATCGCCTTGCTTTCTTCGTCGTTTACCTGCACCACGTTATACTCGCAGCGCAGGGTCTTCTCCTGCTCACTGCTTCCGGCACCGGGTATGGCGGCGAGGTTAATATCCTTCGTGGCATACATGCCGTCTATCTCGTCAATGTCAACGCTGTCGATGTTGAGCATGTCGTAGATGGATACGCTCTGGGCCAGTATGTTGCTGGCTTGACAGTCGTACATCTCGCAGGCTTTCTCGTTGATGTCGGTCAGCAGTCCGTACTTGTTGAAGTACATGATGCCCACCAGCGGCGTGTTGAACAGTGCACGATAGTGCTTGGCGCGGTCGTCGGTCAGCTGTTGCTGCCTGATGCTCTCGGTAATGTCTTTCTTCGTGCCGATAATCACTGCTGCCTTGCCGTTGTTGCTGCGCCGGAGCACGGAGAGCATGATGGTGAAGTTACGTATCTCGTCGCTGCCTTCCTCAATGTCCTTGGCGCTGATGTTCAGCTTCACCTCTTCTTCCTTGCCGTCGGCGGGCTTGGGGGTAGCGGCCAGTCGCAGAATGGCGTTGCGCAGCTGCTTGTAGTCCTCGGGGGAATAGCGTTGCGAGAACTCCTCGGGAGTGTAGTTATAGGCGGCCTGTCCGTTCTCATTGCGCCAGGTGAACAGCCTTTCCTTCACGTCGTAGGTCCAGATGTGCACTCCGCTGGTTTCCAGGATGAGTGCCAGGCGGCGGTAGCGCTTGTTGTTTTCCTGGTTCACGCGGCGTCCTTTCCTGTGGTAAACGTAGATGTAGATCACGAGAACGGTGAGCAGCAGCGCGGTGACAATGAGGGCTTGCCACACCCACCCGGGCGTGGATGCCTCCTGCCGTTCGGGATAGAACCATTTGTTTTGCAGAGGAATGATCTGCTCTTCTGAGTTCAGCAGGGCGTAGACGCTGTCCATGCGGGCCAGCAGCCTGAGGTCGTTCGACATGAATTTATACTCGCCGTGGGGCATATTCACCAGTTTGATCTCCAGATTGTCCAACTGATAGCGTTTCACCAGCCATTTCAGTCCCAGGTCGTTCCAGAGGATGGCACCCTGATTCTGGTTGCTTAGTTTCAGCATCGATTCGGTGATGTCGTTGGTGACGGTGGCATTCTCGCCCCATCCCTGGTTCAGCATCAGGTGATAGGCCAGGCTTCCGGCATTGACGATGACTTGGTGGGTGGCCAGGTCGTTGAAGGTCTCGATGCCTTCGGGATGGCTTTTTGGAGTGGCTATACTCTGCGTGAAAAGGGTGATGGCCGTCTTTCCATAGTGGCCATATTGGTCGTGAAAGCCGGCTGCGATGCCCAGCATCAGGTCGGAGCGCTCTTCCTTCAGGTCGTTGAACACTTCTGGCTGGGGCTTGAGCTTGATGATGTAGGGTATCTTGAGCCTGTCGAGGATGAGCTTCACCAGGTCTACGCTGTAGCCGTCGGGCTCGCCCATGTCGTTTAGGAAGGTGTAGGGCCACAAATCCCAGGAACCTTCGTAGACGAGCGGCCTTTCCTCGGTGTATTCGCGCTGGTGGACGGGCGGCTGATTGTGGCGTAAAGTGTCTTGCAACGTCTTATCAGGCAGAACTTGTGGCTGTCCTGCCGGTTGTGCTGTGGTTGCCAAGCTGGAACTGAAAGCCAAGGCTACAGCCATGATAAATATATAAATACTTCTCATGTTAAAACGTTTATTTCAACTTATAGGAAGGGAAAAAATTACCCCCCCCCATTTTCCTGTTCTTTTTGGCTGATTACGTGGCAGGGAACCCATATCCAGAAGGTTGAGCCGTGGCCTTCGCCCTCGCTATCCACGCCGATGCGCCCGTTGGAGCGCTCGGCAATGGCCTTGCAGATGTTCAGCCCCAGGCCGGTGCCTTGGACGTAGTCGTTCAGCTTGACGAAGCGGTCGAAGACGCTCTTCTGCTTCTCCTTGGGTATGCCGGCACCTGTGTCTTCGCAATAGATGCGCAGCCCACCGTCGGTGTAGGTGTAGCCCACGCGTATGTGTCCTTCCTGGGTGTACTTCACGGCGTTGGTCACGAAGTTGGTTATGACCTGCTGAATGCGCCCCTTGTCCAGGACGGTGACGAAGCTTTCGTAGGGGTTTTCCACGATGAACTTCACGTTGGGGTTTTGCACGCGTTGCGACAGCGACTGGCAGGTGAGGGCGAAGTCCTGTGCGAAGTCCACCTCGGTCAGCTTGATTTCCAGTGGTTTCACGTCCAGTGTGGAAGCTTCGAAGATGTCGTTGATGAGGCGCATGAGCATGTCGCAGTTGTTGCGTATGATGCGGATGAACTCCCTTCGTTCGTCGGTGCTGTCTACCATGTGCAGCAGGTCCGAGAATCCCACGATGGCGTTCAGCGGCGTGCGTATCTCGTGGGTCATGTTGGCCAGGAAGGTGGCTTTCAGGATACCCGAGTTCTCGGCGCGTGCCGTTTCCTCCTTCAGCCGTTCCTGCGCCTCCATCAGCTCGGTCACGTCGCGCACGATGCCGAAGAGCGAGATGGTCTTTCCCTGATGGTCGCGTATGGGCATGCCGCTGGTGGCATACCAGGAAGGCTTTTCGTTAATGGGTGTGTAGAGGAAGTGGTGCAGGGTGCTGAACGAGTTCTTGATTTTCCCGATGTTCTTCATCGTTTTCCTGGCTGCCTCCCGCTCGCTTTCAAACATGCCCAGGATGTGGTCCTCGATGGTGCGCTTGAAGAGCACGGTGCCCAGCGTCTGCGAGAAGCTGATGATGCCCGTTTCCAGGTCCATGCTCCAGATGTACATCTTGCAGTTCTCCATCAGCGTGCGCATCTCCTCCTCGTAGCGGTTGTTGTCCTCCGTGGCCACCTGGATGGCCTTGTTCTGCTGCTTCAGCTCCAGGTACATGTCGCGCTCCTGCGTAATGTCGCGTGCGGTGATGATGTTATAGAGCAGGTTGCCGTCGTCGTCGAAGGCCGGCCTCACCCTGAATTCTATGTATTTGTCGACGTTGCGTTCGGGGTAGTACATGCGCTGGCAGGCGTGGAAGGTTTCGCGGTTGTCGTTCTTCACCTCGTCTTTTATCAAGTCAAACTCCTGTATGGGCGTTTCGAGGAAGAAGTGCTCGTTCTCCGGTGTGATGCCGGCCAGCTCGCGCATCTTGTCGTTCAGGTCCACGAGCATGCCGTTGTTGTCGTAGAACGACATGGCCACGAGCGTAGAGTCGAACATCTTTCTGTATCGCTGCGCCATTTCCCTTTCCTTGCGTTCCTTCTCTTCCTCTTCGGTAATGTCGCGGCAGGTGGTGATAAAGTACTTCAGCTTTCCGTGTTCATCGTATTCGGGGAAGCTGAACCCGCCCACGAGAATGTACTTCGGGGCTTCCTTCGTGCCCATGTTCCAGCGCCACTGGTAGGGTTTCGGGCGGGTGTCGCCGTTCAGGAGGCTTTTTCTCAGGTCGTCCAGCCGGTAACGGTCGTCGGGATGAATGCCTTCATAAATATCCTGCAGCGTGGCTTCTCCGTCTTTCAGCTGATTGCCTTGCAGGCTGACTATCTGGTTTTGCCTGACGTTGTTGACCAGCACCGTCAGCTTTCCCATCTTCAGTGCCTGGCGCATCATAGCCTCCATGTCTTCGTTTTTGGTGACGGCACGCCTCACCCTGCTTCTCATGACGAAGAAGATGGATGCCACGAAGATGGCGATGAGCAGGATGGCAAGGATGACGAGAATAGACTTTGACGATGCTTCCTTCAGCCCATCCTGCTTGCCAAACCAGCGGTTGTGTATGCGGTCAATCTCGCCGCTTTGCTGCATGCGGGCATACTGGCTGTCAATTTGGTCGATGAGTTCCTTGTCGTAGCCCACGATGTGTATTTCCGTGAGGGGCACGTCCAGCTTGGTGATCTCTATGCCGTCGAGATTGTACTCCTTTATTTTCCATTGCAGCAAATCCTCGCCCCAGAGGAAGTATTTGTAGTTGCCGTTGGTTATGCCGGCCAGCGCCTCGCGGGCCGAGCGGAACTGCAGGTCGGTCTCTGGCGGCAGGAAGTCGAGCGTCTTGCGGGTGATGCTGTCGTTCGTGCCATTGGCAATGATGGTGCCGTGCTTCACCAGGTCGGCCACTTTGTAGTAGCCCAGCTGTTCCTTGTGGTGGGCCACGGCAATGCTGTAATAGCCAAAGTTGCTGCGGGTGCGCCGATAGGGCTCGCCCATGAATCTGTTTCTGAAGTCAACAATCAGGTCGGCCTGGTGGTCCATGAAGGCTATGAGGCTTTGCTTGCGCGCCTTCATCACAAATTCGTGGGGTATGCCCAGGTTTTTCAGTATGTGGTGAAGCACTTCCACGTTGAATCCGTCGGCCTTGCCCTCAGAGTTGATGAATTCGTAGGGGGCGTAGTCCCAGTCGCAGGCTACGATGACGGTGTGCTCGTCCTCCGCCCTTGTGCTGCCGACGGTGCTGAAGAGTGCCGCCATGAGCAGCAACGTCCTGCCCAGGGCTTTCAGTCTATGTTGATGATGCTTTTGGCTTTTCATGAGTGTCAGTGGGCTTAGAATACTTTATGTTCTATTTCGCTGGCTTCGCAGGGCAGGGTAATCCATACGGTGGTGCCTTTGCCCACCTCGCTGTTGATGTCGATGGTGCCTCCCAGCTGTGTGACCAGCTCTTTGCAGATGGGCAGCCCCAGGCCGGTGCCGTGGTCGTTGTTGCCGGGTGTGTTGAAGCGCTCGAAGATGTGCTCCAGCTTCTTGGGGCTGATGCCCGGGCCGGTGTCGTCGACGGCAATGATGAGCTTTCCGCCGATGTACTCGTAGTGGGCGCGGACGGTGCCGTGGGTGGTCAGCTTGGTGGCGTTCTGTATGACCTGTTGCAGGATGCGCCCCACGTTGGCGTCGTCGATGTTGACAATCAGCTTGTTGTATTTGTTCTCTGCCACGTAGTTCACGCCTTCTTTCCTGTTGGTGCCCAGTCCCATGTGGCAGTGGGCTTCAAAAGTCTTGGCAAAGTCGGTGAATTCCTTATTGATTTCCACCATGTGGGCGTCCAGTCGCGACAGGAAGAGGATGTCGTTGATGAGGTCGAGCAGGTAGGACGAGTTTTTCTTGATTTCCTCGATATATTTCTCCTCGTCCTCATAGCTGTGCTCGTTCTCGAACATCTCGGCAAAGCCCACGACGGTGTTCAGCGGGGTGCGAATCTCGTAGCACATGTTGTGGAGGAACTTGTTTTTCACCATCTCCACCTCCTGGGCCTTAGTCGTTTCCAGCTGCAGCAGCCGCTCGGTATGCTTCATCTCGGTGGTATCGCGGCAGATGCCTGAGTAGGCCATGACGCGGCCGCTGTCGTCGAGTTGTGGGAACAGCTGCACCTGCATGGATAGGAACCGTCCGCCGGGCAGCCTTAGGCGGGTGGTGATGTCGCAGCTCTGCTGGGCATTGGCCTTGCGGTCCATGGCCCTGAAGAGGCGCATCACCTGGTTCAGGCTGTCCTGGTTGGTGAGTTGGATGCAGCGTTGCTGGGTGAGGGTGTACTGGGCCTCGTGCATGCGGTGGTAGATGGTGAGCATGTGGCTCTGTGGCGAGTAGCTCACCATGCGCACGCCGCCCACCTGCAGGGCATAGTTGATGTTGTCCACGTGGTCGGCCACCTCCTGCATGGTTTTTCGGAGCTGCTGCACGTTCTGCTTGGCCTTCCGATAGTTCTCCACCATTTCGGTTATTTCGCGTCCGGTGCCGTAGATGCCCAGCATCTTGTGGAACTGGTTGAAGACGGGCACCAGCTGCAGCTCGTAGACCAGCTTGCCCTGGCGTTTTCTCGACCTCAGCTCCTTTTCCTTGGCGTAGTCGAGGAACAGCGTGGAGTAGAAGTAGTCGTCGCTGGTGAGGTTCTCGATGGCGAAGTTCTCGGGCGGCAGTATGTCGTAGATGTTGACATGCTCTTTCAGCACATCTTCCAGCTTCATGTTGAACGAGCTTTGTGCGCGCATGTTCATATTCTCTATGTAGCCCTGGCTGTTATAGTAGATCATGTCCACCATGGCGGTGTTGAACACGGCCTGGTAGCGCATCATCAGCTCGTTGTCTTCTTTCATCTTGGCGTAGTCGTCGGTGACGTCGAGCTTGGTGCCAATGATGACGGCGGGTTTGTCTTTCCTGCGCCTGAGCACGGCCAGGTTGATGATGTAGATGCGCTCTTCGCCGTTGGGGCCGTCGGCCACGGTGGCCTCCAGCCTCATCTTCGTCTCTTCCTGTGAAACAATCTTCCCAAGACAATCCATGAGGTGGGTGAAGTCATCGGGACGGTAGCGGCGGCTGAACTCCTGTCGCGAGTAGGTTTTCTTTTCTATGGCGCTGTCGCCATACCAGGTGAAGCTGTCTTTCCTGATGTCATAGGTCCAGATCTTCAGGCGGCTGTTCTCCAGGATGAGCGCCAGCTGGGCCGTGCGCCGGCGGCCCTGGCGGGTGGCTTTCTGCTCGCGCAGCTTGGTGACGATGCTGGCGATGATGAGTATGAGGGTGACCGAGCCGATGGAGATGATGAGCCACCACACCCAGCGCGGCGTACTCGTTTGCACTTGGGCTTCAGGAAAGAACCACCTGTGCTCCAGGGGGTGCAGGCGGTCGGAGGCTTTCAGCTGTGAATAGGCGTTGTCGAGGCGTTGCAGCAGCTGCTCGTCGTTGGCCATGAAGCGATAGTCGCCCGAGGGCATGTTCACGGGCGAGATCTTCAGGTTGTCGGCGTGATACTTGTGGATGAGCCATTTCAGCGACATGGTGTTCCAGAGCACCTGGCCCTCGTTTTCGGCGCTGACCATCTGTATGGCCTTGTCCATGTCGCCGTGGGCAATGGCGTTGTCGCCCCATCCGTGGTCCAGCATGAGGTGGTGGCTGAAGCTGCCTTCGTGCACGATGACCTGGTTGTGGGCCAGGTCCTCGGTCTCGTGAATGGTCGAGGCCTTGCTGGCGGGGTGGGCCACGCTGTGGGTAAACAGGTGTATGGTGTTGCGGCCGTAGTGGGTGGTGTAGTCGTCGTGGAAGTTGGCCACCATGCCCAGCATCAGGTCGGCCTTGCCGCTGCGCAGGTCTTCCAGCGCCAGTGCGGTGGGCTTGAGCTGTATGACATAGGGTATCTTCAGTTCCTCGAAGATGATTTTCAGCATCTCCACGTTGAAGCCCGAGGGCTTGCCTTCGTCGTCGAGGAAGACGTAGGGCCACAGGTCCCAGGCGTCTTCATAGACCAGGGGGTGCTCCTTCGTGTATTCTCGGTGGAACGCCGCCTGCGCCATGGTGGCCGTAGCCTGCACGAGGCCAAGAAGCAGCATCAGCAGCAGCCTGGCCGGCCAAGGGTGTCTATGATGTTTAGTACGTGTTCGCATGTGGTTGGTCGTTTGTGGCCGTTCATTCCTTCAGCGCCGCCACCACCTGGTCGGCTATCTGCTGCATGCCCCTGATGTTGGGGTGGCCCGAGGTCTTGTCAATGCCGCTGAGGCGGATGAGGGGCACGCCGTAGTGCTGGCAAATCTGGGCCACGCTGGTGTTGATGCTCTCCTTCAGGTCGCTGTTCAGTATGTAGTAGAGCCGCGCCGTGGGGTAGCGGTCTTGCAGGTGGCTGAGCAGATAGGCCAAGGCGGGGCGGAAGGTGTAGAGGTCGGCGCGCCGCCAGTCGGCATATTTATACTCGCCGATGGGTGCTCCGCACCACGAGTCGTTGGTGGCGCCAAGGAGCAGGATGATGTCGGGGCTTCCCAGGCTGTTCAGGCGGGTGACGAACGAGCGGTGGGTGTAGTCGGCATCGTCATAGCCCGTGTTGCAGATGGTGGCACCGCTCCACGAGTTGTTCACCTCCAGTTTCCAGCCCATGCGCTGTATGACCTGCCACCACCAGGTCTGCCGCACGCTGCTCACGTCGGTCCGCCTGGGGTCGTCGTGGCGGTCGAAGTACCAGGTCTCCATCGTGTCGGGCGTCAGATAGCCCTCGAAGGTGGAGTAGGAGTCGCCGAAAATGGTGACCGAGGGCTTGGCCTGTGCCTGAGCCGACAGGGTGCAGATGAGGAGCAGGAATATGCTGAGTATAGATTTCTTCATGAAGGTTTTTAGTTTAAATTTTTGCAAAGATAATAAAATTGTATCTTACTGCTGCCTTTTTTAACAATTTTAACGTGCGTAGCCTCTTCTCTCCCTTCCGCTCGGCCTTTTGGGGCGCTTGCTGCCGACAGGAACGCATGAAGTGAAGGGCTTGGGGACGCGGTCTGTAGCCTCCCGCCATGCCCCTGTCAACACAGGAGGCCTCCGCGTGAAAAAATCTCACGTGAGAAATTTTCACGCGGAGGCTCCGCAGAAAAATTTCTCACGTGAGATTTTTTCATGGGGTGGCTCCCCCCTGAAAAAGCAAGTGGCGGGGCAGTTATTTGTTGACCACTTTCTTGGTCTCCGTGCCCACCTTTACGATATAGACGCCCTTGATGAGCGTGCTCAGGTCGTAGGTGCCGCTCTGGGTGGCGCTCAGCACCTGTTCGCCCTTCATGTTGTAGACGCTGAGCTTCTCGCCCTGCGCCATGTCAGCCTTGAGCTGTCCGCCCTGGAAGGAAATCTTCGACTTCGTGTTGCCCAGGGCCGCAATGGCGTTGGTGCCGTCGGCCGTGAAGAACATCTTCTGCAGTCCGCTCAGGGGCAGGCTCTGGGTGGTGCCGTCCTTCAGCTGCAGGTTCATGTTGGCCGTGTCGAAGGTGATTTTCTGGATGTTGCTCACGGTGAACTGTGTCTCGCCGTTGCTCTGGGCGACGGTCAGGAACTGGTAGTCGTCTGCCATGGCGGTGCTGGCCAGTGTCAGCAGCAGCGAGGCCATCAATGTGCGTAAGGTCTTCATAAGCAATGAATATAAATTTGTTGCAAAGGTAAGCATTATTTTGGAAAAATAATAGCCAGGTGTGTTTTTTTTCCTTAAAATGTTGCAAATACCAAATTATTTGTCTAATTTTGTCAGCAGAAATGACAAAGGTATGAAGCTGAACTATTCAAAATCAAAATCTTATGATAGACGTTAAAGAGACATTGCAGAAGAGCGAGGAGCGCATGGAAATGGCAGCCATGTTCCTGGAGGACGAGCTGAACCGCATCCGTGCCGGAAGGGCCAACGTGGCTATCCTCGACGGAGTGAGAGTGTCGAGCTACGGCTCGAAAGTACCCCTGAACCAAGTGGCCACTGTGAACTGCCCCGATGCGCGAACCATTGCCATCAAGCCCTGGGACCGCAAGCAGATCAAGGACATCGAGAAGGCCATCATGGACAGCGACGTGGGCATCACGCCCGAAAACAACGGCGAGCTGATCCGACTGGCCATTCCCCAGCCCACCGAGGAGCGCCGTCGCGACCTGGTGAAGCAGTGCAACAAAATTGCCGAGAAGGCCAAGGTGGAGGTGCGCAACGTGCGTGCCGACATCAAGGACAAGCTGAAGAAAGCCATCAAGGACGGACTCAGCGAGGACAACGAGAAAGATGCCGAGCTGGAGCTGCAGAAGCTGCACGACAAGTGGATCAAGAAGCTCGACGCCCTTATCGAGGCCAAGAACAAGGAGATTATGACTGTGTAGTAACGCAGGGGAAAAATAGCGGCCCCGCTCATCAACCGATGGGCGGGGCCGCTGTCGTGGGGAGGCGCCGCGTTTTTCTGCGACCATGCGGCAGGTGTAACTGCCTGCCTACGAAGCACCCGTTATTGGGCAGAAATCGGTAGTTCAGACGTGGCGAAAAGCAAAAATCACATAAAAAAACGATGGTTTTGCGCATTTTTCTCGATGCTTGCGCTCAAGATGACGGAAAAAGTAGTAATTTTGTGGTCGAATCGAGTGGCCATGAGCCATTTGTGGCCTACGAGAATGAAAAATGACAGTAAAAACAAGGCACGATGAAAGGTCTGGTTGTAAAGAACACTGGTAGCTGGTACACCGTCCGGACGGACGATGGGCAGCTGATGGATTGCAAAATCAAGGGAAACTTCCGCCTCAAGGGCATACGAAGCACCAATCCCGTGGCCGTGGGCGACAGGGTGACGGTGTCGAGGAACGAGGTACGAGGTGGGAGGTACGAGGACAATACGGCCTTCATCACCGAGATTGACGACCGCCGCAACTACATCGTGCGCAAGAGCATCAACCTGTCGAAGCAGAGCCACATCCTCGCGGCCAACGTCGATCAGGCATTGCTCATCGTCACCGTGGCCAACCCCTTGACATCCACCACCTTCATCGACCGCTTCCTGGCCTCGGCCGAGGCCTACCGCGTGCCCGTCGTGCTGGTCTTCAACAAGAGCGACCTGCTTGACGCTGAGCTGCAGCACTATCAGCAGATGATGGTCCAGCTCTACGAAGGCATTGGCTACGAGTGCCTGCAGGTGTCGGCCGCTACGGGGCTGGGACTGGACCGGCTGCGCCCGCTGCTTGACGGTAAGATAACGCTGCTCAGCGGCAATAGCGGGGTGGGGAAGTCTACGCTCATCAACCAGCTGGTTCCGGGCGTCAACCTGCGCACGGCCGAGTTGAGCGAGGCCCACAATGCCGGCCAGCACACCACCACCTTCAGCGAGATGATACCTCTCCCCTCTCCCCTCTCCTCTCTCCCCTCTTATCTCATCGACACGCCGGGCATCAAGGGATTCGGCACCTTCGACATGGAGCCGGAGGAGATTTCGGGCTACTTCAAGGAGATATTCCGCTTTTCCAAAGACTGCCGCTTCAGCAACTGTACCCACACCCATGAGCCCGGCTGCGCCGTGGTGCAGGCCGTGGAGAACCACTACATTGCCCAAAGCCGCTACCAGAGCTACCTGTCCATGCTGCAAGACAAGGACGAGAGCAAATACCGCGAAGCTTATTGATGTGATATTATGATTATCCGTATGTACCCGATAGATGGCCTGCGCTCGAAAACGCGCACTGGATAGTTACTAAATATTCAACAAAGATTTAAAGATTTTAAAGATTCCATGCGGACTGGGGCGCAACACACATCGCGTTAGCTCATCTGTAACAACTCAGTCATGTGTTATTTTAGACAAAAATCTTCAAAAATCTTTCAAAAATAGCTGAACGAATGTATATTTTTGAAGATTTGCGGGTGTGCCAAGGGCACAAAACTACAAAAATATGCCATCAGAAGAGATTTGTGTCAGATTTTTGAAGATTTTTGTCCTTTTTACACTTTTATATTCGTATATCTGAGTTGTTACGCCCATCTTTTAAATCTTTTAATCTTTGTAAAATAGTACCCAGCCCGATATATCGCCCCTT
>JAFPTC010000047.1 GCA_017400455.1 Prevotella sp. | reverse complement strand
CCCTCGACCGCGACGAGCGCAAGATGTCGCTGGGCATCAAGCAGCTGAAGGAAGACCCCTGGGAGACCATCGACGTGAAGTACCCCATTGGCTCGAAGCACAACGCCAAGGTGCGCAACTTCACCAACTTCGGCGTCTTCGTAGAGCTGGAAGAGGGTGTCGACGGTCTGATCCACATCAGCGACCTCAGCTGGACGAAGAAGGTGAAGCATCCTTCAGAGTTCACCAAGGTGGGCGAGCCTATCGACGTCATCGTGCTCGACATCGACAAGGAGAACCGTCGTCTCAGCCTCGGCCACAAGCAGCTGGAGGACAATCCCTGGGATGCCTTTGAGGAGAAATATGCCGTTGGCACCGTTCACGAGGGCAAGATCACCGAGGTTCTGGAGAAGGGCTCAGTGGTTCAGCTCGAAGAGAACGTCGAGGGCTTCGCTACGCCCAAGCACCTGGTGAAGGAAGACCAGACGCAGGCTCAGCTTGGCGAGGTGCTGCCCTTTAAGGTCATCGAGTTCAACAAGGACAGCAAGCGCATCATCCTCAGCCACAGCCGCACCTTCGAGGACGCTCAGCGCGACGAGAAGCGTGCCGCCCGCAAGGCTGCTGCACCCCGCGCTGCCAAGAAGGACGACGCTCCGAAGATTGAGAACGTTGCCGCATCGACCTCACTGGGCGACCTTGACGTGCTGGCCCAGCTGAAGGCTCAGATGGAGAAGAGCGAGTAAACCATCGCGCTTCTTATATAAAAATAATGTATAGGGCTGTGACTCCAAGGAGTTCACAGCCCTAACTTTTTCCATTCGCCGACGGGCGTCCGCGCCCCGCGCCCCTGCTGTCAGCCCAACTCGAAGATGCCCGTGGGCATGGTGCGCTTCAGCACATCCAGCTGCAAGTCCTTGCCCGCCACGATGCCATAGCTGCGCAGAACGCTCTCCACCGTTTTCCTGGCCAGCTCGGGATGGTTGTTCTCCTCCGACAGGTGGCACAGCCATACGTGCTTCAGCCGCTCGCTCATGTTCGTGGCAATGGCCTCGCCGCAGTCCTTATTGCTCAGGTGGCCGGTGGAACTGGTGATGCGCTCCTTCAGGTGCCAGGGATAAGGGCCGGCCATGAGTTTCTCCACCTCGTGGTTGGCCTCAATCACTAAGTAGTTGGCCCGCTGGATGTACTGGGCCATGTCGTCGGTGATGCAGCCCGCATCGGTGATGATGCAGAAAGCCACGCCCTGGGCCTCAACCATGAAGCCCACGTTGTCGCTGCTGTCGTGAGGCACGCTGAAGGGCGTCACCATGAAGTCGCCCAGCTCGATGACCGTGCCCGGCACGAGGAGATGGCGGTCGATGGGGTCCACCTTCCGCGTTACGCAGTAATTCCGGTCAATTCCGTGGTGTACGGCCTCAGTGGCGTAGACCGGCAGATGAAGCTCGTGGCTCAGGCTGCCCACACACTTGATGTGGTCGGCATGATCGTGGGTGATGAGCAGGTGGTGAACCTGCGACAGACTCAGCCCATAGTCCCTGAAATGTTTCTTCAGCGTCCTGATGCCCACGCCGGCATCGATCATCAGTGCGTCGGTGGACGTTGACAGGAAGTAGCAGTTTCCGCTGCTCCCGCTTCCAAATGATATGAATTTCAGCATTCTTATGTTTTTCCTTTTCCTTTATCGTAAATTAGTTTCTTTGTTCTTTTCAGGCCTGGGGCTTAGAATGGCAGTCCCACGGCGAAGTGGAACGCATAGTCGCGGCTGAACCGTGGGTGCAGGATGGGATAATGTTCGTCCTCGTCCTCCTCGTAGGCAGGGTTCACGGCCTTCATGCCCAAGTCAAAGCGCAGGATGAAGTAGCCCAGGTTCAGCCTCAGGCCCATGCCGTAGCCCACGGCCAGCTGGCTGAGGAAGTCTTGCAGCCGGAACTGTCCGCCGGGCTGGATGTCATATTCGCGCAGCGTCCAGATGTTGCCGGCGTCGACGAAGAGGGCTCCGTTGAGTTTCCAGAATAGGTGGGTGCGGTATTCGGCGTTCAGGTCGAGCTTCATGTCGCCCGTCTGGTTGATGAAGTTGATGCGTCCGTCGCGTTCCTTGTACTTACCCGGGCCGAGCGACCTCACGCTCCATCCGCGCACGCTGTTGGCGCCTCCCGAGAAGTAGCGCTTCTCAAAGGGCAGCACCTTGCTGTTGCCGTAGGGATAGGCTATGCCCAGCCCCAGGTGGAGCACCACCTGATTGCTCTTGTCGATGTCGATGGAATGGGTCAGGTCCAAGTCGCCCTTCACATACTGTGCGAAGGCGATGTTGAACAGGCGGTACTGGCCGCGCTCGTCTTTCTTGGCCCCGAAGAGCCGTGCGCCGGCGGCGAGCACGTTGCCCGACGTCTCCACGTTGGTTTTCACGGCCGTCATGCCCTTGGCATAGGAATAGCCGAATCCCAGCTTGGTAATGAAGAGGTCCTCATAGTTATAGCGCAGGATGGCGTTGCGCGAGGTCTCGCTCTCCAGGTATTCCTTGCGGAAAGTCTGGGAAATCCACGGCATGAACACATAGTTCAGGTCGAGCAGGTCCAGCTGATAGCGGTCGTGACGGCCGGCCATGTTCCAGCGATAGCGCCATGTGGCCGAGAGGACACGCCGATGGAACTCCGGGCGGTCCTGCAGGTCGTAGAGCAGCGACACCTCGCTGGTGGCGTTCAGCCGGCGGCGCAGGTCGCGATTGATGAAGGGGATGATGAAGCGGGGAAACTGCAGTCGCGTTTCAACCGAATACTCGGTGAAGTCCTGGTTGCTGTAGCCTTCCAGCCCCTTGATGGCCTCGTAGGCGCCGCGCAGCTCGATGCTCAGCACCTCGCTTCCCCTGAACAGGTTGCGGTTCTGATAGGTCAGCGAGGCGGCCGCGCCCAGGTCGCCGGCGGTGTTGGTGCCCTCGGGCTGGAAGCTCAGCGTCGAGGGCTTGTTGGTCTGAATCTGAATGTGGCAGTCGAGCAGCGTGTCGGCCTCGGCGGGCGAGAGCGAGATGTTGGTGTATTTCACGGCCTGCAGGCGCCCGAAGTGATTATAGGTGTTTCTCAGTCCCGAGGCCGAGTACCACGCGCCCGGGGCCAGGTGGGTACACTCGTCGAGCACGTGCTGGCGCAGGTGAATCCTGTCGTCCGTGGGGTCGCCGCTGGCGTAGCGGATGCTTCTCAGCCTGTAGCGGGTGTGCAGCGTGTCGGGACGGTTGTTCTGATGGAAGAGGCCGAGCCTGAGCGTGAGGTTCACTAAGTGCGAGCCGGCCGTGGTGTCGGCATGATAGGTGATGAACTCCTTGTGGAAGCGATAGTAGCCGCTGTCCACGAGCAGGGCGGTGATGCGCTGGCGCTCGGCATCGAGCAGGGCCACATCGAAGCGCATGCCCTCGTGCAGCAGGCGCCGCAGGCTGTCGCCACGGAGCATCTGCCTTATCTTGGCGTCGTCCACCTGATAGTGCAGCCGGTGCAGGAAATAGGGCTCGCCGGGCTGGAGCCAGAAGGTGACGTCGGTCTTCTTTCCCTTGCGGCTCTCCTCAAAGTCTACCTGGGCGTCGAGGAATCCCTCGTTGCGCAGCTGCTGCCGCAGGTCGGCCTTCGACAGCTCGGCCTTCAGCGAGTCGTAGATGACGGGCGCCTCGCCAATGGCCCTGAGCGTGCGGTTCACCCATTTCGTGGTGTCGCTGCCCGAGAGGGAATAGGTGAGCAGGGGCAGGCGCACCAGCGAGAACCAGCGCGCATTGGGACGCTGGCGCACATAGTTACGCAGGTTGGCCGTGTTGACCAACTCATTGCTGCCCAGCGCCTTCACACGAACGGCGTTCAGCAGCGACTGGCCCTCGCCCACATAGCGGGTGGTGCTGCACGAGGCCAAAAGGCACAGTGCAAAGGCCATGAGCGTTCCGATTTTAAACATTCTGCCCATTTCAGCCTGCAAAGTTACAAAAAAAAAGCCTTATTTTAATTTATATTCATAATTATTTCGTAACTTTGCACCTCGAAAAGATTGTTTTTATGGCATTCAGCAAAATCAGAATAAAAGACATTGCGCTTCGCGCAGGCGTTTCCGTGGGCACCGTGGACCGTGTGCTCCACAAACGTCCCAACGTGTCGAAGGCGGCGCTTGAGAAGGTAGAGAAGGCGCTCGACGAGATGGATTACGAACCCAACGTCTACGCCTCGGCGCTGGCCTACAACCGCGACTACACCTTCATCTGCATCATTCCCCAGCACAGCAGCGAGGCCTACTGGGAGGAAATTGAAGAGGGCGTGCAGGCCTCGGCCAAGCGCCACCGCGACTTCCATGTGTCGCTGCGCCTCATCTACTACGAGCGCTTCAACGAGCAGTCGTTCACCCAGGCCACCGAGGAATGTCTGCAGGCCAAGCCCGACGGCGTCATCGTCGTGCCGGCCAAGCTGGAGCTGACACGCGACTTTACCGACCAGCTGGCCGAGCAGCAGACGCCCTTCATCCTGCTCGACTCCTACCTGCCCGACCTGAAGCCGCTGGCTTTCTTCGGACAGGACTCGTTCCAGAGCGGATACTTCGCCGCACGCATGCTGATGCTCATTGCCTCACGCGAGAAGGAAATCATGCTGATGAAGCAGCTCAAGAACGGACACATTGGCTCGAAGCAGCAAAACAACCGCGAAACGGGCTTCCGTCACTACATGCGCGACCACTTCCCCGAGATAGAAATCACCGAGGTGAACCTGCCCCTCGACGGCAGTCACGAGGAATACGACGCCATTCTGGAGGACTTCTTCACCAACCACCCTCACGTTCACCACTGCATCACCTTCAACTCGAAGGCCCACCTTGTGGGCCAGTTCCTGCTGCGCACCAACCGCCGCAACGTCCAGATCATGGGCTACGACATGGTGCCCAAGAACGCCGAATGTGTGCGGCAGGGAAGCATTTCCTTCCTCATTGCCCAGCACGCCTACATGCAGGGCTACTCCTGCGTGGAGACCCTCTTCCAGGCCATCGTGCTGCGCAAGGAGGTCACCCCCGTGAACTACATGCCCATCGAGCTGCTCACCAAGGAAAATATCGACTTCTATCGCCGCACTAACATAGGTTGACGCGGTATCGCCCGAAAACCCTTTCGCCACGCCCTTTTTCAAAGCGGCTGCGCGGCGCAAAAAAATCTCACGTGAGATTTTTTCACGGGAGGCCTTCCCAGAAAAAAATCTCACGTGAGATTTTTTCACGCGGCGCCTCCCCCTATCACGACTAAAACAGATTACGCTCATAACCAAGCATGCGGGCATCCCTCACGGATGCCCGCATTTCTGTTTAGTGGCCAAAGGGGGCGGAGCGGGATGAGGCGAAAGTGGAAAAACACAGGAAAAAATTTGGTTTTTCAGCCACTTATTCGTACCTTTGCAAAAACAAAATAAGACTAACAAAAACAATTGAAAAAATGGAACAAGCTACTTTCTTGAAAATCAATGCCGCCGACTCGGTGGTGGTTTGCCTCACGGAGAAGAAACAAGGCGACCACATCACGGTGGACGGCCGCAACATCACCATTAACCAGGACACGCCCGCCGGCCACAAAGTGCTGATAAAAGACGTGAAAGAGGGCGAGGACATCATAAAATATGGCTACCCCATCGGCCACGCCCAGAAGGACATGAAAGCCGGCGACTGGGTGAACGAGAACAACCTGAAGACCAACCTGAAGGGAACGCTGGAATATACCTATCAGCCCGTGGGCGAAAAGCTCAGCATCGAGAACGAGCAACGCACCTTCCGGGGCTACCGCCGCAAGAACGGCGAAGTGGGCGTGCGCAACGAGCTGTGGATCGTGCCCACCGTGGGCTGCGTCAACGGCATCGGCGAGAAGCTGGCCCAGCGCATGCGCCAGGAAACGGGCTGCAAGGACATCGACAACATCTGCTGCTGGCATCACAACTACGGCTGCTCGCAGCTGAGCGGCGACCACGAGAACACCCGCAAGGTGCTGCGCGACATTGTGCTCCACCCCAACGCCGGCGGCGTGCTGATACTGTCGCTGGGCTGCGAGAACAACCAGCCCGACCAGTTCATGGAGCTGCTGGGCGACTATGACAAGGAGCGCATTCGCCTGCTGGTGACGCAGAAGGTCGAGGGCGACGAGGTGGAAGCCGGCATGGACATCATGCGCCAGCTCTATGACATTGCCCGCCAGGACAAGCGCGAGGACGTGCCCGTGAGCGAGCTGCGCGTAGGACTGAAATGTGGCGGAAGCGACGGCTTCAGCGGCATCACGGCCAATCCGCTGGTGGGCGAATTCAGCGACTGGCTGGTGGCCCAGGGCGGAACGAGCGTGCTCACGGAGGTGCCCGAAATGTTTGGCGCCGAAACCATCCTGATGAACCGCTGCGAGACGAAAGAGCTGTTCGACAAGACCGTGTCGATGATCAATAACTTCAAGGAATACTTCCTAAGCCACGGCGAGCCCGTGGGCGAGAATCCCTCGCCGGGCAACAAGGCCGGCGGCATCTCTACGCTGGAAGACAAGGCCCTGGGCTGCACGCAGAAGTGCGGCCGCGCCCCCGTGAGCGGCGTCATGGAGTATGGCGACCGCCTGCAGGCCCGTGGGCTGAACCTGCTCTCGGCCCCCGGCAACGACCTGGTGGCCTCTACGGCGCTGGCTTCGTGCGGCTGCCATCTGGTGCTCTTCACCACGGGCCGAGGCACGCCCTTCGGCACCTTCGTGCCCACGATGAAGATTGCCACCAACCCCACGCTGGCCGCCCGCAAGCCAGGATGGGTGGACTTCTCGGCAGGTCAGCTGCTCCAGGGACGCACCATGCAGGAGCTGCTGCCCGAGTTCATCGACAAGGTGCTCAGCGTGGCCAGCGGCGAGCACGCTCGCAACGAGGCCAACGACTATCGCGAAATCAGCATCTTCAAGAACGGCGTTACCCTGTAGCAGATGAAAGCACTGTCGCCACTATTGGTGTTCATCGCTCTATACCTCGTCACCAGCATCATTGCTGGTGACTTCTATAAAGTTCCCATCACGGTGGCCTTCCTCGCCGCCTCGGTCTATGCCGTGGCCATGAGCAAGGGGCCGCTGCGGCGTCGCATCGACGTGTTCAGCCGTGGGGCCGGCTCCAGCCAGATGATGCTCATGATATGGATCTTCGTGCTGGCCGGCGCCTTTGCCCACTCGGCCAAGGTGATGGGCGCCATCGACGCCACGGTGAACCTGACGCTCTCGCTGCTGCCCGGCCAGATGATGCTGGCGGGCCTGTTCCTGGCAGCATGCTTCATCTCGCTCTCCATAGGCACCAGCGTGGGCACCATCGTGGCCCTCACCCCCATTGCGGCGGGCGTGGCCGACCAGACGGGGGCCTCGGTGCCCATGCTGGTGGCGGCCGTGGTGGGCGGCTCGTTCTTTGGCGACAACCTCTCGTTCATCAGCGACACCACCATCATTGCCACGCAGACGCAAGGCTGCAAGCTGAGCGACAAGTTTCGCGTGAACGCCTTCATCGTCATCCCCGCCGCCGTGGTCGTACTCATTATATATATAATAATGGGTAGCAACATTGCGTCGCCGCAACACATCCCCCAGGTGGAACTGGTGAAGGTGGTGCCCTATCTCGTGGTGCTGCTCACGGCCATCGTGGGCCTGAACGTGATGGCCGTGCTCACGCTGGGCATCGTGCTCACCGGCGTCATCGGCATCCTCACGGGCAGCTTTGCCGACGCCTTCGCCTGGATGCAGTCGATGGGCGACGGCATCGTGGGCATGGGTGAGCTGATAGTGATCACGCTCCTGGCGGGCGGACTGCTGGAGCTGATTAAGCACAACGGCGGCATCGACTACATCATCAAGCGGCTGACGCGCCACATCACTGGCAAGCGCGGGGCCGAGCTGGCCATTGCCTCGCTGGTGAGCATCGTCAACCTGTGTACCGCCAACAACACCGTGAGCATCATCACCGTGGGCGGCATTGCCCATCAGATAGGCACGAAGTACGGGCTGGACCCGCGAAAATGTGCCTCGCTGCTCGACACCTTCTCGTGCACCGTGCAAGGACTGATACCCTACGGCGCGCAGATGCTGATGGCCGCCGGACTGGCCGGCATCAATCCCGTGGCCATACTGCCCGGGCTGTGCTATCCGCTCATCGTAGGCATCAGCGCCCTGCTGGCCATTCTCTTGCGCTATCCCCACCGATATTCATAACCCAATCTGACAGAAGCCTTGAACATCATCGAACGAAACTTCTTCCGCCTGCTTCGCGCAGGCGTCTTCCAGCAAGAAGAACACATTGAACCCATGTCGGCGTGGAAATGGCGGCAGCTCTATGCCAAGGCCGCATCGCTCCAGCTATCGGCACTGCTCCACGACGGCGTCACCGCGTGCAGCAGCCAGTTCTTCATGCAGTTGCCCGAGGACCTGGCAACCACATGGCAGCAGGCGGCCGAATCGGCCGAGGCGAAGCACCGACAGGCCAGCAGCGAGGTGGCCGAGCTGATGGGGCTGCTGGGCACGAAGCAGATGAGGCCCATCCTGCTGGAGCCTTGGGCCAGCGTAGGCCTGTACCCTCATCCTGAGCATTGCGTCAGCGCCAGGGTGGCCATCTACTTCCCCTATGAAACGCAGGGCCACAAAGCCGACGAATGGGCCAAGGCCAACGGCAGCAGGCACGACGAATCGCACAAGCACATACTGACCTACCAGTGGAAGAGCCTCGACGTGGAGCATCGCCACAGGATGTTCCTGCTGAGCAACAAGCTGAACAACATGACGCTGCAAGGCATCATCGAGCACGAATGGCTGGAAGGCGGCACCAGCCACGTGGTCCTCGACGGACAACGCATCGAGACCGTGGCCCCCACCCTGGCCATGCTCACCGCCCTGCTGAGCATCGTGAAAACCACCATCAACGAGGGATTGCACCTGTGGCAGATTCTCGATCTCGGCATCATGCTCCGCCAGCAGGGGCAGCTGGTGGACTTTGTCAAGCTGCAAGGATGGATAGAACGGCTCCACTTCGGACGCATGGCCCAACACATCGGACTGATCCTCACGGGCTTGCTGGGATTCAGCGTGGACGAGACACCCTTCATGCGGCCCGAGGAAGCCGACGCCGACAGCCTGGCCGGCGAACTGCTGGGCGAGAATGCACGGCCCACGAAGTACATCCGCTACTATCCCAGCGAGAGCATAGCCAGCGTCATGTCGTCCATCACCCATTCGCTGGGCAACGTGCAGGAATGATATTCCAATCAATCGACAGCCAATCACCAGACAAAGACCATGAGTAGAACGATAAGCATCATCCCCTGTCAGCAACGGCCAGACGAGTCGACGTCGGGCCGCTGCTGGCTGCTACTCGTCTTTTGTCTGCTGTGTGCCATGCCCGCTGTGGCGCAAAAAGGCTTCGACGCTGACACCGTGCTGCTGGAGCGCGTCTTCAACTACTCCAGCCACTATGCCCAAGAGCAGGACAGTTTCCAGTCGAACGTCTATATTAAGCATCTCTATCAGACCCATCGCCGCAACTTCACGCTGTGGGCCGTGCCGTCGATGTACGCCATTGCCCGTGGGCAGCGCGCTTTCGTGAGCGAGGAATACAGCCGTCTGACCATGAAGCCCGACGGCGAACTGGAGAACCGCCGGCAAGTCTACTATACCACCATCCCCCACAACCGTCGCACCATGCCCACCCTGCTGGAGTTCATCACGCCCAGTCTCTACAAGGAGACGCTTTACGGCGACCACATCCTTTCGCCCTTCTACCACACCAATCGGGTGTTCTATCGCTACACCACGTCGCGCATCGACGACAAGCTGTCGCGCCTCTACTTCCGTCCGCGCTACGTCAGGAATACGCAGCTCGTCCACGGGCTGGCCACCGTGGAAACGCAAACGGGACGCATCATCGACGCAGAGATGGGCGGCGACTTCGACATGCTGCGCTTCCAGACGCTGACCACACAGGGCGACCACGGCTCGCGGGCGTTGATGCCCAAGTTCTGCCGCACCAACGTGGACTTCCATTTCATGGGCAACCACATCTACTCTGCATTCGAGGCGGCCTACGATTGTCCTATTACCCTGCCCGACAGCGTGAACGTAAAGGGCGACCGCCAGCTGATAGACTCCATCCGGCCCTACAGCCTGTCAGAGGCCGAGCAGGCCATCTACGACTATCGCGACTCCATCCGCAACAGTCGGCAGAAGGACACCGTGGCCATCGACACGCTGCAACAGATGCCCAAGAAGCGCAAGCGCAACTATCTGAAGGAGATTGGCTGGGATCTTGTGGGCGAAAGCCTGATTCGCAGCTTGCGAACCAGCTCAGAGGCGGGCTATGTACGCCTGTCGCCCATCATCAATCCGCAATACATCAGCTACAGCCATCGCAAAGGCTTCAGCTACAGGTTCAAGCTCGGCGCCCAGCTGAACCTGAGCGACCAGACGTCGCTGGGTGTGAACACGCGCTTTGGCTACAACTTCAAGCAGCGAAAGTTCTACTTCGACCTGCCGTTACGCCTCAACTATACTTATCGCGACCGCGACGCCTTTGCCGAAATAGCCTGGGCCAACGGCAACCGCATCTATAACTCCACCGTGATTGACGAGATACGTAGGGAGAAAGGCGACGTGCCCGGACTCGACGACATGAATCTGGACCAGTTTGACGACTTGAACTTGCGCGTCACCAACACGCTTCCGCTCAACAACCGCCTGAGCATCGAGGCCGGACTGGTGTTCCACCAGCGCAAGGCCGTCTACCATGCACAAATGAAGCAGATGGGCATGCCAACCGAATACAGGAGTCTGGCTCCCATGCTGAGCGTGAAGACGCGCCCGTTGCCCAAAGGTCCGCTCTTCAGCATCGACTACGAGCGGGGGCTGCCAGGGAAAGACAACCACCTGACTTATGAACGCTGGGAGATTGACGCCTCGCTGAAGCATCGCCTCCATCGCTTGCAGACGCTCAACCTGCGCTTAGGCACAGGCTTCTATACCGACCGCGACAAGAATTTCTTCATGGACTACGCCAACTTCCGCGACGAGAACCTGCCCGAAGGGTGGGACGACGACTGGTCGGGCAATTTCCAGCTGCTGCGCTCGCGGCTCTACAACCAAAGCGACTACTACATTCGCGGCAACGTGTCGTTCGAGTCGCCGCTGATGGCTATGTCCTTCGTGCCCTTCGCAGGACGCTTCGTCGAGCGCGAACGCATCTACCTGAGCAGTCTTTCCATTGCCCACACCCGCCTCTACAGCGAGTTAGGCTACGGCTTCACCTGCCGCTTCTTCTCCGTAGGACTGTTTTCCAGTTTCCTGAACGTCAAGTTCCAGGAGTTCGGCGCAAAATTCACCTTTGAGCTATTCCGCCGGTGGTAGCCGCCACCTTTTCCAAAACCATTCCACCATGAGTGTTCCCCTAACCATCTACAAAGCCAGCGCGGGCAGCGGCAAGACCTTTACCCTGGCCACAGAATACATCAAGCTGCTGGTGCGCAATCCCATGAACTACCGCCAGATTCTGGCCGTCACCTTCACCAACAAAGCCACGGAGGAGATGAAGACCCGCATCTTGAGCCAGCTTTACGGCATCTGGCAGCATCTCGACGAGTCGAAGGACTATGCCGAAAAGGTGCGCCAGGCGCTCAACGACGAGCTGTCGGAGGCTGAGATTGCCCAACGCGCCGGCCAGGCCCTCCACCTGCTGCTCCACAACTACAGCTACTTCCGCGTAGAGACCATCGACTCCTTCTTCCAGAGCATCATGCGCAACCTGGCCCGCGAGCTGAACCTCACGGCCAACCTGCGCGTTGTCCTCAACGACGTACAGGTGGAGGAGATGGCCGTTGACCAGCTCATCGACTCGCTCTCGGCAACAGACCAGATCCTACAGTGGCTGATGAAATACATCATGGACAACATTAGTGACGACCGCTCGTGGAATGTCATCAGCCAGGTAAAACACTTCGGGCGCAACATCTTCCAAGACTTCTACAAGAACAACAACGACGAGCTGACCAAGCTGATGAACGAGAAAGACTTCTTTGAACGCTATCAGCAGCAGCTCCGAAAGATACGCAGCCAGGCCAACGAGCAGATGAAGGAACTGGGCAACCAGTTCTTCAGCACGCTGGAAAGCGAAGGCCTCGGCATAGAGGACCTGAGCTACGGCCGCACGGGTGTGGCCTCACTCTTCCTGAAGCTCCAGAACGGCGTGTTCGACGAAAGCATTCTGACGAAGCGCGCCGCCGACTGCCTGGGCCAGCCCGAGAAATGGTGCAAGAAGACCCACCCGCGCCGAGAACAGATTCAGCACCTGGCCGATACGTCGCTGGGCGACCTGCTGCGCCAGGCCTTCGACCAACAGCCCCACCAATGGAAGCTGTTCAAGAGCGCCGACCTGACGCTGCGCCACCTCAGCCAGCTGCGCCTGCTGGGCAGCATTGAGCAGCGGGTGCGCCAGCTGAACGACGAGCAGAACCGCTTCCTGCTGAGCGACACACAGCAACTGCTGCACGAGCTCATTGACAACAGCGACTCGCCCTTCATCTTTGAAAAGATTGGCACACAGCTGGAGCACATCATGATTGACGAGTTCCAGGACACCAGCACCGTGCAGTGGCAGAACTTTAAGTTGCTGCTGCAAGAGACCATGAGCCATAAAGATTCGGAAAACCTCATCGTGGGCGACGTGAAGCAAAGCATCTACCGATGGCGCAGCGGCGACTGGCGCCTTTTGGCAGGCATCAAGGGCCAGTTCGGCCATGCCGACGAGATGCTGCGCGTTGAAACGCTCGACACCAACTATCGCTCGGCCCGCCGCATCGTTGACTTCAACAATGCTTTCTTCACCGAGGCCAAGCAGCTGGAGGAGGTGACGGCCTACGACGACGTGGTGCAGAAAGTGCCTTCGCAGAAGGGCGACCACGGCTTTGTCAGCATCAGCCTGCTGCCAGCCCAGGACTATGAGCAGGAGACGCTCGCGGCCTTGAGCAGCCAGGTGGCCAACCTGCTGGCCGACGGCATCCCCGCTTCCGACATAGCCATCCTGGTGAGAAGCAACAACTATATCCCGCTCATTGCCAACTTCCTCTCGGAACAACACCCCGGCCTGAAGGTGGTGAGCGACGAGGCCTTCCGCCTCGATGCCTCCACGGCGGTGATGACCATTGTGCAGGCCCTGCGCCACCTGGCCCATCCCGATGACGCCATTGCCCAAGCCTACCTCAGCAGCGCATGCGCCCGGCAGCTGCCCGACGCCTACTCGCCGGCCCTGATGCAGCTGCCCCTTTATGAGCTTACGGAGCAGCTCTACGCCATGTTCCACCCCACCCCTCTGTCGAGCGACCAAAGCGCCTACCTCTGCGCCTTCTTCGACCAGGTGGCAGCCTTCACGGCCGACAACGGGTCGGACATCGACGCCTTCCTGCGCGAATGGGACGAGAGCCTGGGCAGCAAAACCATTCAAAGCCCCGAGACCGACGGCCTGCGCATCATTTCCATCCACAAGTCAAAAGGACTGGAGTTCCCCTGCGTCATCATTCCCTTCTGCGACTGGAAGCTGGAGCTGCCCGACGTGCTGTGGTGTGTGCCCCAGGAGGCGCCCTTCAACCAGTTGCCACTGGCCCCTATCGACTTTTCGCAGAAGGGCATGAAGGGCACCATCTACGAGAAGGACTACAACGAAGAGCACATGCAGAACGTGGTGGACAACCTGAACCTGCTCTACGTGGCCTTCACCCGAGCTGCCCAGCAGCTCTTTGTCCTTGGCAAGCGCAAGAGCAGCGCCACGTCGCGCTCGGCGCTCATCGAGCAGGTGCTGCCTGCCGTGGCCGAAAAGCTGGGCGACGCCACGCTGACGGGACAGGAGGACGAGGGCCAGCCACTGGTCTTCGAGTACGGAACGCCCGTCCTTCCACCCAAGACCGCTAAAAAGAAGAAACGAAGCGCCAACCCCTTCCTCCAGGAGGCCAGCACCGTCCACGTGCCCATCAGCTTGCAGGAGGTGAAGGCCACCTTCAAGCAGAGCAACAAGAGTCGCGAGTTTTCCCACCCCGACGACGACGAGGAGGCCACGCGCCAGAAAGACTACATCCAACTGGGCAATGTGATGCACAACGTGCTCTCGACCATAGGCACCATCGACGACATGGACGCCGCCCTGCACCAGCTGGAACAAGACGGCATCCTCTACGGCGAAGGGCAGCTGACGCGTGAGCACCTTTCCGAGCTGCTGCGCAAGCGGGTGCAAAGCCCGCGAGTGGCCGAGTGGTTCCAGCCCGGCCGCTGGCAGCTGTTCAACGAGTGTACCATCCTCAGCTTCGACGAGGCCACCGGCCGCGTGGTGGAGCGCCGGCCCGACCGCGTGATGACCGACGGCGAGCAAACCATTGTGGTCGACTTTAAGTTTGGCCGCGAGCGTGAAGAATACCATGAGCAGGTGCGCCAATACATGGACCTGCTCACAGCCATGGGCCATCAGCACGTGAAAGGCTGCCTCTGGCTGGTCTATAGCAATCAGATTATTGACGTAAAACCCACTTCGAGCCATGCCTAAGTCTTTCCTGGAATACGTAGCCCTCGACATTATAAGAAAATACGGCACCGACCTGAGCCGCGTGGCCGTGGTGTTCCCCAACAAGCGTGCCTCGCTCTTCCTGAACGAGCACCTGGCGCGCCTGGCAGGCAAGCCCATCTGGAGCCCGGCCTACATCACCATCAGCGACCTGTTCCGCAGCCATTCCCCGCGCCAGGTGGCCGACCCCATCAAGCTGGTTTGCGACCTGCACAAATCCTACGTCAGCCAGACGGGCATCGACGAAACGCTGGACCACTTCTACGGCTGGGGCCAGCTGCTCGTGAGCGATTTCGACGACATCGACAAGCAGCTGGCCGATGCCGACCGCGTGTTTGCCAACCTGAGCGACCTGCACGAGATGGACGACGACAGCTTCCTGACCGAAGAACAGCGGAAGGTGCTGCGCCGCTTCTTCAGCAACTTCAACGAAGACCACAACACCGAGCTGAAGCAGCGCTTCCTGCGCCTTTGGTCGCGCATGAGCGCCATCTATCACGACTTCAACCAGCGGCTGGCCAGCCAGCAGCTGGCCTACGAGGGAGCGCTCTACCGCGAGGTGGTGACCCAGGAGCACCTTGACTTCCGCTACGACACCTACCTGTTTGTGGGCTTCAACGTGCTGGTGCAAGCCGAGCAACGCCTGTTCTCGTTGCTCAAGCAGCAGGACAAGGCCCACTTCTACTGGGACTTCGACCACTACTACATGAAGAACAACGAGGCCGGCCACTTCATTGGCCAATACCTGGCCGACTTTCCCAACGTGCTGGACATCAGCGACGACAGCATCTACCGCTGTTTCAGCCAGGGGCCCAAGCAGATTACCATTGCCTCGGCATCAACCGAGAATATCCAGGCGCGCTACGCCTCCACCTGGCTTCAGCAAGGCGGCAGCGTGGGGCGCGACACCGCCATCGTGCTGTGCAACGAAGGGCTGCTGCCCACCATCATCCACTGTCTGCCGCCGGAGGCCGACCGCGTGAACATCACCACAGGCTATCCCCTGGTGCAGTCGCCCGCGTCGTCGCTTGTGAGCCTGCTCATTGCCCTGCGCCGCGACGGCTACGACCACCAGCGCCAGCACTTCCGCCTGCGCCAGGTGAGCGCGTTGCTCAGGCACCCCTATCTGATGAGCGCCTCGGCCCAGGTGAGCGCCTTGCTGCAACAGCTGAAGCAGGAGAAGAACTTCTTCCCCACCACCAGTCAGCTCAGTGCCGACGAGCTGACCACCCTGCTGTTCAATCCCGTTCCCGCCGTCCACCAGAACGAAGAACTGCTGAAATGGCTGTGCGAGGTGGTGAAAACCATAGCACAGACAGACCTGGCCCCGTCGGCGCCGCTGAAGGAGGAGAGTCTCTTCCGCACCTACACCCTGCTGAACAGGCTGCAGAACCTGGCCGCCAGCGGCGACCTGCTGACCGACATTGTCACCCTGGGCCGACTGGTGACGCAGCTGATGCAGACCACGAGCGTGCCCTTCCACGGCGAGCCCGCCGAAGGCCTGCAGGTGATGGGCATCCTTGAGACGCGCAACCTGGACTTCCGCCGCGTGCTGATGCTCTCGGCACAGGAGGGCAACATGCCGCAGGGCGTGAGCGACACCTCGTTCATTCCCTACAGCCTGCGCAAGGCCTACGGGCTGACCACGCCCGACCACAAGGTGGCCCTCTACAGCTACTACTTCCACCGGCTGCTGCAACGGGCAGAGGACATCACCATTGTCTATAACAACTCAACAGCCGACGGCCAGAAAGGCGAGATGAGCCGTTTCCTGCTGCAATTGATGGTGGAATGCCCCCACCCCATTCGCCAGGTGGCCCTGCAAGGCGGTCAGGCCTACGCCAGCAAGCGCCCGCAACCGGTGGAGAACCGTGCGGTGGCGCCCGAGCTGCTGACGCCCACCGCCATCAACCGCTATCTGCGCTGCCCGCTACAGTTTCATTACTACTATGTGGAGGGACTGCGCGAGCCCGACGACACCGACGACACCATTGACAACCGCCTCTTTGGCAACATCTTCCACGAGGCATCGCGCTTTGTCTACACCCGCCTGATGGAGGCCAATTCGAGCCGGGAAATCAGGCCCGGCGACCTGGACCGACTGCTGAAAAGCCGCGTAGAGATAGAACGCGCCGTAGACGACGCCATACGCCAGGAGCTGTTTCAGATTCGCGGCCAACGGCCCAACTTCCATCCCCGCCTGAACGGACTGCAGCTCATCAACCGCGAAGTTATTATACACTACCTGCGCCAGCTGCTCACCCTCGACCGCCAGCTGGCCCCCTTCACCATTCTGGAACTGGAGGGGCTGGTGAGCGACGACCTAAGCATCCTGCCCGGAATGGCGGCCAACGGACTGAAGATTGGCGGACGCGTGGACCGCATGGACATGATTACCGACGAGCAGGGCCGAAACCACATTCGCGTCATCGACTACAAGACAGGTGCCCACCGCCAGAAGGCCCTGGCCGACGTGGATGCCATTTTCATGCAGGAAAACCTGAAGGAGCACTCCGACTACTACCTGCAGGCCATGCTCTACTCCATCATCGTGGCGCGCCAGCGCCCAACGACGCCCGTCATGCCGGCCCTGCTCTTCATTCAGCATGCCGGCGGAAGCGGCTACGACCCCGTGCTCTACTTCGGCCAAGAGCGCATCAGCAACGCGGCGCAACACGGCGAGCGCTTCATGAGCCAGCTGAGCCAGGTGGTGAAACAGATGTTCGACCACGAGCAGCCGCTGGCCCCCACCGACGACCAGCACCGCTGCAAAACATGCCCTTACCACTCGCTTTGCTACTGAGGCGGCGCGGCGTGAAAAAATCTCACGTGAGAAATTTTTCTGGGAAGGCCTCCCGTGAAAAAATCTCACGTGAGAAATTTTTCTGGAGAGGCTTCCCGTGAAAAAATCTCGCGTGAGAAATTTTTCTGGGGCGTTGACTTTTTCTCACGGGGAGGCTCCCCAGCATCATCGGGCCATATAAAAGAAATTAAATTAAGCGCCAATCCTTTGCATTACCGATTATTTTTGTTACCTTTGCAGTCGTAAAGTTCTTTAATAAAAGGGATGAAACTAATCATCATGACACGTCCCACGTTTTTCGTGGAAGAAGACAAGATACTGACCACCCTCTTCGAGGAAGGCATGACCAATATGCACCTGTTCAAGCCCCAATCGGAGCCCGTTTATTCCGAACGACTGCTCACCCTGCTGCCCGAAGACTACTATAAGCGCATCACCGTTCACGACCACTTCTATCTACGCGATGAATATGGGCTGCGCGGAATACACCTGGAGCAGGCCGACGCCGAGCTGCCCTATGGCTATCGGGGCGACGTGAGCCGCACCTGCACCAGCCTGGAGCAGGTGAAGCAGTGGAAGAAGAAATCGTCCTACATCTTCCTTAAAAGCATTTTCGACAGCCAGAGCAATCCGGCTGACCGCCAATCGTTTACGATGGATGAATTAAAGGATGCGTCGAGACATGGCATCATCGACCGGCACGTCTATGCGCTGGGAGGAGTGAACATGGACAACATTCGCCTACTGGCCGACCTGGGCTTCGGAGGCGTGGTGGTATGCGGAGACCTCTGGAACCGCTTCAACATTCACCAGGAGCAGGACTTCAAAGCCCTCATAGCTCATTTCAAAAAGCTGCAGAAAGCCGTTTCTTAACATATCATTATGAACACACAGAACTATATGGTCTTCTCGGGCACTGCCACGAGATACCTGGCAGAAAAAATCTGCCAAAGTCTGGGTTGCCCGCTGGGTCAACTGCAAATCACAAAATTCTCGGACGGAGAATTTGCCGTCAGCTACGAAGAAAGCATTCGCGGCCGCGACATCTTCCTCGTGCAAAGCACCTTCCCCAACAGCGACAACCTGATGGAGCTGCTGCTGATGATTGATGCCGCCAAGCGTGCATCGGCCCGCACCATCAACGCCGTGATACCCTATTTCGGCTGGGCCCGCCAGGACAGGAAGGACAAGCCCCGCGTGAGCATTGGCGCCAAGCTCGTGGCTGACCTGCTGAGCGTGGCCGGCGTGAACCGCGTCATCACCATGGACCTGCATGCCGACCAGATCCAGGGCTTCTTCGACGTGCCCGTTGACCATCTCTATGCCTCGGGCGTACTCCTGCCCTACCTGCAGAGCCTGAAGCTGGACAACCTGGTCATTGCCTCGCCCGACGTAGGTGGATCGAAGCGCGCCAACACCTATGCCAAGTATCTGGGATGCCCGCTGGTGCTCTGCAACAAGACCAGGGCCAGGGCCAACGTTGTGGCCACGATGCAGATCATTGGCGAGGTGGAGGACAAAAACGTGGTCATCGTCGACGACATGGTGGATACCGCAGGAACCATTACCAAGGCGGCCGACCTGATGATGGCCTCTGGCGCCAGAAGCGTGCGCGCATGTGCCAGCCACTGCGTGATGAGCGGACCCGCCAGCGAGCGCGTGCAGGAGTCGGCACTGGAAGAGATTGTCTTCACCGACAGCATTCCCTACACCCAGCGCTGCGCCAAGGTGAAGCAAATTTCGGTGGCCGACATGTTTGCCGAGACCATCCGACGCGTCATAGAAAACGAAAGCATCAGCGACCAATACCTTGTATAGCCGCATGAAGCGCCTCAAGCATGTCCTGACAGCCATGCTGATGCTGTGGTTGGCTGCCGGCTGCAAAGATGCAGCCAGCAGCCAACAGCAGCAACAAGAGGATGCACGGCAGCATCTGGAAACGCTCATCCAGCCCTATCTCGACCAGATGCAGCAAATTGAGCACGTAATCTATTCGGACACGGTGCTGGGCAGAGAAGCCGAATGGGAGCTGGCCAAGGAATATAAGCAGTTGGCCGACGAGATGGGCAATATCTTAAAGGAACAGGCACGCGAAAACATTGGCAACGAGATGGGCTTCCTGCTCGTTACCCAGTATCTGGACCCTATTGACGACGCCAAGCTGCTGGACGCCTTGATTCCCCAAATGCCCGACGACATTCGCCAGCGCGAGGAGGTGGCTGCCATTGAGCAGCAGCTGGAGGCGGGCAAAGCCATCGAGGTGGGACGAATCATGGCCGACATCGTGATGAACACGCCAGAGGGCGAGCCGCTGAGCGTGATGGAGGAAGTGAAAAAGAACAAGCTGACCATCATTCACTTCTGGGCTTCATGGTGCGGAGCCTGTCGCAACGAAATGGCGCTGCTGAAGCAGCTCTATGCCGAACATCAGCCTGAAGGACTGGGCATGGTGGGCATCTCGATTGACGAGAGCGCTGCCGACTGGAACCGCGCCATAGGCGAGCTGAAGCTGGCGTGGCCGCAGATTTCCGACCTGAAGGGATGGGAATGTGATGCCGCCAGGAGATTCCAGATAAGGAGCCTTCCCTTTATCATCGTCGTCGACAGCAACGGACGAATAGTGCAAAAAGGACTGCCGGCCGAGGAATTGAAGCAATTCATCGGCCGGCAGCTATTGTAAGGCGGGAGGGGAAGACGGCGTCTTCGCACAGCCTCAACACACGTGGTTGTTCTTGGGAAACACCACCGTGGGCTTGAATGACTTGGCCTCCTCGAAATCCATTAAGGCATAGGAAATGATAATAATGGTGTCGCCCACCTGCACCTTGCGGGCAGCAGCACCATTGAGGCAGACACAGCCCGAACCACGCTCGCCCTTAATGATATAGGTCTCCAGGCGCTCGCCATTGTTGTTGTCCACAATCTGAACCTTCTCGCCAGCAATCAGGTTGGCCGCATCCATCAAATCTTCGTCGATGGTAATGCTGCCCATGTAGTTCAGGTTTGCCTCCGTCACCTGCACACAGTGCAGTTTCGACTTCATAACTTCTATCATCATTGGCCTATCCCTTATATTTAATGTGATCAATCAAACGGATGGGCGTCTTGCCGCAATAAACCGTGATGCAACCCACCACATAGGGCGAGTCTTCCCACTGGGCCACGTCCTGAAGCGTGTCGCCATCGACGATGGAGAAATATTCCACCTCCAAGCCCTTCACAGCGTTGATGTCGCTAACCACTTTGTCGTGGGTTTCCTTCAGCGTGTGCTGCTTGGCATAATCGAGGCTGTCGTGCAGGGCCTTGTAGATGGCGGGTGCAATCTTCCGCTCGTCGGGAGCCAGCAGCGCGTTGCGGCTCGACTTGGCCAGGCCGTCGTCCTCGCGCACGATGGGGCACTCCACAATCTGCACCGGCAGCTGCAGATGGCGCACCATGGCTTTCACCACGGCAATCTGCTGCCAGTCCTTCTCGCCGAAATAGGCCTTGTCGGGCCGGACGATGTAGAACAGCCGACTCACCACCTGACAAACACCGTTGAAATGGCCTGGGCGATGGGCGCCCTCCATAACGGTGGAAACAGGGGGATATTCAAAGTGGCGCGTATCAGGCGTAGGATACATCTCCTCCACCGAAGGGGCAAGCACATAGTCAGCTCCACAGCTTTCGAGCAGCTGGCAGTCGGCCTCAAGGGTTCGGGGATAGCGGTTCAAGTCACCCTGATCGTTAAACTGCGTAGGGTTCACAAAAACCGACACCACTGTCACATCGTTATCCTTCACCGAGCGGCGCACCAAGGAAGCATGTCCCTCGTGCAACGCCCCCATTGTGGGCACCAAGCCCACGCTCTTACCTGCCTTCCGCTCGTCAAAGAGCGCATTCTGCAGGTCAACAATCTTGCTAAATACTTTCATCAATCTTTTACGATTAAGGCAACATCAATGGTTTGAATATTGCTAAGCGGCTGCAAAATAACAACAAATTTCGCAAACAAGGAAAAAAAAGCCTAAAAATAAACCTATAAAATGTCACTTTTTCCTAAAAACGGCCAATTATTGCGCACTTTATATGGTTTTATGCATTTTTTTTCGTACCTTTGCCAAGGAAATTAAACGAAAAACGATGGCTAAAAAGAAAATCCTCTTCATAAATCAAGAGATTTCCCCGTATGTAGAAGACAATAAACTGTCGATCATGGGCCGCGAGTTGCCACATGCCATGCAGGACTTAGGACACGAAATACGCACATTCATGCCCAAATGGGGAACGATAAATGAGCGTCGCGGACAATTGCATGAGGTGCAACGCCTGTCGGGCATGAACCTCATCATCGACGACACCGACCACCCGCTCATCATCAAGGTTGCCTCTATACAGTCGTCGCGTGTGGCCGTCTACTTCATCGACAATGAAGACTATTTCTCCAAGCGGCGCATGGCTACCGACGAGACGGGCGAGGACTACCCAGACAACGGCGAGCGTGCCATCTTCTTTGCAAGAGGCGTGCTGGAAACAGTGAAAAAGCTGCGCTGGGTGCCCGACGTCATCCACTGCCAAGGATGGATGAGCGCCGTAGTCCCCCTCTATGTGAAAACAGCATACGCCGACGAGCCATCGTACGCAAACACGAAGGTTATCACCTCGCTCTTCACCAACAGCCTAAAGAAAGACCTGGGACAGAAGTTCAAGAAATGCCTCGCCTTCCGCGATGCGAAACCGGAACTGCTGGCTCCCTACAAGGACAATTTCGGCTTTGAGGAACTGGGCAAGCTGGCCATAGACTATAGCGACGGCATCATACAGGCCGACAGCGAAGTGAACAAGAAACTGCTCAAGTATGCCAAACAGAAGGGGCTGCCCATACTGCCCTACACTGAGGACTTTGCTTCAGCCTACGAGGAATTCTACGAAAACATTTAGTACACTTTCAAAGACACCATGTCATTTTACACTAAGCATTCCGTGCTACCCACAATGGCTGCCGCAGCATTTGCGCTGGTAGCCATTTCTTCTTGCGACAACGAAGACTTAAATATCGGCCACACGCTGACGGACGAAGGCGACAAGATTGTGGCCAGTACCACCAGCTACGACGTAACCACGCGCACCATCATGGCCGACTCGGTGCTTTCGCTGGCTGCCGACTGCTATTTCGGCAGAGTGAAGGACCCAGAGACCGGGGCCGATGTCACCAGCGAGTTTACAACGCAGTTTCATGTGCTCGACAACACCTTCTTCTATCCAGAAGACAGGGTGCTGAGCCGACATGAAGGCCGGGCCGTAGCCGACTCGTGCGAAATCATCCTTTACCTTGACGCACCATCGCAGCAAGACGACAGCCTGCAAGCTATCAAGATGCGCGTCAGCGAAATGGCCATCCCCATGGAAGAGGGACAGCGCTACTATTCAAACTTCAACCCCGTAATGGCAGGAATGATGCGCACAGGCGGACTCATCCAGTCGAAAGTATTCAGCTACGCCAACCTGGACGAGCTGGACAATCAGCGCAGCGACGACGACTACATGCCCTGCATACGCATCCCGCTGAATCAACCATATACGGCCACCGACGGCACCGTGTATAACAACTACGGCTCCTATCTCATGCGCCAATACTACGACCACCATGAGTATTTTGCCAACTCCTACACCTTTATTCACCAGCTCTGCCCGGGCTTCCTGTTCCAGATAACCGACGGACTGGGCTTCCACAGCAAAGTGTCAAACATCGGCCTGCGCACCTTCTACACCGCCCAGGGCGATACCTCGGTCATATCGGCACGCATGATTCTGGCTGGCACACGAGAAGTGCTGCAGACCACGCATATCACCAACGATGAACAAAGCCTGCAACAGATGGCCGCAGAAACCCAGCACACCTATCTGAAGTCACCAGCCGGGCTTTTCACTGAAGTCACCATGCCCGTCACGCAAATAAAGGAAAACCACGTGGGTGACTCGCTGCTGGCTGCGAAGCTGACGTTTCAGCGGCTCAACAGCCAGCGTAGCGACAACCGTCTACTGGCCATTCCCAACGCGCTGTTGCTGGTGCAGAAGGACAGTTTGAAGAGCTTCTTTGAAAACAACAAGGTTCCCGACAACATCACGTCCTACTTCACGTCATACAACAACCCTGCGCCTTTGACCCAGAACACCAGTTCAGGCAATAACACGTACACATTCAATAACCTGTCTTCGCTGATTACTACGCTCTGGAACGCCCGCCAGAAGGGCTTAGCCAGTGACCCGCAATGGGAAGCCCACCACCCCAACTGGAACAAGATGGTTCTGGTGCCGGTCACCTATACCGTTTCCAGCAGCACAGGCAGTGTCACGAGCATGCATCACGACATGTCGCTGACCAGCACACGCCTGGTGGGCGGCAAGGATAATCCCAACGACCCCATCCATATTGACGTGGTCTACGCGAAGTTCAAGTAAAAAAGATTCACGATGGCTGACGGATACTTAGAAAAGCATCAGCAGGACTATGAAGCTCGGCGCGACGCCTATCGCAGGCGCCAGCGCCATCTTCCCCCTCTCAAACAGAGGCTGCAGCGTCCAGACGATGAAGCGCTATGAGCTAATCACTCATAGCGCTTTTTTAGTTTGCAATAGTTTAAAGGATGATTTTCTTCCCCCCAGCAATATAGATGCCCTTAGAGGGCGAGCCAACGGGCTGGCCCTTGATGTTGTATAGCTGTTCTTCTGCCTTCGGGCCACTGACAGCCTCGATGCTGTTGGCCGTGCCAGCCACAGGAGCCTCGGGGCCCAAGCCACCCATGAGGTTGGCTCTGCGTATGGTCAGCCCATCACTGGCCGGATTGATGTCAACAGCAAGCGAGCTTTGATTGGTGATGCCCACGAGCTGGCCATTCTTAAAGACGGCGAAGTAGCAGGAATCGGCCGTACTGTGGCTCCAAGTCACTGTGCCGTTATCATACTTTGCATCTTTCGGAGCCTCAGCCTGGACCGTATAGCCGGCAGGATGCCAGTCGGCGAACATCTTGTCGTAGGCGAAGGCTGCTGCCTGATCCTCGGTGAGGATGGTCTCGAAGTTGCCGCCATGAGAATTGATGACGTTCGAGGAAGGCATGATGCCGTTTCCCTTGCTATCCTTCGTGCCCCACTCGCCAAAGAGCTTCGGGTCTTTGCTGTTCATTCCCTTCTCTGTCCAGCGTTTGCTGATGAGGCTCTTGGCAGCAAGGTCGTCGAGCGTAGTGTTCAGATAGACGCACACAGGCTCATTCTGCCATGTGCGGCCGAAGTTCCAGTCACCCTTTCCCTTAGCCAGGTCAACCACGGTGCAGCCGTCGAAGACATAGCCATACTGAGTGGTAGTGGTGGGCGCCGTGATGGTGCGTCCGCCCTTGCCGTCAGCATTGCGAGGCTCCAGCGAGAGCGTGGAGTTCACGAAGCGCACGTCGCCGCCGCCGCAGATGAAATCAACGGTGCCATGGATGTCGCTGGTTTCCCAATAGAGCTGAGCGCTGTTGTTATTGGTATAATAAGTATCCTGATAGGACAGCAGTCTGACGTTCTTGCAAATGGTGCGGTTACCCTTGTCCCACAGGCATACGGCACGTCCGGCCGATCCGCTGTTGTAGTAATCGAGCGCGTTCTGTATGGTAAGATCCTGCAGGTAGGTGTTCTGTCCGGTGATGACGAGGGTGGCCGTCTTGTTGATGCCTTCGTCCTCCTTGTCGGGAGCGTTACGGATGATGACGCCCTGCTGGCTCTGCCCGATGAGCGACACATTGTCGGCGCTGAGTGTGGTGAGGCAAGTCTGCTTGAAGTCGTACAATCCGTTGGGGATATAGACAAAGGCCCTCGTGGCGTCAGGGTTGGCGTTGGTGGCGTTCACGGCGTCAATGACCGAGACGAGGCTCTCTACATTGCCTGCCTTGACGAAGTACCAGTCGCCCTGTCGGTCGTAGTTCAATTCGGAAGTGTTGACGATGGTGACGCTGTGCAGGTAGACGGAGCCCGAACCTTCGATGGTGGCTTGCAGCGTACCGCCCTGGCCCTCATAGTTATAGGCCACGACGTCGCCGTCGCTATCGGAGTAAGCTGCCAGCTCTGTGCCGCCGATGAGAATCTTGGCATCGGCTTTAGAGTATTTGCAGACGGCGAACGAGATAGTTGCCTTAGGGCCTACGAGCAGGTCGATCTTGTCGCCCGACGAGAACACCCATCCGTGAGTGGTGTCGTGGAACTTTCCTGTGCCTGTGGGGCAGAATGCTTCGTGATCTTCAGCATAGAAATACTGGTCGGCCAGGTTGAACACATATTTCTTGGTGTTGCTGGGCTGCTCGATCTCGGTGCAGCGACCGTAGAGGTTGAGGTTGCCAGTGACGATGTCGTCGACGGTGAACTTCCTTCCGCCGCTGGGCTTGGCAAACCAGCCGCGCATGGCATAGCCCGCAGGAATGGCATAGTTAGAAGCGGCGTCGCCCTGGAAATGACCTATGGGCGAATCCTTCTCCACCTGCTGCGTGGCAAGCACGGTCGTGCCGTCCTCAGGACTGATGTAGCTCAGGGTGAAGTCGGGCTTCTGCACGAAGGTGGCCACGTAGTTCACCGTCTGGCCATTGGCCGTGACGGGAATGGTGACGACACACTGGGTGTCAGTGCCCTGATAGGTGACGGTGCCTATCTGGCCGTTGTCGGCGGTGATGTCGGTTATGGGATTAGCCTCGGAAATCATCTGCGCCTGCTTCGACAACTCGATAGTCGCCACATAGTTGCCGCTGTTGTCCTGTTCAAAGATGTCACCGGCCACGTACTCCACGCCGTTGGCACGGAAGGTGCCCAGCAAGGGCGAATGGCTCATGTCGGCCAAGCCATAGATGTCGAGCTCAAAGAGGTAGGCGTTCTGGCTGGCGTTCAGGTTGGTAAAGCGCAGCTGCACGTTGCTGCGTCCCACCTCCTTCTCCACCTCACACCAGCTGCTGGGGCTGGCGTAGCTGTCGGAGATGACCACCCAGTCCTCATCGCCGTCGCCCTTGGCCTCCAGTTTCCACCCTCGGCTGCCTCCCGTGGCTCCGTGGATGAAGCGCACGCGGGTGATGCTGGCCAGCTTGCTGGTGACCACGTATGGGTCGGCCGCCTTCTCGGCACGCAGACATTTATGGGGCAGCTCGGTGTAGCTGGCAAACTTACTGTCCTCGGTCAGCAGGATGGCGGTGTTGTAGAGTGTGAAGTCCAGCTTCTCTTCGGTGTACTTAGTGGTCCACTCCACGGTACTCTCGGTCTTGGCGGCCTTGGCCTCAGTCCACTCGCTGAAGTCGGTCTTGTAGAGCAGTTTCTCTTCCATGCCGCCTTCCTGCCCGTGGGCGCTGAGCGTCATCAGCAGGCAGGCCGTCAATAGTTTCAGGAATTGTTGTTTCATAAACATTTATCGGCTTTAGTGATAATAAAAAAATAACTTGGGACGATTTTGAAACACAGAGACACAGAGGTACAGAGCTTTTCTTATGAAAGAATAAGGCTCTGTGTCTCTGTATCTCTGTGTTTTATTCATCATCATTGTACCAACTTAATTCTTAACGGTTACTTAATAGGTTACTTTCTTGGTGAGGATGCTTCCGTCAGAGAGGCGCTTCACCTGAATCATCAGCCCCCGGCGCGGACCGTCGAGGCGCTGTCCCTGCAGGTCGTAATACTCCGTTTCCCTGACGGAAAGTGAAGGGTTATGGTTTTCTATGCCCGACGTGCCGCTATACTTCACGCTGACCATGAAGATACCGCTCTCGCCGCTGCCACGCTTGATGAGGTGGTCGCCCTTGGCCACGTCGGCAATGGTATAGACGCGCACGCCCTCGCTACCCTCGGGCGTTGTGGCCGATGCCAGCTCCAGCTCCGTGCCGTCGAGGGTGATGGTGTGCTCGCTCCACGTCGACTGGACGATGGTGACGGTCGACAGGCTGGTGGTTGTGAAGGCAATGACGGTTGAGCCTTCCATCTTCAGGCCCTGGGAGAATTCCATATCGTCATACTTGCCCTGGAACTTGGTGTTGAAGTTGTGCTTGTTGTCGCTGGTGCCAAAGGTGAAGTAGCCATCGGTGCTCTGCACGTCGCTGCCGTTGAAGAGCACGGTGAACAGCTCGCCATGGCCGTCATCGGGCGTCACCTGGCTGCCGCCTTCCACGGCTTCCACCTCCGTGCCGTCTTCTTTCTTGTAGGGCGGATAGTATTCGCTCACGCTCTCCGTGGCATCGGCATTGCCGGAAAGCATGATGTCCTGCACCAGCGAGTTGGCATAAACCTCCAGGTTGTTGTAGAACTTCTTGGGGTCAAGGGAGTAGGTCTGCCCGTCGGCGGCGCTGTTGGGGTTCAGTCCGTTGGCCGTTTCCCAGGCATCGGGAATGCCGTCGCGGTCGGTATCATAGCCAGCCGGCCGACTGCCCGTGCCGAAATTGGCCTCGGTATATCCGTTCACGTCCTTCACACGGTCGATGCGTCCCTTCTTCTTGCTCACCGAACCCGTGTAGGTGGCCGTGCCGTTGCGGGCCTCCTTGAAGTAGCGGGCGTCCACATCGTCCTGAGACAGCGAGGCGCCGGCATGGGTCAGCACCTTGTCGAAGGCCTTGGCTGCCGTGTGGGTGGTCACTTCGCCCGAAGGAGCGCCGGGACCGTCAAGCTGAATGCACACGCAGTCCTTACCGGCCGTGTTCTTCTTGTAGGTCACGGTGTCGCCATAGAAATGCTTGGGGTCGATGCTCCAGTGGCGGCCGTCGATGGTAAAGGTGCCGCTGTCATAGCTGATAGTCGACCACCCGTCGAAGTTGGCCTTCTGGTTCATCTGGTTGCCGTGGATGAAGTAGCGGCTGGTCAGGCCCACCAGGTCGCCCGTGGTGGAGTTGCCCGATGCGCCCACCGTCACCTGCGTCACGCGACTGGTGCTGGCGGCAGGGCCCGTCTTGTAGTAGTTGTTCACAATGTTGATGTAGCCGCCGCCAGGACCGCCATAGCAGCCATTGCCGCAGTTGTAGATGACGCAGTTGCGGAAGTCCACGTTCTCGGCCTGCACGTTGTTGGCCCATTTATACTCAGCATAGAGCTTGTTCGACAGATAGCCGTCCCACTCGTAGCGGGCTCCGTTGAAGCGCGGCGAGCGGTTGTTCACGTGGCAGATGAGGTTGTGGTGGAACGAGGCCAGCTTGCCGCCCCAGATGCCGCCATAGCCATGGGCACCCTTGCCGTGGCCGGCGTCGTTCAGGCTTTCGCCGATGGTACACCACTGCATGGTGAAATTATTGTTGTCGTAGAACGAGGCCACCTCGTCGATAGACCACGAGAAGGAGCAGTGGTCGAGCATGATGCCGGTGTGGCGTCGCGTCCAGGTGGCATCGGCACCGTCGTTGACGTCGCGCTCCTCGCCACGGCGGCTGCGGATGAAGCGAACCACGATGTTATCGCCGCCATAGAGCAGCGTGTAGTAGCGCAGGGTGATGCCCGGTGCGGGCGCCGTCTGTCCCAGAATAGTGGTGTTGGCCCCAATGGTGACGTCGCTGCCGAGGGCGATGACGCCGCCCACGTCGAACACCACCACCTTCTTGTCAGACCCCTTCACCGCCTCGCGGAACGAGCCAGTGCCGCTGTCGTTGAGCGTCGTCACGTGAACCACCTTGCCGCCCCGGCCACCGGCCACATAGCGGCCATGACCCTCGGCACCCGGGAAAGCAGGCGTCTGTGCCCCTGCGGGCATGACGCACAGGCAGGCTACCAGCCATGCAAAAATCTCATAAAATCTCTTCATTCGTAGTTATCGTTGTCTTAGTGTGATGATTAGTTTTGCAAAATTAAGCATTTTCTCCCACACTCGCAAATATTAATACATCTTTTTTAATAATATCGTCCTTCTGGTCCTGCCTCTTCCACCAAGGGACAGGCCCCACCTCCGTGGCACGCAGCGGGTCCTTCTGACCCTCCCGAAGCCTCCCGTCAGAATGGGAAGGCTTTTTCACTCAGAAGCCACAGTCTGCTGAAACGGGAGCGCTGGATAAAAGGGGAAAGACACGGGAGAAAAAGGGAAAAGGCACTGAGTAACAGGGAAAAAGGTACCGGGTTGCACGATTCGGACGGCCGCCCACATTAATAAGGGCGGCCGCCCTTATAACTCCGAGCGGGCGGGCTTATATGTGTGGGCGGGCGCTGGATTCCGAGTTTTATTCAGTCGGTCTTACGTGGCTAAGTTTATTTCGTATTTGTGCAAAAGCACGAAATAATATGGAAGAATCCAAATAATTTCGGAGCCTGCAAAAAGGTTTGCAGGCTCCGAAAAAATTATTGTGCACGGCTGCAGGGCGATTCGTCCATGAAGAGATAGGACGGACGATAGCCGCCGAAGTCGACAACTATTTTCTCGAAGACGATGCCGGGATGGCGGGGCTGCAGGGTGAGCACATGGGTGCTCTGGCCACCAGCCACGGGCAGCTCTACCTCCTTCTCGATGATGCGGCGGGCAATGGTGGGATAGAACTCGGAGTACATGTAGGGCTGGCGGTCGACGAGCGTCTTGTTCATGTTGACCACCTGCGGCTCGGAGCCGTCGAGGCTGACGGCATACTCATGGCCTCCTACGTTGAGGAAGTCGAGGGTTGACTTCACCACCACGCGTACCTTCACCTTCGCGGGTGCATCGGCAGGCAGGGTGAAGCGATAGCTGAGCTGCGCATTGCCCACGGGCTGGGTGTAGGGCGTCAGGGCCACGGCGCTGAGGGTGCGACCGTAGTCGGGATAGATGCTCCACTGCGAGCCCTCGGGGGCTTGGGCGCTGTAGTAGTGCTCGGCCTCCATGGAAACGTAGCCTGCGCTGTGGGTGAAGGAGTAGCCGCCGGCCGGGGCGGAAGCGACAGCCACCGTGCGCGGCAGGATGTCGCGGGGGAAGTCATCATTCCACGAGCGATAACCAATGTGTTTCTGGGTCATCATGCCGCGCCACTTGCCGCCGGCAATCTCGTTGTTATAGGCTGCACAGAGCAGGGAGTCGCGACGGAAGCACTGGGCCACGCGGGCCGCCCACTCATTGGCCTCGGGACGGCCCTGGCGGGCCAGGTACTGGTTCATGGCCTGGGCGTAGTACATGTCGTAGACGTTGGCCATGGCCTGAACGGGGAAGAGGATGAGCTGGCGGTAGAAGTCGCGGGCTGGGGCGGGCACCTGCTCGTAGAGGCGCAGGGCGCGCAGCTCCAGGCGCTGATAGTCGTCGGCCACCTGGCGCCATTCGCCTGTTTCAACGTTGTAGGTGCGGGCGTCGAGCATCTCGGGGGTGACGCGGGCCATGTACTTGCAGTTCAGGTTGTAGATGGCGGTGGCTTCCTCGACGAGGGAGGAGACGGGAGAGACGGCGGAGAGGCCAGCCGGAGAAGCGGCTGGCACTGCAGCGGAGGCGGAGGGCACGGAGGCGGGGGCGCCGAGCGTGCTGGCGAAGAAGCGGCGGGTGTGGTCAGTGACGGTTTGCTGGGTGTACTCCTTGGGGTTCCAGGCCATGTCCATGAACAGCTGGATGGGGTACTCCATGGGCTTGAGGTCGCCCACGTTCAGAATCCACAGGCGCTGGATGCCGAAGTCGTAGGCCAGCGAGAGCTGCTCGAACATCTGCTGCGTCTGGGTGACGTTGAGCCACTTGGTGTTGCGTGGTGCTCCGACATAGTCCACGTGGTAGTAGATGCCCCATCCGCCCTTGTGCTTGCGCTCCTCGGCATTGGGCACGCGACGGATGTCGCCCCAGTTGTCGTCGCTGATGAGGACGATGACATCGTCGGGCACGCGGAAGCCGGCGTCGTAGTAGTCCTGCACCTCCTTATAGAGGGCCCAGAGCTGGGTGGTCTTCTCGGCGGGCTTTCCAGTGACCTCCTTGATGATGCGACGCTGGTTCTTCACGATGCGTTCCATCAGGGCCACGTCGGTCTTGTCACCCATGGCCTCGTCGCCATCGCCACGCATGCCAATGGTGACGATGTCCTCGGTGCCTTTCATGCGCTCGATGCCTTCGCGGAAGAACTGGTCGAGCTTCTGCTGGTTGGTCTGATAGTTCCAGGCGCCCCACTCGCGGCGGTTGCGGGCATATTCCTGATGGTTGCGGGCCATGGGCTCGTGGTGGCTGGTGCCCATGATGACGCCCATGCGGTCGGCGGTCTTGCCGTTCTCAGGGTCGTCGGCATAGAAAGCCCAGCTCCACATGGCGGGCCAGAGATAGTTGCCCTTCAGGCGAAGGATGAGCTCGAAGACCTTCTCGTAGAAGCGGTGGTCGCCATAGTTGGTGCCCCAGGTGTTCTTCACCCACGAGGTGAGGCAGGGAGCCTCGTCGTTGAGGAACAAGCCGCGGAACTCCACGGCCGGCTCGCCGTCGGTAAAGACACCTTTCTTTATATACGCGTGCGCGTGACGCTCGATGGGGGCATCGGCCCACCAGTACCAGGGCGAGACGCCCAGCTGGCGCGACAGCTCATAGACGCCGTAGATGGTGCCACGGCGGTCGCTGCCCGCAATGACGGGCTGGCCGCTGGCCGTAGTTGTGATGATGAACTTCTCGCGGCGGCCCTTCAGGTCGGGCAACAGCCCTTGCTTCACCATGCGGTCGATGTCGGCATTGCAGCCCACGGTGCCCACGAGCACGGCGACTTCCTGGCCGATGGTCTTCTGCATGTCGGTGCGCAGGTTCTGGATGGCTATCTTCACGCCCTCGTTCTCCTGCTCGCTGAAGCTGATAGTGCCTGCCTTCAGTTCAAGGGCATCGGCCTGAGGCGTGAAGACGATGAACGGCTCGGCTGCCATGGAGGCAAGGGGGAAGAGGAAGAGGGATAAAAGCATCCCAAAGAGCCTCCCAAAAAGCCTCCCCAAGCCCCTCCAAAGGAGGGGGTGTTTGGTTAGATTTAATCTTTTCATACTCTACATTCTAATACAAAATAATACTGTACCACCATTGTCTATCCAGACATCCCCTCCTTCGGAGGGGCTTGGGGAGGCTTCCTGGGGGTCTTTTTGGAGTTTTTTCTATTTACTTAAAAATATGCGGAATGAACTCATGCAGGCCGCGACGCCAGGTAAGGAACTCGTGGGCGGTGCCGGCCGACTCGCTGGACTCGACCTTGATGCCCTGCTGGCGCAGGCTGTTCACTAATTGCGTGCCCTTGATGAAGTCTTCCTCGCCCCAGTTCATATAGAAGTAGTGAATCTTCTTGTTGAACGCGTCGGCATCGGCGAAGACGCCGTTATAAGCCGTTTTCACGTCGAGGCCGAAGATAGCTCCGCTGAAGGTGCCCATCCAGGCGAACTTGTCGAGGTTATTCAGCACGATGTCGAAGGTCTGGTGGCCGCCCCACGACAGTCCGGCCATGGCGCGGTTCTCGCGATCGGTCTTCGTGCGGAAGTTCTGGTCGATATAGGGGATGAGGTCGTTCAGCAGCACAGGATAGAACGAAGCGCCGTAGTCGCTCATGCCCTGACGGTTGGAGCCGCCACCGAAGGGAGCCTTAATGTCACCGCTCTCCATGACCACAATCATCGGCACAGCCTCACCACTGGCAATGGCGTTGTCCATGATGTGCTGCATCTTGCCCTGCAAGGCCCAGCTGGTCTCGCCCTCACCCATGCCATGCTGGAGGTAGAGCACGGGATAGCGCTTCTTGAAGCCCTTCTTCTGGTCGTATTCGGCGGGGGTGTAGACCATGGCGTGACGCCAACGCTTCTGCTCGTTGCTGTAGTAGTAGATGCTGCGCACACAACCGGCGGGCACGCCCAGCTGCGGACGGTAGTAGTCGCCCTCGGGGCCTTCGGGAATCTCGATGCCGCCAGCCTCGCGGTTGCAACCGAAGAAGGTCTCGGTAGCGGGGTCGATGAAGTTCACGCCGTCGATGTTCATGAAATAGTAGTGGAAGCCCACGGGCAGCGGGTCGGTGACAGCCATGAAGCGGCCATTGCCCACGGGCTGCATGTCGTACTTCTTGTTGCAGATGTCCACCACAATCTTCTTAGCCTGTGGGGCGTTGATGCTGAAGTAGGCGCGACGCTGCTTGTCCACCTTGGGGAACTCGTTGCCCTCGATGGTAGTCTCGGCCGTGACGGCGTCGGCAGGCACGTCAATCTTCTTTGCAGCCACGGGCAGGTTCTGCGGACGCTTAGGTTCGTAGCCCAGGAAGCGGGCCACGGCCTCGCCATAGCGACAGCCCAGCTCGCGATAGCCGGCAGCATCGAAGTGCAGACGGTCGGGGCCGTTGGTGCAGTTATCGCTGGAGATGACCTGCGAGGTATGGAGTGTCTTAGGCAGCTCATCAATCTGCTTCTTGCAACCGATGCATACGCCCTTGCCATCAGCCTGCACGATATTGCCGGCAAAGAGGGGCACATCCTCGGGCTTCAGCTGAAGGTCGCCGCAGAGGTTGTCGTAGACCTGCTTCACCATGCCGGCCCACTTCGGGTCGCCGGTGTTGGTCTCGCCCTGGTGCATGAGGATGCCCTTGATGACGCCATCCTGCTGGGCTTTCTTGGCCAGCGTGACCAGGCGCTCGTAGGGATTGTTGTCGTAGGCCTGGAGCATGCCCTTCATCCAGTTCGGGGCCTTGGTCTTCACATAGTTGTCGATGCTGTCGGGCAGGAAGCCCTTGATGTCGATGCCGCCAATGGCCACATGGATAACGCCAATCTTGATGTTCTCAGGCAACGAGGCCACCAGTGTGCGGCCGAACCAGTCGACAGGCGTCAGGCCTGTGTTAGGACGGCAGAGGGGAGCCGAAGCCTCGCACCATTCGCCCATTTTGCGGGCTGGGCGCTGGTCGGTGGCAGGGAAATCGACAGCGGGCATGAGCAGGAAGCGTGGGCCGGGGCTGGCCAGGTCGGCAGCCTCAGGCCGGGCGGCTCCCTCCATGTTCGATTGTCCGAAACAGAGGAAAATATAGAAGTTTTCGTCAGGCTGAGCAACATTCTCAACCGTTGTCTTCTTGGCAGCCTTCTTCTTCTGGGCCACCATGCTGCCTGGCATAACCATGAGCAGGGCTGCCACGAGCAGGGATAGATGCATGTGTTTCATTGAGTATAGTTGTTTTTAGTTGATTAAGAATATCTTTGTCTGCCCTTGATAGGTAGCCTTAATGGTGGCGCGGCCCTCAACAATGGGGCTGATGTCGAACTTCACTCCAGGGACGTCGGCCTTGGCCTCCAGCTTGCTGCCTGCCAACAGACGGCCATAGACCTGATAGCGGTTAGCCTCGGCAAAGCCATTCTGGGCGGTGAAGTAGATCGGCGTGGAGGGGATGTTGAGCTTCTGGCCGTCGGCAGTGATGGTCACCCGGGGCACAGCAGGAGCGAAACAGCCCTTGCCAGCCTTGGCAAAGCCAATGCCGTGGAGGTCGAAAAGTCCTTGCGGACGCTGAGGCTGCTGCGGACGACGGCCACCGAACTGGGGCTGCTGGGGAGCCTGTACCTCGGGACCTTCTGCTACGAGGTAAATGGCGTGCTTGCCGGTGAGTCCCTCTACGGCAGGTATGTTCACCACAAAGCCTGTGGCCTCGCGACGGGCATCGGCGGGAACAACCAAGTTAGCCACCTCCTTACCCTTCCAAGGGTCGTCGAGCTTGATGTGAATGGTGAAAGCGCCGTGACCACCAGGGGTTAGGTTCAGAGTCAAGGTCGTACCGTCACCCTGTTTCGTGCCCTCGAAAGCCTTGCAGCCCTTCGTGTCCTGGGCCAGGCCGCCGAAGCCGAAATACTTGAAGCCGACGATGCCGCCGTTCTGAATGCCGGCCAGGTCCATCGAGTTGTTCCACACATCGTGGTTGTCCTGCATCCAGTTGTTGGCGTTGGGGCCATACATGAAGCAGGCCAGGCCAGCAGAGTAGTAAGCGTAAGGAGGCAGACCGAAGATCTGGAAGCCTTCGCTGGTCACCTCGGCACCGGTGTATTCGTTACCATCGGTGGCCTTGGCCGTCCACTCATTATTTGGCGTGAAAGGATCGTAACCAGTGATGCGCACCTGACCGCCTTTGGCCACGGGCTTCTTGTCGCACACAATCTTCACAGGGGCCACCATGGCCTGACGGGCATTGCCGAAGCCACGCGGCGGACGATGGTAGAATACATACCACTGGCCATTGATTTCCTGCAACGAGCCGTGGGTATTGTGGGCAGCATTGGTGGTGATGAGTTTCGAGCCGTCCTCGTTCAGCACTACGCCACGTGAGTCGACGAGCACGCCACCCGAGCGCCAAGGACCAAGCGGAGTGTCGCCGTAAGCATAGCGCAGGGCAGAATTGGTCTGGCCCAGGCCATACTCCTGACCACTGTAGCCGCTGAACACCATCACGTATTTGTTGCCAACCTGGCGGATGCTGCTGGCCTCAAAGAAGTTGAAGTCAAGCGGGTTCTGCCCCTTGTAAAGCGCCTTATACTCTGAGCCTTCCTTATCGAGGAGCTTTCCGTCGCGGCTGCTGGCAGGGATGAAGGGGTCTATGGGTTCGGTGCCCTCGCGCTTTGAGTACATCGTGTTCTGGTCAAGCTCTACTGCCGTTGAGTGCTGGAAGCCATAGAACACGTAGGCACGATAGCCCTTGGCGAAGTCCTTGTCTTTCTTGCTGGTGACCGGCTCGATGAACACCGAGGGATCGAAGTCGATGAACGAGCCTGGCAGGCACTGAGTGCCATCCTCCGTCAGATTCACCGGCGTGAAGGGGCCATCGGGACGGTCGCCACGACAAACCATCGGCGTGCGGCGCCAACCACGGCTGTGCGGATAGAGCCAATAGGTCTTCTTGCCAGTAGCCTTGTCCACGGTTTCCACCAGATCGGGGGCGAACATCGTGTCCCATTGGCCATTGACATACCAGGTGAAGATGGGACCTTCGTCGCGCCACTGCGAAAGGTCTTCCACAGGGGCCGACCACATGCGGATGTCGGGGCCACAGTAGGCTGTGTAGGTCACGTCGTGCGAGCCGATGATGTAGGCACGGAACTTGCCTGGCTGGTCGGGGTCTTCAAACACGCGAGGCTCACCATCGGGCACATGCTCCCAAAGGGGCAGATAGGGATTCTGAGCCTTGGCGCCCAATGCAGCCAAAAGCATCATACCAAACGAAAAAAGTTTCTTTTTCATATTATATAAATGTATTAGTTAATTCCATTTGCATTGCATACCACAAGGAAGGCGCCGTTCTCGGGCATTTCCACTTTCAGCGACTGACGCTTCACCTTCACGGTCTTCATGCTGCCACTGAGTTGTGCATCGTCGCTATAGAGCGTCACTTCCTTATCAGCCGAAGGCAGCGTAAGGGTGGTCTTCACCGTTTCCTTCTGGGCGTTGATGCCAGCCACATACCACTTGTTGCCAGAGCGACGGGCGATGATGGCATAACGGCCTGGGTAGCCATCGATGTAGCGTACTTCGTCCCACAGCGTAGGCACATCCTTCATGAACTGGACGGCCCATTGCGGTGCATCGGTCAGGTTATTGGGCGCCAGGGCGAAGTGCTGCACGCTGCTCTGGAAGAGTACGGCCGTGGCGAGGGCGAAGACATCACTGGTGCGGCGTGTGGTGCCACGCTGATTGTCCACGCTGTAACGCTTGTTCAGCGTGGAGCCGCCAAAGTCCATCGAGCCCACCACATTGCGGATGAAGGTGTGCGTGCAGGCGTTCTTGGCCTCGGCATCGCAAGCCCCCTGGCCGAAATGCAGGTTCTCGCTGGCCAGCACAGCCTCGCTGGCCACATAGTTGGGGAACATCCGCTCCCAGCCACGGGGCAGCGTGCAACCATGGAAGATGACCTGGATGCCAAACTCGTTGGCATCGGTGAGAATATCCTCATAGAGCTGCATCATGGGCTGCTTGTCGCTGCCAAAGAAATCGACCTTGATGCCCAAGATGCCATTCTGCTTCATCCATGCCATTTCCTTGCGGCGGACAGCGCTCTTGTCCATCTTGTGACGAGGCCCCTGCGGAGCATCGTTCCATGCACCGTTGCTATTATACCAAAGGAAGAGGCCCACACCTTTCGACTGAGCGTAGCGCGACAGCTCGGCCATACGCTCGTAGCCTATCTGCGTGTCCCACAGGGCATCGACCAGTACCGAACGATAGCCCATGGCGGCAGAGAAGTCGATGTAGCGTTTCTGCTCATCGAAGTTGCAACTGGCATCCATGCCGATGATCCACGACCACGAGCCCTTGCCATAGGTATAGTCCTTCGAGGCTTCATACTTGGGCTGTACCAAGTCATTGGCCACGGTGCTCTCAACGATGGGAGCCAGCGTGGTGCCCAGGGTGATGGTGCGCCAAGGAGTGAACGCCGGCAGAGCAGTCTGAACGGTGGAGGCACCAAAGCCGTTCAGCTCAGCAGGGTTAGGGAAGGCGATGCGGTAATTTCCGCCGCCAGTGTTTTCGAGATGGCAGCCCACATAGCCGCCGTCGTTGCCCGTCTCGCTGATGAGCAGCCAGCCGCCACTCTCACGGAACAAACATGGAAAGGTATAACCATCGCCCCAGCCGTTCTTTCCCATTTCCTCGTCGTAGGCATAGCTCGTCTCATAGCTGGGAGCCGTGCGGGCAAAACCCGTCATTGGCTTCGACTGCGGGCAGAGGAAGGTGGTGGTGCCATCGGGTAGAACAAAGCCCGAAGCCTCGCCCTCGATGACGGCAGCCAGGGTCTCGCCGCCCCGCCCCCGCTTGGGGTAGAGCTGATAGCGGAAGGCCACATCACGGTTACTCACACGGAAAATGATGTCAAGGGACTTCCTGCCATCTTGCTCAAACTGGCAGACAGCCTCCGTAGCCTCGTAGCTGACATGGCTCTGCTTCCACGTCTTCAGTTCATATTGGTCGCTGACCGTCTTCACTGCACAGTCTTTCAACGTTAAGCCCTGCGTCAGGTCGGCGAAGTTGAGTTTTAAGCCCAATGGTGATGGGTTTAAGAAAGGTGTCCCTTGCAAGTTCACTTGATAGGTAGGACGGCCGCCCTCGTCGTTCAGCACCACTTCAGTCTTGCCGTCGGGACTATTGAAGCGTTTCTCCATGGCCAGCACAGGGCCAGCCAGCGCGGTAGCCAGGAAGAGGGCAACCACAGAACATAATTCTCTTTTCATGCTATTCTATATTAAATGTATATTCTCCACCAGGTTTTGTTTGCACATCATATTCGTAGACCTTGCGCAAGGGCAGCAGCGCAAAGTCCTTCAGCTCCTGTGAATGCAGGGGCTGACGGATGTCGGCCGGAGCATACAGCTCGTTGGGGCAAGGGCCTTGAGCCTCCTTCACACCCCTACCCTTCAAAGGCCAATAGGAGCGCAGGCGCAGCGTGCCGCCAATGGTTGAGCGGACGACGACCGAAAGAAGTTTGCCCTCGCTCCATACTTCGTCGACGATGAATCCGCCACGGGCACGCAGGCCATGCACCTCGCCATCGGCCCAACTGTCGGGCAAGGCGGGCAGCAGATGTACGGCTCCGTCGTGGCTCTGCAGCAGCATCTCGCAGATGCCTGCCGAAACGCCGAAGTTTCCGTCAATCTGGAACGGCGGGTGAGCGTCGAAGAGGTTGGGATAGGTGCGCCCGTTGGGATGCTGACGCATGGAGCGGTCGTCGGGCAACAGGTGCAGCATGTTCTTGATGATGGTAAAGGCATGGTTGCCGTCGAGCATGCGTGCCCAGAAATTGGTTTTCCAGCCGAGGCTCCATCCTGTGGCCATGTCGCCTCGCTGCCTCAGTGTGTTGGCAGAGGCGGTGAACAGGTCGGGATGACTGTAGGGCGAGATTTGATTTGACGGATACAGCCCATAGAGCTGACTGATGTGGCGGTGCTCGTCCTTCGGGTCATCGCCGTCGATCATCCATTCCTGCAACTGACCGTGGCGGCCAATCTGCATGGGTGGTAGATTCTGGAGTGATGAGCGATAAGTGATGAGTGATGAGCTGTCCTTGCCCAGAGCCTTGGCGGCCTGGAGCGTTTGGCTGAGCACGTCGAAGACAATCTGATTGTCCATGGTAGAGCCGGCCGTGACGTTGGTTCCTTTCCCTGCCGGCCCATGTTCGGGCGACACGGTGGGAGCGGTGACCAGCCAGCCCGCAGCCTGCTTCACCTCGCCCGTGGCGGGATAAGGCTGCAAGTAGTCTATGAGGAAGTCGGCCGCACCTTTCATCACGTCATAGTTGTCGGCCAGGAACTGCTTGTCGCCCGTGTAGAGATAATGCTGCCAGATGTGGGTGGTGAGCCAAGCCCCGCCCGTTGGGAACATGCCCCAGGGAGTGCCGTCGACAGGGCCGGCAATGCGCCAGAGGTCAGTGTTGTGATGGGCCACCCATCCCCGGCAGCCATACATGTCAGCTGCGGTCTTGGCTCCGGTCTTGCTCAAATCGCGAATCATGCTGAACAGTGGCAGCTGCGTTTCGGCCAGGTTTCCGATGAGCGCCGGCCAGTAGTTCATCTCGGCGTTGATGTTGATGGTGTACTTCGAGTCCCAAGGGGCATTCACCTTGTCGTTCCACACGCCCTGCAGATTAGCGGGCTGGCCACCGGGCTGCGAGGAGGAAATGAGCAGATAGCGTCCGTACTGCATCATCAGCGACACCAAGTCCAGGTCAGTGGGATTTTGCTCGAAAGCCTGCACGCGCTTGTCGGTCTCAAGCGAAGAATTCTCGTTCTTCGGCAGCACCAGCTTCACGCGGCCGTACTGTTCCTGATACTTCTTGATATGGTTCTTCAGCTGTTTCTTGTAGTTCTTGCTTTGCAGCGAGGCCAACGTCTGGCGGTTCTTGTCAGCGGCATTACCCGAGATGTTGTGATAGTTCACGAAGTTGGTGGCAGCGGCCACATAAATGGTAATGTCGTTGGCCATGCCAATCCTAATGGCATCGCCCTCTTGTTTGATCAAGCCCATCTCGCCCTCTACCTTCACACGGCATTCAGCCCTAAGGCCGGCTTTGATGCCCTCATGATCCTGGCCATGAACGACGGCTATCAGCTGGCGATCGGCCACCATCCGTTCCGTCTGCAACGGGCTGTCGAAAGACAGGGTGAAGGAGATGGCGGAAGGCCGGTCAGCCGTGATACGTATGATGATGACGTCATCGGCCTGCGAAGCGAAAACAGTGCGCTGGAAACGAGTGCCATTATAAGAATAATGTGTAGTGACGGTGGCATCGTCCAGATTCAGTACCCGCTCATAGTCTGCCACCTCCTGATGGCCGAAGTCCAGCTTCAGGCTGCCCATGGGCAGATAGCGCATGCCGTGGGGCCCTTTCACGAAATACTTGTCGATGATCTTCGCAGCCTCGCCTTCCTTGCCCTGGAAGATGAGCTGACGCACCTCTTGCAGGTGTGCCTTGGCCTCAGGGCTGTCGTTGTTGTGGGGCGAGCCGCTCCAGAAGGTCTCCTCGTTCAGCTGAATTTCCTCAACGTTGGTGCCGCCATAGACCATGGCTCCCAAATGACTGTTGCCTACGGGAAGTGCCTCCAGCCAGTGGGTGGCGGGACGGCTATACCACAACCGATGCTCCTGTGCGGTGATGGTTGCTGCAAAGCCTAACAACAGCGTCAGAAACAATAACTTCTTCATATTATCAGCGTTTAATGATTTTCTTGGTTCTGCCATCGGCAGTGCGAATGATGTTCAGTCCACGGCCCAATTGCTCGCGCTGACGACCCGAGGCATCGTAAATGATGGTGCGCTGCTGACCGTCGGCATCAACCAGCTGGATGCCGCTGGGCGTGACATTGTTGATGCGGCATTCTGCCAGCAGGAACTCGTGCATGCCGCCGGTGGTGGTGGCATCGGCGAAGCGAACGACATAGTTGCCCTGGTCGGCAATGGTGAACTCCAGCTCACGCGCCACGGCCGAACTGATGTTGGCACTGGTGTTGCCCCCGGCATTGGGGGCGGCGGTGACGGTCTGTCCAGTGGCGATGGCCTTGCCGGTAGAGAGGTTGAGAATCTGCACCTTGTACTTGGGGCTTTCCTTCCAGGCGGCCATGGCATAGGTGAGCTTATAGCTGCCAGGTGCTAACGTCAGCCGATAGTTGGCCTGACGGCCATACTCAGCGCAGTTGTCGCGCCAGTAGAGGGCCTTGCCCTGATAGCCGGTGAAGCCCACGAAGGTGCGGGCGCCCGAGCCGAAGGTGTTAGGATATTCATGAACTTCGTTGTTGGCCTGCACGCAGCGCCATCCCTCAGGCATGGCTCCGTTGAGCACATCCACGAAATCGAGCTTGTAGGCCGATGTCAGGTCGGCAAAGAGGGGCTTGATGGTGACGTTGTCATCGGGCATGACGAAGGTGATGGTCTCAGGGTCGTCGCCCAGGGCGATGGTCTTCGACATGGTGTAGTAAACGGAGTTCACCACACGCAGTTCTTTCAGCTGGAAGCCCGGTTTGGCCTCTACCCTCAGGGTGACCACGTCGCCTTCGGCCGCCTCGTTGACATCGGGCACCACGGTGCCGTTCTCGTCGTCCCTGACGGTGACGAGGAATTTCTCCTCAGGCGTGCCCACAGGCGAGTAGATAATCTGGTCGATGGTCATGCCCAAGCCATTGCTATTGATGACGAGATTGTTCTTCCCCTCTTTCAGGGTGGCAGTCAGCTTGGCCTTATGCCAGTCGTTCTTGTTCACTTTCTCGCAAGCCACGTTCTGCTTGCTGCCATTCACGGTGACGGCAATGTTGGCCGCCTTCGTGGTGTTGCAGTAGCGGATGAGGATGTCATACTCCCCACCTTCATTCAGCGTGAGCTGATGGCGCAGGGCGGCACTGGTGTTGGTGCCCATCTCTACGTAGCCCATGCCGGCGAAGTCCATCATGTCCTGTGCCCACCAGCCCGAATGGGTCAGCGCCACGTTCTTCACGCTCTTATAGTCCATGTTCTCGGCCTCGATGATGATGTTGCCCTTGAAGCTGGCCGGCTGCTGAGGAAGGGGCAGCGGCTCAGAGGGCAGCAGGTCGGTGGCCTCACGCTGGGCGGCGCCTTTGCAGGCTACCGACAGCGTGAGCGGACCCATGTGCTTCACGCTGAGGGTGTAGGTATGGGCTTCTTCGTCATACTTGTCGGTTACTGTCGACGACATGCCGGGGGCTCCCGTAGAGTGCTTGGTCAGGGTGTAGGTGGGCTGCTCGGTCACGCCCCTCACAATGATGGTGTCAACCTGGGCAGCGATGGAGTCGTTGCGATAGTTGTTCAGATAGAAGTCGATGTGGTCGGCATATTCGCGCACCATGCCGCTTGACAGCTTGCCATAGTTCAGCGCCAGCGTCTCGCAGGTGTTGTACTGAAGGGGAATCTCTGCCTGTGCCCTCTTCTTCTTGTTCATGTAGGAATAAGGGGTGTAGGTGACCAGCTGGTTCTTGTAGCGATTGACGTAGAGGTCGCCCGTCGACACCTCGGGGTACTGCTCGTTGAACTCGCTCACCTTCTTGGACGGGGTGGCCCAGCGCGAAGTGTAGTTCGACTTCTTCACCTGCACGGGAATCTGTTTGGCCAGGTCGTCGTAGAGTCCCGTCACGATGGGCACGGCACCATAGCGGCCGGTCTTCTTCAGATACAGGCAGTTGTCCTCCCAGCGGCCGTTGCCACGGTTGAAGGGGTCGTTCTGCTTGTAGAGATTGTCGTAGAGGTCGTCCCACGCGGTGTAGTCGTCGGCCTTGTCGTTGATGACCACAATCTTCGTCTTGTTGAGAATCTCCTCGCGAGAGGGGATGTACATCGTTCCGTTGATGACCTCGCGGAACATGTCGAGCCAGATGCCCCTGAAGTTGGGGAAGGTGGTCCAGTTGCGACGGGTGTAGCCCTCGACGGTGGAGTTGCTTTGGTTCTGGAAGCACTCGCCGCTCCAGATGAGCTCGGGCCCGTCCCACACGGCACCGCCGTTGACGCAGGTCTGCTCCATCACGGTGCCTATGCCGGCGCTGCCGGGATATTTCTTGCCATGTTTTTCACCAAGCAGTTTGTTCAGGGCGTCGTTCCAGCCGCAGTTGTCGTAGCGCACGCCGTAGTTCTTCGTCAAGCCTGAGACGAAGGGACCCCAGCAAACTGACTCGTTGTTGTAGAACGAGCTGCAATGGGTGTACTTGTAAAGGAAGAGGATGCTCTCAGGATACTTCTGGCAGGCCTGCATGAAGTTCTTGTTGCGCTTCAGCTCGGCTATGGGGTTGGTGTTCATGTGGTAGATGCCGCCACACCAGCTGACGGTGAGGAAGCCGCCGTATTGATGGGACATCTCCACCAGCTTGGCAAACAGTGCCCAGCGGTTGACGTCGGTCGACGAGCTCTCGTTGCCGGCCACGTTGAAGCCCCAGAACTGCTCGGCATAGTTCCAACCCAGGAAGTTGGGGTAGGTCTTGAAGAAATACTCGAAGGTTTCCAGGTCGTCGTCCTGTATGTGGGTATGGCCGCCCGAGGCGGGCTGGCAAGAGAACCACATGCCGTTCTGCTGGCACACTGAGGCCCACGACTTGTAGGTGCGCACGGCATAGCGGGGCATGCGATACATGTTGGTGGCCTCGTCGAACTGGCACGAGAGGCTCAGGTTCATGCAGACGTAGGGCCTGATGTCCTGGGGGATGAGGTCGATGATTTTCTGGGGATCAGCACTGTTCCACACGTCAATGTGGATGAGCCACAACGGATGTTGGTTGTCAATAGGACGGCGCTGCTGGGCAGCCACCGTCAGCGAGGTGCAGAAAAGGAGTGCCACCAGCAGCAAGCTTTTAATTGTTTTTTTCATTTCGTTTAAGTTCTTTTTTGCCCGCAAAGTTACTTTTTTTTTGTCAAAATCGCTTATATATTTGTTCCATATTTTATGAAATATGTCATAAAGGCGGAGATACGCGGTGTCACGGGGTTTTTCCAGAGGGCGGCTCCGCACGAAAAAATCTCACGTGAGATTTTTTTCTGGGAGGCCTTCCCGTGAAAAAATCTCACGTGAGAAATTTTTCTGCGGAGGCTCCCCGTGAGAAAAGCGCATGCGAGCATGCTCACGGGAGGCCACCAGCCGAATGTCAGAAGACGACCTTGCGCACCTTGCCGTCGGCCGAGCGGACGATATGCAGGCCCTTGGCTCCCGACCCTACGCGGCGACCCTGAAGGTCGAAGCGGGCGGCCTCGCCGGGCAAGGCTGTAGACAGCTGCTGAATGCCAGTAAGCGAGAGGTCGAAGGGGATGAAGTCGGCCTGCGAGGCGGGAGCAGCATAGCAGTCGAACGGTGACAAGAGCGACGAGGCGCCAAGGCGCACCAGGCCCCACTGGCCATTGCTCTGGCCCAGCACATAGTCGCCCGCAAAGAGCGGACTGCTGACATAAGTGCCGCGAAGCTGGGACGTGAGCGCACTGGTGGCAAAGGCCACTTCGGCATCGGTGGCCGTGAAGGCTACGGTGCCAGAAGCCTCGACCAGCACGGGCGTGTGGGCAGGAATGGAGCGCAGCTGCTGCAACGACAGGTCGTCGCCAAGGGCGTAGGCCTTGGCACCGTCGGGGATGACGGCGTTGAAGGGCAACATCAGCAGGCGAAGACCGTCCACGGCGCAAGCAAACGACACCTGACCGGCCGTGAAGGCCTTGGCAGGACGGAAGTCGCCACCATCGGCGCTGAGCGAAAGTTGCTCGGCCGTGCTGCCCACGACGACGTTGGACACCTTCAGCGGACTGCCCTCACCGACATAGGCCACGCGGTTGGTTCCCTCAAGCCAGGGCAGCGAAGCGGGCAACTGGCTCACGGCGCTGAGGTCGAGGCTGGTGCAGGCGGCATCCTCACTGAAATCGAACACATTGCTATCGTCGGCCACATAGTCGCCGCTGAGCTTGGCTGCGTAGTTGCTGCCCAGATAGACATCGCCGAAGGTGACGGTGAGCACCGACGACCAGTTGTTGTTGGTCAGGCTGATGAGCCCCCGACAGCCGTCGGTAAGCGTGGCTGGCGAGAGGTCGAACACAAGGCTGAAGTTCTCACGACGGTTCCAGTCCAGCTCGCCATAGTTGTGGCTGGCCACCTGGCCAAGACCATTGACATAGATGAGGGTGGTGTTCGACGTGGTGTAGTTCATGGTCGAGCTCACCTTCTTCACCTCCATGACCAGCTGCGAGAAGCGGTCGCTGAGTTCCAGATAGCCGCTGGAGGCATTGGTGCGGGTGGAGATGAGCGGATTGCTGTGGTCGAAGGTCTTGGTCTTGCCACTGAGCTTGTAGGTGGTGCCGAAGGTGGTGCGCGTGGGCGTCATGTCGTCAATGCGGTCGAAGCGGCTGACGCTGGCGGTCATGTTCGAGGGCTGACGGTCGCGGCTGCGCACAAAGAGCACCGTGGCCACGCCCTGAGCGGGAATGTTGACCTTGGGCCGGCAGGTCTTGGCATCGAGGGCGAGCGTCTGGGTGGTGAAGTTCTTGGTCTTCGTGGTGGTGCAGAGGCTGCCCGACGTGGTGTAGAAAGGCAGGTCAACGGTGAGGTCAACGGCCTGGGCGGCCTCATTGGCCAGCACCACCACGGCCGTGTCGCCCGACTCAGAGAGATAGGCCGAGCCCTCGACGGAGGTGCCCACGAAGGAGGCGTCGATGCGGTTCATGCCCGTGACGAAGCGGGCGAAGTGGGCCATGACATAGCCGCGCTTGGTCACCGTGCCGCTGGTGGTGCCCCGCTGGCCGTCGCCCAGCATGCCGTAGTAGCGCTTGGCAGCATAGTGAATCCAGGCGTTGAAATCGCCCAGCATGCAGGTGTTGATGGCGCGGAAGAAGTTGAAGACGTCCTTCTCGTAGCTGAAATTGCGGGTGTTGTTCTCAGCCTCGTTCCAGTTGATGAGATATTCCGTCATCCACAGTTCCTTGCCCTTGGCGGCCAGTTTCTTGTAGGCCGACTGGATGCCGCCGTACTGGTGGCCTCCGTAGATGTCGAAATGGGGCAGCACATTGGTGTTGTTCAGGGCGTTGACGTAGCTGTCGCTGACGGCCAGCGTCTCAGGTGCCATGACCTTGCAGCTGATGGAGGAGCCATAGGTCTTGACGAACTCGGCAATCTCCTGCGCCGACCACAGGCAGCCGGCATACTCGGCTGGCCAGTCGGGCTCGTTCTGGATGGAGATGGCGTCGAGTTCTACGCCGTTCTGACGCAGATATTGCACATAGTCTTCCAGGTACTGGGCATAGTCGGGCCAGTTCTCGCGCTTCAGCTTGCCGGTGGTGCCGTCGCTGTTCTTGGCGTTGCTGGTGCCGTTGGTCTTCCACTCGGCAGGCTGGCCCCAAGGCGAAGCAAAGACGATGAGGCCCAGCTGCTTGGCCGTCTTGGCCGTCTGAAGCGAATGGTTCCAGGCGTTGCGCCCAATGGGAATGTAGAGGCGCATGATGTTGCACCCCACGGTGCTGCCCTGGCCCCACACTTTCTTGATGTCGCTGGTGCTCATGTGGTTGTAGCCGAACTGGGGGGAGCAGACGAAGCCGCCGAAGCCAGTGATGTGCTGATGCTGCACAGTGGCATTGAGCCGAACGGTCTGAGCCGAGGCAACAAACGACAGGCATTGTGCAAAGAGGAATGAGAGTAGGATAAGTTTCCGTTGCATTATTGAAAGATTAGTTATGGTTTCATGATATTACTGGCGCTGATAGTCAAAGCTATCGACGTCGACATAGCCACCGGCCTTCTTGGTGGCATAGTTGAAGATGGCAAACTTGGTGCCCATGAACAGGCGGCGATAGTCGAAGCGCATCTTGTAGGCTCGGCTGCCAATGGGCTGCCACTGCTGGCCGTCGAGGCTGTAGAAGAAGTTGGCTTCGTCCTTGCCTGGGTTGAAATCGCCCGAAAGGCGGAGCCACACGGTCTTGGTCTTGGCCGGCAGCTGAACAGTCTCCTTCAGCGTTTCGGCAACCTCGGTGACGGCTTTCTCCTGGTCGGTCAGTTTCACGCTCTGCTCGCTCATCTCCAGCACGAGCCGCTTGCCCTGCTTCTTGATGGTGAGCACACCGCTGTCGCCATTGAAGGCGGCCAGGCCGCAGCAGTCGCCGTCTTTCATGTGCTGGACGTCCAGGCTGACAGAGCCTGTGCAGCGCGGCCCTTCCATGCGCTGGGTCAGCGAGTTGGGGGCCAGATAGAGGTTGGGCACCACGCGCTGGGTCTTCAGGCGGAGGTAGCCGGGACGTTCGGCGAGGCTCCACGACGCGTCGATGGGGTTGTGGTTCCACTGCCAGTGGAGGCCCAGCTGCGAGGCGGAGAAATCGTCGCTGCAGACGATGGCGGTCTGGGGCTGTCCGCTGCGATAGGGACGCATCGTCGCGGGCACCTTGCCCTGTTCGTCGCCCAGCTGGGGCCAGCCGTCGATCCAGCGCACGGGCGACAGCGTGAGCACGCGCCCTACCCCACCACGGTCTTGGAACATGATGCCATACCAGTCGCCCTCCTCGGTGTCGACAATGGTGCCTTGGGCCAGATAGGAGAATCCGCCGAAGTCGGACTCAAGGATGACGTTTTTCTCCCACGGGCCATTGAGGTCGCGGGTGCGATAGCACACTTCGCGGCGATGGCGCCCGGGGGCATAGACATGGGAGATGAGCAGGGCATAGTAGGTGCCATGGTGCTTGATGACGCGGGTGCCTTCGAGCAGTCCGCGCTCGTCGGCCTCGCGCTGGAAGTAGTGGCGATGGCTGCCCTCTACGACGCCCTTCAGGTCTCGCGTCAGCTGGCACATCTCGCCAGTGCCGAAGAAGACGTAGGGAGTGCCGTCGTCGTCGAAAAACAGGGTGGCATCGTGGAAATGGCGCAGCCGCGAGTGAATGGTCCATGGGCCTTCGGCTTTCTCGGCAGTGAAGATGTAGGTGTCGCCCATGTCGCCGCGCTCGTTGGGGGCCAGCAGGGCATAGAAACGCCCGTCGTGGTACTTCAGCGACGTGGCCCACTGGCCTCGGCCATAGACGGTGCCCTCCAGCAGGTCGTATTTGGGCGAGTCGGTCAGGCGGTCGAAGATATAGCCCACCGTCTGCCAGTTCTTCAGGTCCTTAGAGGCCATGACGGGGCCACCGGGCATGAGGTGCATGGTGGTGGTGACCATGTAGAAGGTGTCGCCCACGCGGATGACGTCGGGATCGGGGCAGTCGGCCCAGAGCATGGGATTCTCGATGGCGTCGGCCTTTTGCTGGGCATGGCCCGTCAGGCACAGCAGCGAGAAGAGTAAAGGAAGAAGACGTAGTTTCATCATGATAAAGTATTAGGTGGATTTTGTGAAAAAGGCTGGCATGCCAAGGATGACATGCCAGCCCATTTATTCATTGTAGTGGATGTAGCACACTTACTTAACCACAACCTTCTCAGTACGGATGGTGCCGTCGCTCATCTGCTTGCGCACGATGTTGATACCCTTCTGGGCATTGTAGAGGCGACGTCCGTTGAGGTCATAAACCTGGATAGAAACGGTCTTGGCATTGGTGTTGGCAGCGTCGACGCCGGTGAGAACGTCCTCGTATGCCTTAGCATAGTCGTAGCCAGTGGCTGCTCCAGCAAGGAAGATCTGAACGCGGTCGAACATCATCTGTGCAAGGGCATTCCACTTCACACCGAGGGTCAGGACACCGTCGACAACCTCAATGTTCTTGAAGTAGTTCTCGTAGCGGCCAGCATACTGTCCACGGTTGTCGAGGCGTGCAGAAGCCTTGAACTGCTCTTCCTCACCTTCCACGTAAACGGGCGTATCGGAGGTCTTCACATAAGCACGGTTCTGCTCGTGGTTAGCTTCCTTTTCAGCAATCTGCTCCTCAGTATCGCCTTCCTTCGGAGTGAACTCATCGCTCCACTCGGTAGCGTCAATCATAACAGTGTAGACACCAGCGGGCAGGTCTTCAATGGTCTGCTCAATGCGGTTAGCGTGGTGGTACTGGGTGATGCAGAGATCCTTAGGCAGACCATCGATGTCGCCAGGATAACCACCATTCCACATGTTGGTGAGTCCGCAGGTACCGCCTTCAACAATCGTCCAACCCGGGCAGTTCTCCTCGGTAACACCAAGGGCTTCCTTCCAAGCGTAAGTGTTCGGGTTCTTCACGAATGCGGTGAAGTTGTAATTCTGCGTGAGAGGCTCGTCGGTCTCAGGATCAAGCTCGCCAGTAGGCTCGAAGAGCGAAGCGCCGTCCTTCTGCTTGCCGTAGAACTCCAGCTTCAAGCGGTTCTTGATAGCCTCGGCCAGACCGTCGTCGTCGGTCAGAGCGTTGTTGGCAGCAACGATGATTTCGTCGTCCTCGGGAACGCCCAGCTGCAGCAGGCCCTCAGCACCCTGACGGATGCGGTCAACGAGCACCTTCACACCAACGTCGGAAGAAGTCTTGGACTCACCCTCGGTGAAGAAGTATTTAGCAACAGAAACGATATCCTTCATCTCGGCTATAGCAGCGGTCAGCTCAGCGTCGTCCTTCACAGGCTTCACGATGGTGTAGACGCCATCCTCACGGGTCTCGAAGGTGACATACTTGTCGACAATGGCCTTCAGCTTAGCGAACAGCTCGGTGCTGGCAAACTTGGTCTCGATATTGTTCATCATGGTCTCGGCAGCGCTGTTAGCAGCAGTGTCGAACTCGTCGCACAGGGAGCGGTGATCCTTCATGGCCTTAGCCTTGGCGTCAAGGTCGGCAGCAGCGTTCTTGTAAGAAGAAGGATTGGTATAGCCGTCCTTTTCAGCATCATACTTGTTGATGGCAGCCACGAGAGCGTCGTAGGCAGCACCATTGTAACGCTCAGCACTGTTCTCGTCGCGCACGGTCTTGGCGTTCTCCAGAGCAGTATTCAGCAGCTGGGTCTCTTCAACACCAACCTGGTTAGGCATGTACTTCACGCTGGGGTTAGCCAGAATGATTTCCATGTAACCGGGATCACCAGTCTCGCTACCTGCAGAAGTCCAACGCAGGATATAGTTGCCAGTAGTCTCAGGGATGAAAGGAATGAGCGTTGCAGTAGAACCATTCACAGCAGTTGTAGCACGATTGATATTGGTAGTGTTCTGAATCATCTGGGTATAGACAACGTCGCCATACTCATTCATGATATTGAAGCGGCAAGACATACCGTTATCCGTCCACGCCACAGTGTTGAAGCGGATGTTGTACTTCTTGGCTGCCTCCAGCGGGAGGGGATAGCCAGACTGGCTGCCATACTCCACATAGCCCTCACGGAAGTAGAGGCCCTTGGTGAAGTCACCACCAGCAGCGAAGTCGAACATACGAGGACCACCGGACAGGCCTTCGGTCTCGCTGGTACGCTCCTCTTCACCGAACTTCACGAGATAACCCTCAGGAATAGCATTGGCATTCGTGGTAGCGAAGTAGTCGGGCAGCATGTCCTTGGGAACGTCATTGGGATCGAACTCCACCTTACCCACGTTCAGCGTGGCAGTCCAGGTAGCGAAGTCTTCCTCAACCAGAGGATCCTCGCAATAGATCTTGTCGAGCTTCAGGATGTAAGCGCCATCGGCCAGGTTGTCGCCCGAGCGGGTCAGCGTCACCTCAGTGCCGAAGCCTTCGTTAGGCGTAACGGCCAGGGCCTTACCATTGAGCGTAGCCACAAGCTTAGCCAGGTCGGCATTCTTGTCGAACGTCACCTTGAACTCCTTGATGTCGTTGGGCAGGTTGAACGAACCGTCCTCAGGATCAGAAGCAATGACGGTGGGCTTAACGAAGATGTAGGAATAGACATCCTCCAGCATATTCAGGCCGTCGTTATAGGTAGCGACCACCGAGAAGTTGGAAGCGTCGCCCTTAGGACCAGAGGTGTAGACCACATGATGTTCGGCATCAGAGGGATTGGTGAACGAGACCTCCACCTCAGCGTCATCCTCCATCATGTCTTCAGTGAAGATGAAGAAACGACCATCAGCAAAGCCTTCCACGGTGAGCAGACCCATCTCCTCGCCGTTGTGAGTCACTTTCACGCAGTCGTTGGGGAAGAGCAGACGGGGCTTGCCACTTGCCTTCACCAGGTCGGCAATGTTAGTATCGAAGCCAAAGTCTACCTGAATAATCTCAGAGCCGTATTCTACGGACGTACCATACTTATAGACTTCAAGCTTGATGTTATCGAAGAAATAGTCAACATCGTTGGCCCTGTCTTTCGAGAGGTTGAAAGCAATAGAGTGGAAATTACTCTTATCCTCATCATCCTGCGTAGCCCAATCAGTGGGAACTTCACCTTCCCATGTATAGGTCTGCCAGTCGGTAGTGAAATGCAAAGGATTGGCACCAATACAATTATAGAAGATGTAGCAGCTGGGGGTACCATGAGCCTGAGCATCCACATCATTCTCTATGCTTGCACGATAGTCGAAGGAAACGCGCAACTTCGTACCTGCAGGAATATCCTCGGATGCATTAATCCAGAATTGGGCATCCCAGTCATTAGCTGCATTGGCACCAGAGTGAATCTTGATGCCACGGCTACCGTTGACACCCACGCCGTCTTCAATAATAGAAGCATAGGGATCACCAGCGTTCTCCTTGGAATAGAAGCTACTTACATTGCCGTCTTCCACACCAATGCGAGCCAGATTAACAGCATAATTGGTGGTTTGGAAAATGCTGCTTGCATCATCGCCTTCCATATTGCCGTTGTTGATCAGGTTGGTCCAACCCACCTGCTGGGCATTACCCTTGCGCACCACTTCCATGCTGGTGATAACGACATTGGCCCAGTTGGCACCCTTAATGGCGTGCAGGCGAACATAACCCTTGTCCTTCAGAATGGACTTCAGGTCGACGGTGAGGATGCCCTCCTCAGTGTTGTTGTTGAAATACTTCTGGCTCCAACCGTCCTTCGGGTACTCAATCAGCTTTGACTGAGCCTCGTCAGCGTTCCACTGGCCCTCAGCGACATCGCGGTTCAGCAACACGCGAGGTGTTCCCTCGGTATACCTGATAACCAGCTGGGTGTAGAGCGACAAATCGGCGCCGTTAATAACGCTGGGATCACCATATACATTGGTGCTACCCTCGCCGATAACCCACAAACAATCAGCAGGATCACCTGCTGAGCCGGCAGCACCATAATCACTCCAGGTGGTGAAGGGCACCTCCTGCAGCGAGATGGTCTCGTCAGCATTTGCATTCACTGCACCAAAGGCCATGGCCAGCAGCGCAAGAAGCATTGAGTAAGTTTTTCTCATAATTTTAATTGTTTAGTTAATAAAAAAAGATTTGTTCTGATTTTTTTCGATGCAAAGTTAAAATCCTTTACGCTTATGGGCTTTATTGTTTGTTCCCGATATTTTCAAATTTGTAACTAAAGCTAAAATAAAGGCCTGAACGCAAAGGAAAATGTCAAAAAGAAAATGGAAAAGGCACATAGGGGCTTCTCCATTCTCAGGGTATGTTGTTCTTATGGACTTACTGGCTGTCGACATACTCAGATGGCGACATGCCGAAATGTTTCCTGAACACTGTGGAGAAGTGGGCCAGATTGGAGAAGCCCACCGTGTAGGCCACCTGCGTGACGTTGATTTTCTGTTCCCTCAGCAGTCGGGCGGCCTGCTCCAGTCGGATGTTGCGGATGAACTCGCTGGTGGTGAGGCCGGTCATCTCCTTCATCTTGCGATGCAACTGGGTGCGGCTGATGCCCACTTCGCTGCAGAGCATCTCTACGTTGAAGTCGCTGTCGCTGAGGTTCTTGTTCAGACACTTCATGATGCGTTCCATCAGCAGCTCGTCGTTGCCTTGAACCACGGGTGCCTCCAGCTTGTCGGCCTGGCGCTGGGCACCGCTGTACTTGCCTTTGAGGTGGAGGCGGCTCTGGATGAGGTTGTTGATGACCATGTGCAACTCCTCCATGTCGAAAGGCTTGGCCAGATAGGCGTCAGCTCCACGCTCAAGGCCCTCCAAGCGGTTGGCCACGTCGGCCTTTGACGTGAGCATGATGACGGGCAAGTGGCTCAGGTTCAGGTTTGTCTTGATCATGCGCAGCAAGGTGAAGCCATCCATCTCGGGCATCATCACGTCGCTCACCACCAAATCATAGCTGTTGGTGAGCAGCTCCTTCAGGCCTTCCTTACCATTCTGGCACAGCCCGAACTTATAGTAGCGGCCCAGCTCACTGGAGATATAGCGTCCGATTTCCGCATCGTCGTCGACGATGAGCACCCTGTGCTTGCCTGCGGCTGAAGGCGTGGCAGCGGCCGTTTTGGCCGTGGGGTTTTCTTCAACGGGAGTGGTATCAATTTCTTCGGGTTTCAGATGGTTGTTGCCCAATGGCAGACTGACGGTGAAGACAGCGCCCTGCTGGCCATCATCGCGATTGCGGGCGGTAATGGTGCCATGGTGCATGTCGACAATCATCTTGCAGAGGTTCAGTCCGATGCCCGTACCGGCGATGTTCAGCTGACGCGAGTTCTTGCCTTGATAGAAGCGGTCGAAGATATGCTTCAGGTTGTTGTCGTCCAGTCCGTTGCCATTGTCAATGACCTGCAGCTGCATGGCGTCATCCGTCTGCGACAGCTTCACCTGCACATCGCCGCCGTCGGCACTATACTTGAAGGCGTTGGAAAGAAGGTTGGTGATTACCTTGTCGAACTGTGTGCGGTCGACCCACGTCTCCTGGTGTTGCAGGTCGTCATGGTCGAAATGGAAATTGATGTTGCGCTCCAGCGCGTTGTACTCGAACATCTTGCACACGCCGCTGACGAATTCCACCATGTCGGTCTTCTGGCAGTGGAGGTGCATCTGCTGCTTGTCAATCTTCCTCACATCCAGAATCTGGTTCACCAGGTCCAGGATGCGCTTTGAATTGCTTTCAATGGTCTCGACGGCCGCCGTTCTCTCCAGCTTCTTCAGTACGGAAAGGATGATGGTGAGCGGTGAGCGGATGTCGTGGGTGGCATTGATGAGGAACTTCATCTTCTCCTCGTCCAGCTGGCGCGTGGCCCTACGACGATAGGAGAAGAATGCATAGGCCAGCAACGAGGCCAGCAGGAGGAAGTAGCAGGCATAGGCCAGCGGCGTGGCATACCACGGGGCGCGGATGGTCACCTTCAGCGCCTTCACGGGCGTGTATTCCCCACCCTGCTGGGCCCTTACCTCTATATTATATGTACCTGGCTGCAAGTGGCCCAGGGTGAACTCGTTCTTGCCGTCGGGATTGCGCACCCATGTGCCGTTGTTCACGCGATACTCGAAGATCAAGTCCATGGGATTGTCGAAGTTGAACTGCGAGAATGCCATGGTAATGGTATGATCCATATAGCTCAGGGTGAAATGGTCGGACTCCGAGATGGCCTTGTCGGTGACACGGACGCCGTTGATGACCGTTCGGGCATTGACGTACTGGTTGCCTACGATAAAGACCGTCAGCTGAAGCGGATCCAGCATGGTCTCGGTCTTCTTGATGTCGGAGGGGCGGAAAGAGGTGAGTCCCTCGTTCTGTCCAAAAACGATAAGGTCGTCGTCGCGATGCATGCCCACACCATAGATATATTCCTTCTGCGTCAGTCCGTTGCCGCTGACATAGCTGATGAGCGTGCCTTTCTTGGGGGAATACTGCCAGATTCCCTGTGAGGTGGAGCACCAGATGTCGCCGTCGTTCGACTGCACCACATAGTTTACCACCTTGTTAGTCAGCTCCTCGCAGCCCGGGGCCATGAACACCTCGCGCTTCTGGCGGTCGTAGATGAACAGGCCCTCGTCGGTGCCAATGACGATGTTGCCATTGTCCAGCTCGCAGACGTTGTAGCACATGACTTCGGGGAGTATGGACAGCCATCCTTGCGAGAGGAAGCTATCAGTAGCGGGGTCATAGCACGACACGCCCGACGAAGTGGCCATCCAGAGCAGGCCTTGACGGTCGACACTCATGCCCATCACCCAGTTGTTGCACAGATGGCCGCGCACGCTGTCAACCTCGTCAATATGGTGGTTCTTCAGCTGTCCCGTCTGGGGATTATAGACGCAGAAGCCACGCGAGAAGGTGGAAATGTAGATATTTCCCTGATTGTCGCTGGTGAGGTCGTTGAACTTATCGCAGGCAAAGGTCACCTTCAGCTCGGAATGGCCCGTCAGAGGGTCATAGCTGAAGAGGCCGTCGTCAGTGCCTATCCAGAAACGCTTCTGACGGTCGCGGAAGATGAACTCCACGGCAGCCGGAGCCGACGGATGGGCCACGACATGACCCTGGTTATTAAAGCCATAGACGCCCACACCCTGGACGGTACACCAGGTGATGTTGTCGTCGCCCTCGCAGACGGAAGAAACTGTAGAACCCAGGCGGATGCCCTGGCCCTCGAAGCTCCACGACTGGAACTGCAGCGGGCGTTGGGGCACCAAGAGGAGGCCTTTGCGATGACAGCCCAGCCAGAGGTTTCCGCTGCGGTCGATCATCTGGGCATTGATTTTCACGGTTTCGGCATCAATTCCCGCAGCGTCGATGTTCATACGCTCCAACTTGCGGTGACCATCGTTGAGAATGCGATAGAGGCCCCAGCCACGCGTACCTATATATAAATCATTCTGGGCATTCTTCGACACACGGGTGAAGATGACATCCCTGCTGGTGACAACACGCATGTCGATGTCGGCCGTGGACATGATTCCGTTGCGATAGGACAACACATTGTGCTGACATACGATGAGCAATTCATCGCCCCACTCCACAAAGCCCTGAACAGCTCCGTAGGGCGACTCGAACATGGTTTCCTTTCCGCCCTGCTCCAACACGATGCGTCCGTCGTAACTGCTCATCCACAACCGGCCCCGTGAGTCTTCAAACAATCGCTCCAAGTAATTCCCGGCCGAACTGGTTGGCAATTTAACGAGTTTTCCGTCCTCACCGAGATAATAGTGGCCATAGCCCGACGTGGCAACCATCAGGCGCCCATTGGCCAGCTGGAGGATGCAGTTCACTCGCGGTCTGACGTCATCGGGGAAGGGATAGTGCACAAATTCCTCATCAGCAGGGTCATAGCGGTCGAGGCCACGGCTGGTGCCCACCCAGAGTTGTCCATCGCGGTCGCAAAAGAGGGTGACGACCACGCTGTTGCAGAGCGAATGGGGATCTGCATCATCGTGCAGGAAAGTCTGGAAACCATAGCCGTCGGAACGGTTCAGGCCATAGTCGGTAGCAATCCAGACATAGCCTTGGTTGTCCTGACACAGGCTCGTAATCAAACTACTTGAGAAACGGTCGGAGGGAATAAAATGGCCTACCACAGCCCTTGCCTGACAGGCAAGCAACAAGCATATTGATAGAAGAATGGTTTTAAATTCTTTCATAGTTATGGTAAAAACGTTCGTCTTAGTTTATTATTGTGTTGCAAAAGTACAAAATTCTTACATTACAGACTTTTCTATTTGTTTCACTTTGTTTTCTGTATGTTCCAAACTTTCCCCAGCGTTCCACCAGGAGGCCTAAAACGGGCCTATGAGGACCCCTGCAGGGAAGACACAAAAAGAAAAGCGGCCTCCGATATTCTCATACAGGACGGCCGCTACGATTAGTTTTACCATAACTAACGATAACTAACTACTAACTAATAACCTTTACTATTTTGACAATTTATGAAGAAAATCACTATTTCCTTTTCACAATGCAAAGTTAAGCATTTATTTCCAACCACGCTACAACATACGTTTCCTTTGCTTTCATTTTCGTAAATAGCTAAAAGAAAACAACATAGCATGAAAGATTTTTGACACAGGGACAATCTGCGTCCCCTAAAAGCACAGGGCAAATTTACAGGAGGCCTCCGCGTGAAAAAATCTCACGTGAGATTTTTTCACGGGAAGGCCTCCCAGAAAAATTTCTCACGTGAGATTTTTTTACGGGAAGGCCTCCCAGAAATTTTTCTCACGTGAGATTTTTTTCAAACTCATAGGCCCACAAAAAATGGGACTTGGCTGAGCCAAGTCCCACGATGAGAAAAGTAGCTGTAGAAAGCCTGTGCTACTTCAGGGGCAGATACCAGTTCTTGGTGTCCATGAGCAGGGCACGCAGCTGGGCATCCTCGGTGCCGTTGCGAAGGCTGATGGCGTTAGCCAGATAGCTGGGATCGCCACGACGCAGGGCCACGCGCATCAGGTCGTAGAAGCGATAGCCCTCGAAGGCGCCCTCCAAGGCCATCTCCTGAACGATGAGGTCTTCCACGCGGGGCTGCTGCCAAGCCACGCTGTCGGCACGCGAGGCCAGCGGCGTTGCGGGCACGGGCAGTGTGTAGAGCGTGTCACACTCGGCATTGCCACATCCACGGGAGTGGACGCCCTGGGTGTTATCGACAGTGAAGATGTCCACATCGAAGTCGATGAGGGTTCCTGCAGCGGCAGACTCAGCAGCGTCGATATACTTGCCAACAATGTCGGGATAGAGGCCGTACTTCAGCACGGCGAAGGCCGACTGCGGATAGCCTGCACGGTTGAGGGCCTCGGCATAGCGCAGATAGACCATGTTGGTGCGATAGAGGGTGACGCCGTTGGTGTTGAACTTGTTGATGGTCTGCAACTCGTTGGAGGTGCGGGCAAAGCGCTCCTTGCTCAAGACTCGGTAGTCGTAAATGGTGCCGAAGCGCAGATCGCCCACCAGCTCCATTTTCTCCAGGTTTTCCTTGGGTGCATAGACGGTGTCAATGGACTGGTCGATGTTGGTGAAAGTGATGCAATAGTTGGGTTCAGCCGACAGCTGGCGCATGCGCTGAGTGGGCATGACCTTGGCATACTGCTGGTTGATGCTGGTGGAGCTGAAGATGTTTTCAAGCTCGCTCCTGATGCCGTAGAACTCGCTGCTCTCCATGGGGATGTAGCAGAGGCACTCGGTGCCAGAACCACCAAAGGTGAAGCTGTTGCCTGCGCTGCGGAACTCCTTCGTGCCGGCGTCATACCACGTGGCCTTCGACGTGCCGGTACGCACGGGGTTGGTGCGCAAGGACAGATAGTCATGATAATACTGCGCTGCTTCCTGGTAGCGTCCGGCCCAGAGGCAAAGGTCGCCCAGCAGGGCCCTGACAGGAATGAAGAACTTCTGAGAGTTCTGATTGTCAATCTGTCCGTACTGGGGCAGCTTGGTGTCAACGTATGCCTTCAGGTCGTCGATGAAGTAATTGCAGATGGCCTTCACGTCGGCGCGAGGCTGGTTCATGGCGTTGCGTGCGGCCTCCTCGGTGAGCAGCGGCTCGGTGATGAGGGGCACCTCGCCATAGATCTGGGCCAGCTGCAGGTAGGTCCAGGCACGGAAGGCTTTCACCACGGCGAACTCTGACTCAAAGACATAGCGGCCGTTTTTCACCAACTGCTGATTGACATTTTTCAGGAAATAGTTGCAGTTGTTGATGACAGCATAATAGTCGCTGATGCGGTTATAGGCGTTCTCAGTGTCAATATTGAAGCTGGCCAAGGCCTTCAGGTCGCGGCTGGCAGCAGGCGTGGTGGTGGTCAGGTCGCTGCGCAGCTCGCCTAAGAGTACCGTACGGTCGGCAATGGCCTGCATCTTATAGATAATGCCCATGACGCTATAGACGCTGTCCGTAGCATTCTGCAGGCGGTTGTCCTCCTGAAACTCCACCAGTTCGGAGTCGGTTTCCATCAGGTCGGAACAGGAAAGGAAGAAGGATGACGGCAGGATGACGAGGGCTGCGCCGAGCATTTTCATCGTCATCTTCGTGCTTCGTTTCCACAGTTTATCGAAGTTTGTATTCATAGCTGAAATGTTTTTTAAACCGTAAGCTTCTGAGGAAGCTGATAATTCATTTTTCATTCTTCACTCTTCTTACATTAGAGGTTGACCTTCAAGCCCAGGGCCAGCGAGCGGGACGAGGAGAGCAGGCCACGGTCGATGCCCTGTAGCAGTGCATGGCCACTGACGCCACAGTCGGGATCGCTACCCAGGTAGTGGGTGAGCGTGAAGACATTATAAGCGGCTGCCCACAGGGTGATGCCCTGCAGATAGGTGCTGGTGATGGGAATGGTGTAGCTCAGCGTGACATTCGACAGGCGGAGGTAGCTGCCATCCTCAATCCAGCGGTCGCTGAAGCGGGCGTTGCCCATGGGATCGCCAAAGCTGACGCGAGGAACGACGGTGGTCTGGCCCTCGGTGGTCCAGCGAGACAGCATGGCCGTGGTCTGGTTGTGGAAACGGGAGCCACTCTCCAGCAGGGCGCGCTGGTAGTTATAGACATCGTTACCCAGCGAATAGCGCATGGTGGCGCTGAGCGACCAGTTCTTGTAGTTCATGCGAGTGTAGATGTTGCCATAGATGTCGGGATTGGGATCGCCAATGACAAAGCGGTCGTTCTCGTCGATGACGCCATTGTGGTCGCGGTCTACGAAGCGCATGTCGCCAGCTGCGAAGTATTCGCGCTGGTCGCGCTCGTTCACCAGGTAGTAGCCGTCGGCATCAGCCTCGGCCTGCGTTGCATAGACGCCCTGTGTCTTGTAGCCGTAGAACACGCCGGCGGCAGTGCCCACCTTTGAGAGGATGGTTGCTCCGTATGCCTCGGTCTCGAAAGGACGGTCGTCGTCAGGCAGGGCCGTGATCTTGTTGACATAATGGCCAGCGGTGGCTCCCAGCTCCCAGGTGAAATGCTTCAGGTTGAGCATCTTGATGCCGAAACCGGCCTCGAAGCCCTCGTTCTCCAGCTTGCCGTCGTTGCTCCAGTTCTGAAGCAGACCGCTGGTCCAAGCCAGCTGGCGCAGGGTGAGCAGGTTGCTGGTCCAGCCCTTGAAGTAGTTGACGTGCAGGTTCAGGCGGTTGTTCAGGAAGTTACCCTCCAAGCCGGCCGTCAAGCGGCTGGTCGTCTCCCACTTCATGGAGGTATTACCAATGTTACCGATGGACTTGCCATCCACTTTCTGAGTAAGCATGTTGTTGGCCACGAAGTAGGTTTTCGAGGCAGTGTAATCGATGTTGTCGTTACCTGTGACATCGAAGCCGACATTCAGCCGCAGGTAGTCGATGCCCTTGACGTTGGACAGCCAGCGCTCGTTGGTCATCACCCAGGCGCCACTGATGCTGGGGAATATGCCCCAGGGCACATCGGCAAACTTCAGCCCGCCGGCATCTTCGCCAAAGCGGCTGCTGGTTTCAGCAGAGAGGCCAGCCTGCAGATAGTATTTCTCAGCCCAGTTGTAGTCGGCCTGTGCATACACGGTGAGGTCACGGCTCTTGTCATCGTCGCCCCAGGTGTTGCGATAGTTGCGGGCATTGCCAGTGCTGGGATACTTGTCGTTGCCAGTGTCGAAGCCTCGCTGGGCAGTGAGCTTGTACTTGCTGGACTGATAGCGGACGCCTCCGATGGCATCGATCTTGTGGGCTCCGTAACGGTTGCCCCAGGTGAGACGGGTATCGCTCATGATGGCATTCTGGCGGGCAGCCATGCTCTGGGCCATGTTCTCCACCTGGATGTTGCTTTGCGACAACAAGCGGAAAGGCGGTGTGCCTTCGAGCGGGAGATAATAGTTCTCGTTGGTGTTGACGAGGCTGAAGTTGAAGTGCTCAGAGAGCGACAGGTGGCGATTGAACTCATAGCGGGGAGTGACACTGAAGGTCACCATGCGGTTGCCGGCCTGGTTGCGGTTCTCGCCGTCGCCAAGCTTGAGGATGCCTAAAGGATTGGCCAGGCGCACTGAATTGGCGTAGATCTCGCCGTCATCCTCGAACACCTTGCTCACATAGTTGTCGGCATCGGCCAGATAGTGGCTGGCGTTTCCATTGATGTCGAAGGCATAGGGAGCCAGGAAGGGCGACTTGACCAGCGAGAGGAAGTTGGGAGCCGAGATGGTGCCCACCGTAAGGTCGGCTTTGGCGCCGTCGTCGCGCAGGTCGCGGTTCACGTCACTATAGGCGGCATCGAAACGCACGTCGAGATGACGGATGACGTTGATGTCGGTATTCAGGCGCATGTTGAAACGCGAGAAGTCATTGCCCCGAAGGGTGGCATCGCCCAAGGAGTAGCCCACGGAGAGGTTGTAGTTGGCCACGTCGTCGCCACCCTGCACATTAATACCATAGTTGGACACGAAGGTCTCGTGATAGACCTCCTTGGTCCAGTCGGTATTGTTGTGATAGGTGTTGTAATAGAAATTAGAGGGATCGTTGTTGACGAACTCCAGATTCTGGTAATTGGCGGTGAGGCCGGAGAGCATCTCGGTGGCATAGAGGCGATAGTCCTCAGCACCCATCATCTTAGGCAGACGAGGGGTAAACTGATACTGGCCGTTGATGGTAACGTCGATCTTGGTGGCCATGGACTTGTTGCGCTTGGTCTGGATGAGGATGACGCCACCGGCTGCCTTGGCACCGTAGAGGGCTGTACCATTCTTTAATACGGTGACGCTCTCGATGTCGTTGACGTTCAGGTTGGCCAGGATGTTGTTGAAATAGCCGTCATGGAGCATCTCACGGTCGTACTGCATGTCGGTGATGACACCGTCGATGACCACCAGCGGCTGGGCATTGGTCTGCAGGCTGGTGAGTCCACCGATGAACATGGTGTTGCCCATGCCCAACTGACCGCTGCGGGTGATGCTGCGAACGTCGGCACCAAGCTGGTCGGCAATGAGCGGGTCGATGCTCAAGTGGGATGTGTTGTCGAATTGACGGGCAGTGCGACTGGCGGCTGATTTGGTGGTCAGCTCGTACACCGGGCTGAAGGTGGCCGGATAAAGCTGGGCATCGGTGCGGTCGGCCTGCTGGCCCACCGTCTTCTGCAGGAGCTGATAGCCCTCGACACGCATGCTGACACTGCTCACGTACTGGGGCACCTTTAACTGGTAGATGCCTTTGTCATCGGTCATGGCGGTGTAGCTCTGGTTGCCGTAAGCCGCTACGATGACGCCGGCCAAGGGCTGGCCCGTAGCAGCATCGGTGACCGTGCCACCAACAATCTTATAGTCCTGGGCCATGGCTACCCCTGCTGCCAATAGCCAGCAGCCGGAGAGGATGGTCAACTTTCTTTTTATTGTGTTCATAACGCTTATCTTTAAATTATTGTTCTACACTCTGGGACTTCCTGGGACGCAGGTAAATACAGTCGAGGAACATTTCACGGGAGAAATTCCTGGTTTCGCGAGCCATGATATTACACTTCATCTCTACGGTGAACTTCATGTTGTTCTGGTCGTAGTTGCAAACAGGGAAGACGAAGTTCTCGGCCAGCACGACGGTGTCTGTACGAGTGGGATCATTGGAAAACTTCACATTGCCGCAATCGAAAGACTGGGCTGTTCCTTCCGCATCAACGTAATTGATGGCAGCCGTGAACTTGCAGGGCTTGCCCTGGGCAGCAGGATTGTAGACCGTAGCCGGCAGGATGACGGCGCAGATGTCATAGGCACCGGCCAGGGTGTTGTCCAGCTTGAAACTCATGGTCCAGTTACTGGTGGCGTTGAGCGGCGTGATGACAAGGTACTCGTTCTCAGAAACGCTGTCGGCCGCATGCACACGAGTGAAATAGGTGCAGTTATTGAAGTTCATGATCTGTGCAGTGCGCTCGCCTTCCACCTTGATCTCACGATGGTAAGTCGTCTGAGGGTCAAACGGCCACTTGTCAACCGTGTAAAGCGTGCCGTTGCTGAAGTCGGTAGCGGTGGCGCCATAGAGGATGCCGCCAGGCTGGAAGGGACGATGGAACACGTGATACTTGGGATAGCGCTTGTCGTACTCATAGGTGATGAGCGAATCTTGGGGCGACGACTGGATGGTGCGGCTGAAGATGGCATCGTTCAGCAGGGCATAGTTGGCCCAGAAGCGCTGCAAGGAGTCGGCATTCTCCACCGAGGCATCGAAGCGGAAGTAGTTCATCGACTCCTGCCACACGCGCTGCCATTCAGCTGCTGTGGGCATGACGGCAATGAACGAGGAGTCCTCATCGGACAGAAGGCCTACACGCTCCAGCATCTTGTTGCGCTCGATGAACACGGAATCGACATAGATTTGCTCGCCATCGACCATGCCGCCCTCTACTGACTGAGTGGGGTTGAACTCATCCTGCTCATAGCTGCTGAGCTGCTCGCCAATGGGAGCAAAGCGAGCATCGTTGAGCAGAATCTCGTAGAGGTTGTAGCGATAGGGCAACGTGTGCTGCAAGATGTGGAGTATGCCACCCTTAGCCTTCACATTGGCCTGCTGGATGGGGACATCGAGCACCTTGTTGCCGCCGATGGTGGCCCGCTTGTCGTTGAGCAGGAAGAACTCTGTTGGCTTGTCGACACTGCTGGCAAGATTATAGGACAGATGGTTGCCTACAAAGGAGCGCACCACCATGGAGTCACCACGATTGGTGGTAAGCAGACGGAGCACGGAGTCTTTATCGAACGTGCCATTGACAGGAGCCAACACCGTGAAAGCCTGCACACCATTGAGTAAGTCAGCATAGCTGATAGCCGTCTTATGATGATGCTTGAATACCATGGTGTTGCTCAGCACTTCGCGGAAATCGCTTAGTTCAGCATGCTGCTGCATGGCCTGCCACAATGTAGACTCGGCTCCAGCCAAGGAAACAGGATCCTCGAAGTGATCGTCCCAGTCGGAGCACCCCACTATGAAGGCAGTGGAGGAGAGGGAGAGGAGCGAAACGACTCCTACCCTCCCTATGTTTTTATATATTCTGGTAATCATATTCTTTTGATTTCTCATTACTCATTAATTATTAATGCCAGTCCTCGCCTTCGGGGTCGTCATAGACATCCTTCGGGCAGAGTTCGATGTAGTCGAGCGACAAATAGAGGGTGCTGCCTTCAAGAATCTGACGGAAACGCAGCCAGTAATCTTCGTCGGCGCTCATGTACTGGCGTACCAGGATGCGACGGGCCGTATTAGTGGCATTCTCGCGGAAGGAATTGCCGCTGCCGTTGCTGGTGTTGTCGCCATAGCTGTCCATAGCCTTCATAAAGCCCAGATTGCGCAAGGCCTTGTCGTTGGCCATATTCTCTTCCATATCATTGGTGTCGGGAACACGGGCAGTCATGTACTCACTATCGAACATACGGAAGCTGACAGGGATTCCGCAAGGATCGTTGTTCAGGTAGATCTGCGCAATACCACGGTCGTCACCCAGTGAATAGCCAAGGCGAACCTCGTAGGTTCCGTCGTGGGGCACGGGGGGCAGCTTCACGGATACATCATACTTCTCGCCGGTGAAGGCGACGCCACTGCCCTGGTAGTGAACCCATGTGGTCTGCTCATTACCACAACCAACGAAGGTGTTGGGATTGTGAAACTTGAAGTTCTTCAGATAACCCTGCTTGAAGCCAATCATGATGGGGTCGCCAGAACGGCCCATGTGCTCCATGCGGGCATGACCATTCATGAAGTCGGGGCTGAGGGTACTGCCGTCAATACGCATGCGGCGGTTAAGCACTTTCTCGCGGACTTCCTTCGAATAGACAAGGATGTCATCAATATAGATGTAACGGCCATTCTTGCAGGTCTGCACCTCGTTGCCACTCTCCTCGTTTTTGAAAACGCGTACGCCACGCACCGTAAACTTATTACGCAGACCAACACGGTTCATGTAGATTTCCTCGCCGGGATTGCTGCAGAAACGGACGATGGTGTGAGGGCACATAGTCTCGTAGTAGTCCTCAGGATCGGCCACGCTGTAGAGCATCTTGCTGGTGTAGATGTTGCCACGGCAGTGTACCCAGTAGTCACGAGGGCCGGTACGGTCGAAAAGATGATAGCTGACGAAACGGTTCAGGGGATTGCGACGATCCTTGAAGTCATCGTCGTACTTGCCGGCATCCTGCGGATAGGACTCATCGTAGATTTGCTTGGCGTAGGCTTTCAGGTCATCAATGTTATTGATGCCATGGGCACGATAGACCGAATCCGGTTCTACGAATGCAGTGTACTTGAACTGTCGGTACTGCGGATACCACGTATGCGTGGTTGCGCCCGTACCGTCGGAACCCGTACGATTAATCTTATAGAATCCTTTACTGGTGCCGCCGTTCCATGCGGAGTCGGGGTCAACGGTATAGGTATCATCGTTGTACTTCGTCAGCGAGTCAGCCATGCCAGTAAGACGCAGTGCAGCACTGAAGATAGACAAATTGGGATTGTCCTCAATGATAGACGGCAGGAACTGGCTGCTGGAGCTGATGACCCGGTCGATGACATGTACTACGCCGTTGGTGACAGAATCGTCCTTCTGAATGATCCGAGAATTCTTGTTGACATAGATGAGAAGCGCATTGTTGTTGTAGACATCACTGTCAGAAGTCATCTCGATGTAGTCGTCATTCATGTTGACAGGAGGAATTTCTCCACCCATGTCAGTGGTGAAGTAGGCCTTGTCCTGCACGATGTGAATACGCGAAAGCGTGTCACAGATTTCCACAGGCAGTGCCTCCAGTGAGCTATAGCCGTTTTCGCGGAGATAGTTCTGGACGGCCTCATTCGTTGGCACGAAAACGGTGAAATGGCCATAGGTCTCAAGCATGGGCAGGTACTTGCTGCGCTGGAGAATGGTCTTGAAGTCACTGTATTGTGCGTCATCGGACTCAATAAAACCTGCAGCGGTGAGCCGCACTGATGAATAGAAGTTCAACGGCTGGTCGCTCTCGTCGTCACTGCACGAAGAGAGCATTGCTGAACTTAATGAGAACAGACAAAAGATAAAAGAGAGACTTATCAGCTGTCGTTTACTTATCTTGGTATTCATAATAATCAACCTTCAATTTACAATATCAATTTTTCTCCAAGTCAGCATCGCCGCCCGTATGATAGGCGGGATTCTGTTTCAAATAAGGGTTCACCCTGAGTTCATTACGATAATAGGGCAGGAAAAGCGCATTCGGATCTCCGAGGCGAATCTTCACGCCACTAATGTTCGTGGTCTGCTTCTCAGCAACGGTGTTGGCCAGTTCGCGGCTGCTGCCCTTGCGCATAGCCACGCGCAGCAAGTCAAACCAGCGTTTTCCCTCGAACATCAGCTCACGATGGCGCTCGTCCATGACGAGTTTCTCCATTGCCTCAGCCGACTCCTTATAGTCATCGAACTTCAGGACTTCTCCCGATCCGGGCGAGAAGGAGTTTACAGCACGCTTGCTGACCGTATTGACCAGCTTAAAGGCTTCCTCGAAATGATCGCTACCCATTTGCACGAGGGCCTCGGCCTTCATCAGCAAAACATCGGTGAAGCGATAGACAATCCAATGTACGAAATTGTTGGAGCGCCAAGAGTATTCAGGTTTCCAGTTGGTACGCGAATTATCGATGATAATCTGCGTTGCATTGTACTTGGCAATGTAATACTGGGTGGTGGTAGCCTGATAAATGCACTCGTAGGCTCGGCAATCGTTGAGGTTGAACATGTCGGAACTGGACGAAGGCAAGTTGCCATAGAACACGTCATAGGGAGCCAACAGTCCGGTACTCAGCGAGTTGTTGTTGATATTGGCATAGAACGAACCCACGTAGCCATTTGAATTGTCGCGGTTAAGCGTCTGGTCGTAGTTCAGCTCAAAGATACTCTCGAAAGAGTTTCCTTCGCCAAAGATTTTGTTGTAGGCATTGCCGGAGGTGTTGTCTGTCTTCTCCCTGATGAGAGGAATGTCGTTGAACAAGTAGACATCGTTTTGCAGACGACGGCGAAGGCTCTCATATTCTGCCGTTTTGAAGTTGATGATATAGTCGCAGCACTCCACCACCTTCTGCCAGTTCCCCTGCCAAAGATAGAGATCGGCCAACAGGGCATAGACGGCGGGACGGGTGACTCGCGAAGTATTGTCACGCTCGGCAGCCTCCTGCGCCATGTCGGGATTAGGCTTACGGAAGTAGAGCTGTGCATCGTCCTTCACAGCCTCAAGGTCTTCAATGATGTTGTTCAGCACCACCTTAAACGAGTCAGCAGGAATCTGATAGTTCTGCGTGTCGTCGATGCTGGGTTCACGGGTGAAAGGCACATCGCGGAAGGCGCGAATGAGATAGAAGTAGCAGAGCGACCTGATGAATGTAGCCTCAGCTATGTTAGCCTTCATCTCCGAAATGGTATAGTTCGGGTCTTCCTCCTGCACCTTTGGGGCGTAGTGAATGGTGATGTTACAACGGTTGATAGTCTGGTAGAACGACGTCCAGTTACAGTAGGGATTTGTGGGGAGCATGTCCTCCTTGAGCAACTGCTCCAAATCCTGCGAAGTGGTCTGCCCGATAATCATATTGTCGGAGCGTGCTTCGCCCCAAAGTCCCATTCGCGTGATGCAGTCAGTGGAGTACAGACTTTCATAGCAGCTCATAAGGACACTGGTGACATCACTTTTCTTCGTCCAATAGTTCTCAAGCACCACGTCGTTCAGGGGCTTTACGTCAAGAAAATCGGAGCAGCCAGAAAAGAGCACCTGGGATAGAGGAAAGAGAAGGGAAACTGCTCCTATCCTCGTTATTTTGTGATATATCTTGGTAATCATATTACTAAATAACTAATTACACATTACTAATTAAAAGGAAATGGTGATACCACCCGTAAAGGACTTTGCACGTGGTGTCTGCGCATTGTCGGTCACTACGCCATAACCACCGTAGCCCACCTCCGGATCGGCTCCAGAATACTTGGTGAGCACAAACAGGTTGTTGGCTGACACATAGAGGCTCAGCTGGGACAGTCCGAACTTCTTCAAGACTTTGGGACTGAGTGCGTAGCTCAGCTGCGAGTAGTTCAGACGGATGAAGGAGCCGTCTTCCACGAAGCGGTCGCTACCCAGCCAGTTGTAGCCGTAGTTATAAAGTGCACGGGGAATCTGGGCAATGTCGCCCTCAACACGCCAGCGCCACAGCACGGCACGACTCTGATTGTTGTTAGAATACATGTTCTCTGCATTCATGCGTGCCTTGTTGATGATCTTGTTGCCATAGCGGAAGTTGAACTGGTTGTTCCAGGTCAGCCTGCCGAAGTGAAGCTTAAAGCCGAAGCCACCGGTGAACTTAGGCAGTGAGGAGCCCAGGTAGACGATGTCAAGCTCGTTGATCTGTCCGTCGTGGTTGACATCATCGTAAATGGCATCACCGCCATGGAAGGTACGGTCTTCGTCGACCACGCCCTGATAGCAAAACATCATGGCCTTGGTGCGTCCATAGTTGTCGAGGATGACATTTCCATTGGCATCGCGAGCCACCGGAGCATTGGGACCGCTGACGCCAGGCACCTCAGTCTCAGAGTATTTGCTGTACTGATAGACTCCCTTGTAGCGGAAGCCATAGATGCCTCCGAGCGGGCGGTTCAGCTCCACGCGGGAGAGATAGCTGCCGTTCTGACGGTCGAAATCGCTGTTGAGCGAAGCCAGCACCGTCTCGTCCATTTCGGTCAGTTTGTTGCGGTTGTTGGCAAAGGTGATGTTGAAGTCAACGCCAAACTTGCCAGCCTTGATAATGTTGTTGCCATTCAGGTTAAACTCCCATCCAACGTTCTCCATCGAGCCTACGTTCTGATAGGCCAGCGAGGCGAAACCAGAGCTGGAAGGCAGGGCGCGATTGCCCATCAGCAGGTCGGTCTTCTTCTGCTTGTAGACCTCCACATTACCATTGATGCGGTCGTTCCAGAATCCGAAGTCGAAGCCCAGGTTATAGGTTTCCTGCTGCTCCCACTTGAGGTTCTTCAGCTGGATGTTGCTCTGGTAGACGGAGCCATAGTTCATGTAGCCCTTGCCACCCGTGTACTTGCTGTAGAACAGGCCTTCGCTGCCAGGCTGCTGGCCCACGATGCCCCAGCCTGGACGGATGGAAAGCATGCTGATGAACGGCAGGTGCTCCTTGATGAACGGCTCGTCGCTGATGACCCACTTTCCCGACAGGGCCGGGAAGTTACCCCAGCGCTGGTCCGGACCGAACTTTGTGCTGCCATCGCGACGCACCGAGAAGTCTACCACATAGCGGCCCTTGTAGGCGTAGTGAGCCGAATAGGTGAAGTAGATGCTGCGCCACTGGCCGGGCGATGAGCCGAAGCTGGAAATGATGCCGGGTGCACTGGAAGAAATGATAGTGCCCGTAGGCAAGCCATATTCGCTGGTGTTCTGGCTGGTGCTGGTACCGTCGGTCAGCTGACCGCGAAGCATCATCATGAGCGAGTGGTCCTTGTTGCTGAACTGAGGCACGAAGGTGAGCGTATGGGTAGTAGTAATACCCAGGCTCTTGTAGGCATTATTGGTAGCCAGGTTCGCGTCGCTGCTGCTCCATCCGCCAGTGCTCAGCGAAAGCGGGCGGAACATGTCGTTATAGCGGTTGAAGATGTTGAACACAATCTTGCCTTCATAGCTCAAGCGTGTCTTCTCATTATCAATGCCCAGCAGTTCATAGTTCAGCTTAAATTCGGGTTCGATGTTGTAGCTCGTCTCTTCATTCTTAGCCAAGTCGGCCAGGGCAACAGGGTTGTAGTCGCGGAGCTGGTTTTCGCGGAACACCTCGTTGACCGTGGGCAACATATTATAATATGTACCGAGGCTGTTGCCATCCTTGTCCTGCTCGTAGATGGCCAGGTTCGGCATACGGCGATAAGCCACGGAAAGCAGGTCAGAATAGTTCTTGTGGTTGTCAGTGTAGGTCAGCGCCACGTTGGTGGCAATCTTGATACGGTCACTCACGAAGTAGTCGAGGGCCACGCGGGTGGTGAATCGGTCGAGCTGCTGCTTGATGATAGAGCCCGTTTCGTGGTCATAGCCTGCTGCAATGCGGAAATTGGCCTTTTCGCCACCACCGCTCAACGCCACATAGTGGTTCTGGCGCCATCCGGTTTGCTTGACGGCCTTCACCCAGTCGGTGTTCTCGTTATACATTTGATATTCTGAGAAGTCACCGCCCGACTTATAGTTGATTTCGTCGATATTGTCGCTGGCTCCTGCCTGCAGGCGCGGGTTGAAATATTCCTCCTTGAGCATCATGGTGTATTCGTCGCCGTTGAGCAGTTTCATGCCCTCGGGCTGATAGGTTCCCGTGAGTCGGAGGCTGTAGGTCACCTTCGTCTTGCCTCGCGCACCGCGCTTGGTCTTGATTTCAATGACGCCGTTAGCACCCTGCGAGCCCCAGATGGCCGTTGCGGCAGCATCTTTCAGCACGCTGATGCTCTCAATATCCTCTGGATTGACGTTCAGCAGCTCGGCAAACTTCTCGTCGTTGGCCGAAGAGAAGTCAAAGTTGTCAGTATTGCCTGTCTCCCACACGTTGCCGTCGACCACGATGAGGGGTTCGCTGCTACTGTTGATACTCGACACACCACGCAAGCGCATGGAGGTGCCGGCGCCCAGGTTACCCGAGTTGGCCACGATGTCCAAGCCGGCGATACGACCCTGGAGGGCCTCGTCAACGGTGGTCACCGACAATCCCTCAAACTCCGACATGTCGATGGTCTGTCGGGCTGTAGAGATTTCCTTCTGCGGGATGGCCAGGCCAGAGCCTTGTGCACGCTTCGTGGCGGTGATGATCACATCGACGAGTTGCGTGGCATCCTGCAGCACCACCTTGTAGTGGGTTTTATTGAACGGAAGGAGGACGGTTTTGCAGCCCACATAGGTGATGCGCAGTTTGTCCTTGGGATTCTTCAACTTGAACGAGAAGTTACCGCTCATGTCGGTCACGGCCGAAGCCACAATACGGTTGGCGGCGTCAATCTCCACCACGTTGGCCATCATCACTGGCCCGTAGGCGTCGCTCACCTGTCCGCTGATGATGTCGCCGGCCCGCTGGGCAGCAACATGGGCAAACGGCGCGAAAATCATGATAAATGACAAACTTGCCATTTTCAGCCACCAAGCGGCTTCCCTTGTTTTCATTATATTATGCATAGTCTTATTCATTTATCATTCTTCATTTGTCATTAAACATCGAGTCGGTCAGCAGCGGACCGTCGATGAGATGAATAACGGCCGAAGAAGAGGTGTAGATGTTGTTGTTGGAATTGCTCTTCGATTCGGAAGTATAGACATACTCACGGGCCATGAGGTTATAGAGGCTGGAATTATTAGTCAGGACATGGCGTTCGTTGCCGGCCGCATCCTTGATGACAATCTCCTTGCCGGCATGATCGAGCTTGACCGTGAGGCGGTTGAACTTCTTCTCTTCCTTGTCGATAAAGGCGGTCTCATACTGGGCTTCCACCACATCCTTGTCCATGTCATCCCTGGAAACGATGTTGTTGGCACCGATGAAGAACGAGTTATCCTGGATGTGATAGCGCAGGAAGTCGTTAATCTTCTGGGCCAGCTTGTCGGCCTGAGCCTTCTGCTCGGGATCGTCCTGGTCAAAGGCTCCCACCTGTTCCCATGTGGGCAGTACGCCGCTGGCGATGAGGGCGTCGATGCTCTCGTTGGTGGGCACGTAGACGGTGTAGTGGTAGTTGTTGAACACGCTGATGCAGGTGTCGCTGCAAGCATAGCGATCCTCATGGATGGTCTCCAGCAGGTCGCTGCCTTCCAGCAGGTCGCGGAAGCGGCTGAACTCTTCGTGCTGTCCCAGGACGTTGAACACGGTTTGACGTGTGCCGAGCACGGGACCTTCCTCAAGGATGTAGGTCTTGCCGTTACCGCCATCGGTCTGGTCGTACACATAGTCCACGGCAACGGGCTTCGACTCGCCGTTGACCTGCAGCGAGCCTTCGACGGTCATGCCGTTGGCACCCTGAGCCACCTTGCTCACGTGAAGGGTAGAGCCGCCCTTGGTACGGTAATACTCATGACCATCCTCCACATCGCCAATGACGACATGGTCGTCCAGGATATTATAAAGACGGTTCAGGATGGGGTTGCCGCGAAGGTTCTTTCCACCCGTGTTGGTGAGCACGTTGATAGAGTCGCCCACCTCGCCCGTCTCGGGGTCGATGTTATGAACGCTGGCATACACCTCGCTGCCCTTTCTCGATCCGTCGTAGTGGAAGCGAAGCATCTGACGCTGCGGCTTGCCATAGGAAGTGGGGTCGATGTAGTTCAGCAGTGCATCGTTGGATGGCAGGAAGAAGCTGTAGCGCGTGTTCAGCGAGTTCAGGTAGGCGCCATAGTTCAGCTGCTCAATGGCCCAGTGGATGATACTCATGTTTTGGTCGACCACGGTGGGATACATCACGCTGACGAAGGACGTTGGCGTGAACACGTGATTGGTCAGGTAGACAGCGCCGTTGCAAGCCAGCCAGACGGAGTCGACGTCTTCCTTGGTAATGCCCAGCGGGTCGGCGGCATCGTTCATGATGGACGAGAACTTGCTGGGCACGCTGCTGACGAAGGATGCCAGCATGTTGGCCTTCATGAACTCGGTGAGCGTGGAATAGGGCACGTTGTCCCACGAGCCGAAGCTCTTGCGCAGGGCAGCGCCGGCACCGTTTTCCCAGTATTCGGTGAGTGCCTCGTCGCTGGGCACGAGCATCACGGCCATGTCCTGCTGCAGCGAGATGTCGCTGTTTTCGCTGGACAGGATGAAGTAGCTGTTCCATCCCGGGTCGAAGGGAAGCTCGCCGCTGGGCTGGCTCTTCTGGTTGTGGGTGGTGGTGAACTCACGACCACCCTGCGACCGCTTTGAGAAATAACGCAGCTGATAGACCGAGTCCACATGGGTGCCACGAGTCTCGTTATAGGCGCGTGTCACCTCGTCGCCGCAATAGTCGAGCACCGAATAGCGCTCCAGCAAATGGGCGAAAAGCTTTGTATTGGGCTTCTTGGCTATGATGTCAGCCATGTTGGGCAGGGGCGTCACCACCTCGCTCATGCGGTTGATAAAGCCGTTCAGGCAACGGATGTTCTGCTCCACAATCTGTGCTCCGTTCACCGAGGCATCGCCACTCTGGCGATGGGTGGTGTAGTTGTAGAGGAAATCATAGTCGTCGTTGGTAATCTGCTTGTTGGCCATGTGACGCTCAATGAAGTGGATCATGGGTATGGGCGTCATGTCGTGCATCACCACCAGCGAGTCGCGGTCGCGATAGCTTCTCCAGTAAAGGGCATCGGGCACGTTTGCCTTCCTGAGCAAGGGCACCGAGTCATAGATGGACACCGACGACTGGCGACGCATGCAGTTTCCCTCGACGGGGCCCTCGGTACTGGAGAGCGACTGCACCTGGTAGCTGTTGTCGATCATGCCGCCGAAAAGCAGCAGCTTTTTCTGCGAGAGCGAGAGCTGGTCGTAGCTGCTCACTCCCCACTGGTTGTTACGGAAGAAGCGGTCGTAGGCGGCATCGTCGGCCACGAACAGCGTCTTCGAACCCGTCTTGGCCAGCACATCGACATAGCCAAGATCCTGAATCATGCGCACCGTGTTGGTAAAGTTTCCCTGTTCATCAAGCCAGTCATAGATGCTGGCCCCCCACCCTTCCGGGGTTTTCTCGTCGAGGTCGTACTGACTACACGACGACAGGGTACTTGCACCAGCCAACAGCACGCCCACCGCCACAAGTACACCATGCCTGCAGCGACGATTGATTTGTTTTTTGGTTTTCATACGTTTTTTAAAATTATTAAATTTGCAAATTTATGTTGCAAAGGTAGCATTATTCTCGCACATACGCTTGCGCACACGTTTGTCGTACTTTTCTTATCGGCAACTCGGGTTTTCCTGTCGTTCCATTTTGTTTTCGAAATGTTGCAAAACGGCGGCCAGAGGGGCTTTTAGCGGGAAAAAGGGGCTGGATTTTTTCGCCGGAAAGCACGTCCGGAAAAACTGGGGCAACGGCGCGTGAAAAAATCTCACGCGAGATTTTTTCACGGGAGGCCTTCCCAGAAAATTTTCTCACGTGAGATTTTTTCACGCGGCGTTGGCTTTTTTAAACGTGTAAAAAAGACATCAAAAAAATTGGCTGTTTGACAGAGTTTTCGTAACTTTGCAAAATCAACGCACTATATTCAAAAAATCTATGATGAAACGTTATTTATTACTGACCATGCTGTTCGCCGCCATGACGAGCATCAGCCACGCACAGTCGTGGACTGCCGACAACGGCAACGGCACGTTTACTAACCCACTGTTCTACGACGAGTTCTCCGACCCCGACATTCTTCGCGTGGGCGACGACTACTACCTGGCCGGCACCACCATGCATGCCGTTCCAGGGTTGGTCATCCTCCACTCCAAGGACCTGGTGAACTGGGAAAACGTCAGCTACTGCTTCGACCGCTTCGACTTTCCCGAAGACCGCTTCGCGCTGAAAAACCATGAAGAAATCTACGGTCAGGGCATCTGGGCCCCGTGCATTCGCTATGCCAACGGCCAGTTCTACGTGTTCTCGAACGTCAACGGCAAGGGCTTGCAGTGCTATACAGCCAAGGACATTCGCGGCCCATGGACCCACCACAACATGAAGGGCAACATCTACGACCTGGGCGTGCTCTTCGATGACGACGGAAAGGTCTACGCCATCCACGGCTACGGCACGGTGAAGTGTACCGAGCTGGAGCCAGACATGAGCGGCCCGAAAGAGGGCACCGAGAGGGTCATCATTCCCGAGGGCAACGGCGTGGGCGAAGGCCACCACATGTACAAGATCAACGGCATGTACTACCTCATATCCACCGACTACCGCCCCAACGGCCGCACGCTCTGCTCGCGCTCGAAGAGCATCTGGGGACCCTACGAAACTCGCGTCATCACGGCCGACGAGACCTACGGCTATCACGCAGCCTCGCTGACGCAGGTGCCTCGCGGCACGAAATACCGCATTGGCGAGGACGGCACGAAATTCGGCCTCGGCCCCTTGGACAAGGACGCCACGGCCTGCACCAACGCCCATCAGGGCGGCATTGTGCAATTCAACGACGGCTCGTGGTGGGCACTCTTCATGATGGACTTCCACTCCATTGGCCGCACCGTATGCCTGATGCCCATGACGTGGGAAGACGGCTGGCCCATGGTGGGCCTGAAGGGCAACCTGGGACGCGCTCCCCGCACATGGTTCAAGCCTGGCTTCCAGCCCGCTCCGTCTGTTGCTGCAGCACAGCAACAACCAGAACAGGCCAAACACGCCCCTTACGACCGCAGCGACAGCTTCGACGGCAAGCAGCTGGGTCGCATCTGGCAGTGGAACCACAACCCCGAGGAGAAGCTGTGGAGCCTGAAGAACGGGCGCCTGCGCATACAGGCACAGCCCGCCGAACAGCTGATGTGGGCTCGCAACACGCTGACCCAGCGCGTCATAGGCCCGACGAGCATCACCACCGTGGAGCTGTATACCAAGGGCATGAAGGACGGCGACGTCTGCGGCCTGGGCAACATCAACGTGCCCTGCTCGTGGATTGGCATCGTGAAGCAAGGCAAGACGCTCAGCCTGCGCTGCTTCGAACAGCTCACCAACGACACGGTGACGGCCCCTGTAACATTACCCGACGGGAAAGACGGCAAAATATGGCTACGCATGATTGGCGACTATGACAACGATCAGGCTCAGTATGCCTACTCCATCGACGGACAGACCTTCCACACCATGGGCCGCATGATGCCGCTGAGCTACCAGCTCATCTCGTTCCAAGGCTCACGCCATGCCCTCTTTGCCTTCAACACCACGGGCAAGCTGGGCGGATTTGCCGAGTTCGACAACTTCACCGTCGAGGAGCCGGCTGCCGACCGCACGAAGAACATTCCCTTTGGCAAGACCTTCCGCATCATCAACAAGGCCACGGGACGGCCTGCCGTGTGCGATCCCCACGGCCTGCTCTACGACACGCGGGCCAACGACCGCAGCCAGCGCACGCAGTTCCAGCTGATTGACCGTGGCAACGGCCGTGTGTCGCTGAAATGCGTCGACGGGCGATATATCAAGGTCTATGGCGACGGCCTGGCTGGCGACGTGCGCTTCACCACCGACGAGAAAGAGGCTGAGGTGTTCCTCTGGCAAGACTATCTGAACCAGGATTTCATGCTCTTCTCGCTGCGCAACCATCGCTACATAGGCAAGAGCCCCACCACGGGCAGCCCCTACTCCATGGACTTTGTCGGCCCTGACCCCAACAGGCGCAACGGAGCCGTGCTGAGATGGGAAGAATAAACGCAAACAAAAAACGTTCGCAAGTACAAAACCTTGCGAACGTTTTTTATTTGATTAATGTAAAAGCTTACTTGGCGTAGAGAGCAACGATGGTCTCGTACTTCTCCTGCTTGCCGCTGGTCTGCTTGGGCTCGCCAATCTTCTTGCCATACTCGTAGACCTGCTCCAGCGTGAGCTTGCCGTCCTCGAAGTCCTTACCCATGCCGGCGTCGAAGCTGGCATAGCGCTCCTTCTTCATCTTGGGCAACTCGCTGTTCTCAAGGATGTCAGCAGCGTTCAGCAGTGCACGGGCCATAGCGTCCATACCGCTGATGTGAGCGATGAAGAGATCCTCAAGGTCGGTGCTGTTACGACGAATCTTGGCGTCGAAGTTGGTACCACCATTGCCCAGACCGCCGTTGCGGATAATCTCCATCATGGCCTGAGTGAGCTCGTAGTTATCGATGGGGAACTGGTCGGTATCCCAGCCATTCTGGGCGTCACCACGGTTGGCATCGATGCTGCCCAGCATGCCGGCATCAACGGCGCAAGCCAGCTCGTGCTCGAAGGTGTGGCCAGCCAGTGTGGCGTGGTTCACCTCGATGTTCACCTTGAAGTCCTTGTCCAGGCCGTGAGCACGCAGGAAGCCGATAACGGTCTCGGTGTCCACATCGTACTGGTGCTTAGAGGGTTCCATGGGCTTCGGCTCAATGAGGAACGTGCCCTTGAAGCCCTT
>JAFPTC010000046.1 GCA_017400455.1 Prevotella sp. | reverse complement strand
GTTCACGCCCGACGTCGCCATCGCCAACTACGCCGAAAGCGGCCTCTCGTGCACCTCGTTCCTGGCCCAGCTGCGTCTGGACAAAATCCTGACCCAACTGAAGAAGGATGACTACGTCATCGTGGAGTTCGGCCATAACGACGAGAAGGAGAAGAAGCCCGGCGACGGCGCATGGTACCACTACCAGTACCAGCTGAAGATATTCATCGACAAGGTGCGGGCCAAGGGAGCGGAGATAGTCTTCCTCACACCCACACAGCGACGGGCCTTCGACGACGACCAGAAGACGCTGAAAAACACTCACGGCGACTTCCCCGCCGCCATGAAGGAGGTGGCCAGCCGAGAGCATGTACCCCTCATCGACCTGAACGCAATGACGAAGACCTTCTTCGAGACCCTAGGCTTCGAGGACAGCAAGCGCGCGCTGGTGCACTATCCTGCCAACACCTTCCCCAACCAGCCGAAGGCACTGGCCGACAACACGCATTTCAATCCCTACGGCGCCTACGAGGTGGCGAAGTGCGTGGTGATGGGCATAAAGCAGCTTGGACTGCCCCTCGCACAACACCTGCGCCCCGACTGGCAGGACTTCGACCCCGCCCGTCCCGACGACTGGCGCACCTTCGAGTGGGCACCATCGCCAATGACAGAAAACATGAAGCCGGACGGAAACTAGCGGCCTGCGGCCTAAATGATAAATGATAAATGATAGGCAATAATATAGCTGTTGACCCAGGAATTCCTCTCCGGCTGTAGCCGCTCCCCTCTTGAACCCTGCCCTTACGGGGAGGGGCAGGGGTGGGGTCTGTAACTTTTTCCACGGAGAAAAACAGCCGCTGGTAGATTCGTTGAAAGGATATTACCGACCTCACCCCTACCCCTACCCTCGAGGGGAAGGGAGCGCCATGCGGAAAAGTAAATTCAGGTCAACTGATATATTGCTGCCAAATGATAAATGATAATGATAAACTTTGCAGATTGGTATGACGCAAAATAATGTATTAGCCGATAAGACCATTACGTTTGCTATAAGAATAGTGAATTGCTATAATTATCTTGTAGATACAAAAAAAGAATTTACTATGTCAAAACAGATGTTCAGAAGTGGAACAAGTATCGGTACCAACGTTCATGAAGCAATCCAAGGACAAAGCCGAGCCGATTTTGTCAGCAAGATGAGCATATCGTTGAAAGAAGCAAGCGAAACCTCTTTTTGGCTGGTACTTCTTCACAAGACGCATTTTTTTAACCACAAAGAATATCAATCACTCCGTCCTGACCTTGATGAAATAATCAGATTGCTTATCTCAACTATCAAAACCACAAAAAAGAACAGTCTATGAAACATGTTTTCTCTTTAAGGAGCATTTCCTCACTAATCAATAGGAGCATCCCCTCGCTAAGTTTATCATTTATCATTTTTCATTTATCATTTAGCCCCGCAGGGGCGCAATCCTGGCCTACCCCAACGGCAGAGGCTAAGCCCGGCACACGCTGGTGGTGGCTGGGCTCGGCAGTAGACAAGGAGAACCTGCAATGGAACCTGCAGGAATATGCCAAGCATGGCATCGGAGCCGTGGAGATTACGCCCATCTACGGTGTGCAGGGCAACGAGGCGAACAACATCCCCTACCTGAGCGATAAGTGGATGGAGATGCTGCGCTATACCCAGGAGCAATGCCGGCAGAACGGCATCGAGCTGGACATGGCCACAGGTACAGGCTGGCCTTTCGGCGGGCCGTGGGTGCCGCTGGAGGAGAGCGCCTGCAAGGTGCTGTTCGTCGACACGGCGTTTACCGGCAACAGCGTTGAGGGGCTGCGGCTCGAAGTGCCTGAGCGCGACCGCAAGTACAGCCGTCTGCAAAAGGTCATGGTCTATGGCGAAGACAAAGCCATAGACGTGACAGCGGCAGTCGGCGACGGACAGCTGACGTGGACTGCGCCCCAAGGCACCGGCGACAGCAGTAAATGGCGCGTCATAGCCGTCTTCGTCCGCTATGGCGTGATGAAGGTGAAGCGGGCTGCACCGGGTGGCGAGGGGCTGGTCATCGACCATTTCGACCGTCAGGCGGTGGCAAATTATCTTCGTCATATCGAGCAGGCTTTTGAACGCACGAAGACACCCTATCCGCATACCTTCTTCAACGACTCCTACGAAGTGAGCGACGCCACGTGGACACCTACGCTCTTCGAGGAGTTCGAGAAGCGCAGGGGGTATAAGCTGGAAGAGCATCTGCCTGAGCTGCTAGCAGGGCAGAGCACGCTCGTTGACTACCGCGAGACGCTGGGCGACCTCCTGCTGGAGAACTTCACCGAGCAATGGACGGCCTGGGCGCACCGTCATGGCGCCATCACCCGCAACCAGGCACACGGCTCGCCCGCCAACCTCATCGACTGCTACGCCGCCGTCGACATCCCCGAAATCGAGGGCTTCGGACTCTCGGAGTTCGGCATCAAGGGCCTGCGCACCGACCCCGGCAAGACACGCAAGAACGACTCCGACTACTCCATGTTCAAGTACGCCCCGTCGGCAGCCCACGTCTGCGGCAAGCCCTACACCTCGAGCGAGACCTTCACCTGGCTGACGGAGCACTTCCGCACCTCGCTCTCGCAGTTGAAGCCCGACCTCGACCTGATGTTCTGCGCTGGCGTGAACCGCATGTTCTTCCACGGCACCTGCTATTCGCCCCGCAACGACGAATGGCCGGGCTGGAAGTTCTACGCCTCCATCGACATGTCGCCTACGAACACCATCTGGCGCGACGCCCCCTACTTCATGCAGTATGTGGAGCGCTGCCAGAGTTTCCTGCAGTGGGGACAGCCCGACAACGACTTCCTCGTGCTGCTGCCCGTGCGCGACATGTGGCAGAAAAATCCCGGCAGGCTGCTCATGCAGTTCTCCATTCACGCGATGGGCAGCCTGGCACCAGAGTTCATCAAGACCATCCTCGACATCGACCGCGCTGGCTTCGACTGCGACTACATCTCTGAGCGACTGCTGATGGGCGTCACTTGTCGGGATGGTATGCTCGTCACCAAAGCTGGCACCCATTACAAGGGACTCATCATCCCAGGCTCAGGCAATATGCCCGAGAACGTCAAAGCCCACATTGGCCAACTGAAGGCGCAGGGTGCCCACATCTTTTATAATATAGACGCCGCGACGCTACGGCAGGCAGCCACCCCTGAAGCCATCAAGACGGAATGTGGCCTGAAGGCTATCCGCCGCAGTAATCCGACGGGCTATCATTACTTCATGGCTAACCTTACGCCCGACGACATCAACACCATTGAGCCGTTAGCCGTCGACTTCAAGGATGCCGTGTGGTTCAATCCCCTGAATGGTGACACCACTCCCGCTACCTTCGACCAGCATGGTCTTGTCATCAGTCTAAGGTCTGGGGAGTCGAGGATTCTGCAAACATTTAATGAAGCCAACGGGGCCCATAAGTCCCATGATTCCCATACCCCCCAATGGACTGACGGTATATCATTACCCGGTCCTTGGACGCTCTCTTTCACCGAAGAAGCGCCAAAGGTAGAAAAGACCTTCACGCTCGACAAGCTCCAGACTTGGGAGACGCTGGATGAATCGGCTGCAGTCACCATGGGCACCGGCATCTACACTACCCATGTCCGCCTGTCGGAAAAGGATATCAAGGGTACTACTGGCTGGCTTATAGACCTCGGTGACGTGCGCGAGTCTGCACGTGTCTATATCAATGGAGAGTTCATAGGCTGTGCCTGGAGCGTACCCTTCGTCCTCGACTGCAAGAACGCGCTGAAGAAGGGCGACAATGAAATCCGCATCGAGGTGACCAACCTCCCCGCCAACCGCATCGCCGACCTCGATCGCAAGGGTGTGAAATGGCGCAAGATGGAGGAAATCAATGTTGTGGACATCAACTACAAAAAGACCACTTACAACGAGTGGGAACCCGTTCCAAGTGGTCTTAACTCTGAGGTCAGACTCATTAAGTATTAACAGGACAGGACGGTCTCTATTAACTCGTCGGGCGACAATAGTTGTTGCTCGCCTGTCAGCATGTTCTTCAGGGTGAACTTGCCCTCGTTGATTTCGTTCTCACCGGCCAATGCCACAAAGGGAATCTGCTTGGCGTTGGCGTATGACAT
>JAFPTC010000045.1 GCA_017400455.1 Prevotella sp. | reverse complement strand
GTTTTAGAATCTGGCGACAAAGATACAAAAAGTTTGCGAAAATTGCTCACTTTGCCCTCACCTTTTATATATTATTAGTCGAAAACAGCCGATTTCACTCCCTTTGACTTACGCCGCATACCCAGGTGCCTGTCCCCATGACTAAAACTAAGAATAATAAAAATAATTGGCGCTAAGTGAGCATATTATTCGGAACAGCCAAACAATCCGCACCATATCTTGTGGCCGCAAAAATACGGGAAGGCCTCCCAGAAAAATTTCTCACGTGAGATTTTTTCACGGGAAGGCCTCCCAGAAAAATTTCTCACGTGAGATTTTTTCACGCGGCGCGTACCCCCATAAAAAGGGCACCCGCCATAGGATGTGTTCAGCCGAATTTGTCGCTCAAACGGAGGGCGAGAGGAAGGAGGGCGGCACCCGTGCACCATGGCTTTCGGGGCCGCCCTCCTCTGTATTACCCGAAGCCGCTATCGCGGCTAAAATAGATAAATTGGTAAATGGATAAATAGGTTAAAAAGCGAGGCAGGCGCGAACAATGCGGCCTTCGCTCTGAGGGCCGACGCTCCAGTCGCTGACGGGGAAGAGGTAGTAATACGCGCGGTTGGAATCGCTCTCCGTAGACGACCAGTAGATGTCGTTCTGCAAATTCGTTCCGCCGACGCTTTTGAAGCCGTTGCGCAGGGCGTCGCTGCTGCCGGCAGCGGAAATCATGTTTTTCCATTCGTCCTTGCTGGCCAGCTTCCACGTGCCGCCGATGAAGGCCGGCATGTGGACGGCGCAGGTACTCTTGGCCGTGCTCCAGTCCATATAGCCTTCATCGGTCAGCGCCAGTGCCAGGCCGCCCGAGCCGGTGACATAGCATATCTTGGCCACGGCGGTCACGTCCGTGGGCAGGCTGGCGTAGTCGTAGTTCTTGCCGTCGCTGCCGATGACCTGTCCCACAGAAGGACTCGTAACACTAATGGCTGGTGTTGATGCCTCCGCATCGGCGGGCGTGGTAAAAGCGAGGCGGGCGCGAACATAGTTGTCGATGACCTTATCGCCGTGGTACCCGATGCCGTTGTAGAAGTTGATGTTCCACGCGTCGTAGGAATAGTTCTCCGTAGACGACCAGTAGTGCTTGTCCTGCAAATTCGTTCCGCCGACGCTGCTGAAGCCGTCGCGCAGGGCGTCGTAGCTGCCGGCAGCGGAAATCATGTTTTTCCACTCGTCCTTGCTGGCCAGCTTCCACGTGCCGCCGGTGAAGGCCGGCGTGTGGCCGGCGCAGGTAGTCTGGGCCGTGTACCAGTTCATCTGGCCCTCATCGGTCAGCGCCAGTGCCAGGAAGTAGTCCGAGCCGCTGACGTAGCAAATCTTGGCCACGGCGGTCACGCCCGTGGGCAGGCTGGCGTAGTCGTAGTTCTTGCCGTCGCTGCCGATGACCTGACCCACAGCGGGGCTGGTGATGTTGAGTTCGGCAACTGCCATCCTCCAGCTCACCGGGTAGCCGTTGCCGGCTTCGTAGGTCTTGCCGGTCAGCGTCTTGGTGTAGTTCTTCGTGCCGCTGGTGGCGGTAACCGTGATGGTGGCATCGGAGGTGGGACGGATGGCAACGTAGATGGGGCCTGCTGCTGCCGAGCGGTTGACGGTGTAGGTGATGGAGCCAGTTCTTACGGTCAACGCAGTAGTGCTGCTGGTGAGGTCGTTTGGCGTCGGAGCGTTGTCCTTCAAGGTGATGGCGAGGATGGCCAGCTGGTTCTCCAGCGTCAGCGTGGGCAGGTTGTCGCCGTCCCAGGCGCCCGATTTCGTGCAGCAGTCCAGGTTGGCAGCCAGCGACGCGAGCGTGCCATCCTGATTGTAGAGGCCCCAGTAGCTCACCGTGCCGTCGGCGTAGGCCATCGCTGCGGGGTAGATGTAGGTTACGTCCTTTGTCTTGTCGGGGTCGGTCAGCTCGAAGGTGAACGTGGCCGACTTGCCGCCGCTGGTGATGTCGGGATCGGTCAGTGCCGTGCTCACTACCTTCACGGTCGAGCCGCTCGTGTTCTTATACACCAGGGCCATCGTCTCGCCAGCGGCGAAGGTCTTCACGCCCGTGCTGCTGAGGGCGCGGGTTGTCCCGGCGGTCTCGTCGAAGCCTACGGTGGTGGTCAGGGTTACTACGTTGTTCTTAGTCTCGGGCTGCTGCGGCTGGTCGATGATGTTGTCGTCGCTGCTCGAACAGCCAGTGAATGTTGCGCCCACCAGTGCGAGGGCGGCCATGCTGAATAGTTTCTTCATTGTCTTCATAATTGCTTCGTTCGTTTTAGTGGGTTTGTTACTCTTCTACAGGAGTGTTCCAGTTGTAGTTCTGCACGCTGGCCTGCAGCAGGTGCTGTTGTTGTTGCAACATGACGACCTTCATCGAAGGCTTCTCATAATCTTTTTTCTTCATTTTTACTTTGATTCTTTTGTGAATAATATTGATGATTAAAATAAATGATTACGATGGGGACAAAAAACAATGCGGCCTCTCTTGAACTACGCTCAAGAAAAGCCCTGAATCAACGCACGGATGTGCGTGATTATTAATAGAGGTGAGTAAGTATGCCTTACAGGTGTGTGTGTGTGTGTGTGTG
>JAFPTC010000044.1 GCA_017400455.1 Prevotella sp. | reverse complement strand
GGCTTCAAGTTCATGCAGGCCTTTGCCAAGAACAACGGCATCCCCTTCTCGCAGCTCATCCCCCTACTCGACTTCTGCGCCGTCAGCATTGCTGCCGACATGGTGTCGGTGATGGGCGAGAACCGCATCCTGGCCTTCCACGGACTGAAGCAGCTGAACCAGAACCCCTCGACGGGCCTGAAGGCCATCATTGAGATTAGCGGGCTCACCGGACGCGACATCACCATGAGCGACATCGTGTTCAAGATTGGCCCCCGCATCAACGCCAGCGGACGCGTACAAAACGGCACCGAGACCGTTGACCTGCTGGTGGAGAAGGACTTCAAGCGCGCCCTCCAGGAGGCCATGCACATCAACGAGTACAACGAGCAGCGCAAGGACATCGACAAGCAGATGAGCGAAGAGGCGAACCAGATTGTGGAACGCTTAGAAAGCCAGGAGCACCAGCCAGCCATCGTCCTCTACAACGAAGGATGGAAGAAGGGCGTCGTAGGCATCGTTGCCTCCCGCCTGACAGAAATCTACTATCGTCCGACGGTGGTCCTCTCCTGCCAGGACGGCATGGCCACCGGCTCTGCGCGCAGCGTTGCAGGATACGATCTCTACGACGCCATCAAGAGCTGCCGCGACTTGCTGGAAAACTTCGGCGGCCACACTTACGCCGTGGGCTTGTCGCTGAAGACGGAGAACATCTCAGAATTCCGCCGCCGCTTCCAGGAATACGTCAGCACCCACCTCATGCCCGAACAGACCGAAGCCATGCTCGACATAGAAGCTGAGATTGATTTCCGCGACATCACCAAGAAGCTGCACAACGACCTGCGCAAGCTGGCACCTCACGGTCCCGACAATCCCAAGCCGCTGTTCTGCACCCGCAATGTCTACGACTACGGCACGTCGAAGGTCGTTGGCCGCCAACAAGAGCACATCAAGCTGGAGCTGGTCGATTCGCGTTCGTCGAACGTGATGAACGGCATTGCCTTTGGTCAAAGCGCCGCTGCACGCTACATCAAGTCCAAGCGGTCGTTCGACATTGTCTACACCATTGAAGAAAACATCTACAAGCGCAGCGAAGTGCAACTGCAGATAGAAGACATCAAGCCCAGCGAGGAGTGAGCCATCCCGATTACCTTTCCATTCTGCGCCGCTACTGGGGTTACGACAATTTCCGTGGCGTTCAGCGCGAAATCATCGAGAGCATCGGAGCCGGTCACGACACGTTGGGCTTGATGCCCACTGGCGGCGGCAAATCTATCACCTTCCAAGTGCCCGCCCTGGCCACCGAGGGCGTCTGCATCGTCATCACGCCGCTCATTGCGCTGATGAAAGATCAGGTGCAGCACCTCCGCCGTAGAGGCATCCGCGCCGCTGCCATCTATTCCGGCCTTTCCCGCGACGACATCATCCAGACGCTGGAAAACGCCATCTTTGGCGGCGTCAAGTTCCTCTACGTTTCACCCGAACGACTTTCCACAGATCTTTTTATCACGAAGGTAAGCCACATGAACGTGTGCTTCATCTGCGTGGATGAGGCCCACTGCATCAGCCAGTGGGGCTACGACTTCCGTCCGTCCTATCTGGCCATCGCCGACATCCGCAAGGCGGTGCCCCAGGCTCCCGTCCTGGCCCTCACCGCCACTGCCACGCCGCTGGTCATCGACGACATTCAGGAGCGGCTGGCCTTCAGCGAGAAGCGCGTCTTCCGCATGAGCTTCGAGCGCAAGAACCTGGCCTACATCGTGCGGCATGTCAGCGACAAGGAGCAGCAGATGCTCCATATCCTCAACATGACGAAAGGCTCGGCCATTGTCTATACGCGCAGCAGGCAGCGCACCAAGGAGCTGGCCGCCTTGCTCACCCAGAGCGGCATCAGCGCCACCTTTTTCCATGCCGGACTTGACAACGCCGTGAAGGACGAGCGCCAGAAGGCTTGGCAGGAAGACAAGGTGCGCGTCATCGTGGCCACCAACGCCTTCGGAATGGGTATCGACAAGCCCGACGTCAGAGTGGTGATCCACGCCGACTGTCCCGACAGCATAGAAGCCTATTTCCAGGAGGCCGGACGTGCCGGTCGCGACGGCCAAAAGGCCTATGCCGTGCTGCTTTTCTCGGGCGGCGACCAAGTGAAGCTTCAGAAGCGCATCGGCGACACCTTTCCCGACCTCGACGAAGTTCGCGAAGTGTACGACCACCTGGCCTATTTCTATCAGATTGCCGTCGGCTCGGGCTTCAACGCCGTCTTCGACTTCCCCATCGACAAGTTCTGCGCCAACTTCCACCACTTCCCCACCCGCGTGCTGTCGGCACTGAAAATCCTTCAGCGCGCCGGCTACCTCGACTTCAAGGAAGAAGCCGACTGCCACTCGCGCCTGCGCTTCTGCCTGGAACGCGACGATTTGTATCATCTCCACGGCAATCCGCCCACTGAAGACCGCGTCATCGTGGCCCTGCTGCGCAACTATAGCGGCCTGTTCAATGACTTTTGCTACATCGACGAGTCCTTCATTGCCCAGCAAACCGACCTGGCTCGTCCAGAGCTATACCTTGTGCTGAAGGAGCTGGATCGCAAGCACATCATTAACTATATCCCCGAGAAAAGCACGCCCATGATCCACTATCTCCAGCGCCGCGAAGAAAGCCGGTTCCTGGAGTTTCCGCCCATGGTCTACGCCGAGCTGAAGCAACGCTTCGAGGAGCGTATCGAGAAGATGATTGCCTATGCCACCAGCGACAACAAATGCAGGAGCCGCATGCTCCTGCGCTACTTTGGCGAAGAGACCTGTCACGATTGCGGCCAATGCGATGTGTGTCTCGACCGCAAGGGCAACAGCGTAGCCCCTGAGCGCCTGCACGAGGCCAGCCGCAAAATCCTTTCCCTGCTTGCCGACGGACAGCCCCATCACGTCTCCGTGCTGCATGCCATCGCCCTGCCCTATACCACCATTGAAGAAGCTCTTCGCCGCTTAGTGAGCGAAGAGAAAGTCATTGACGACGACGGCATGCTGAGCACAAAAAAAGCGTGACTAATCACGCTCATTTCTCTTGTCCACCCATCGGTATTCGCTACCATAGTGGCTTCGCGGGAAGACGAACAACTCGTCGCTGATGCCTCCCGACTTGAAATTCGACACATGAATGTTGGCCCAGAACAGAGCCACCTTCACCTTGATGTGCTTCGGTGCATGGGTGCGCGTATCCAGCGCCACCTTTGCCTGCTTCACCGTGCCCTTGGCACCCCTTTTCTGCTTCAGCGAAATAATGATGTTGTCGCCGGACCGCTCCATCTGGTAGTCAAAGTCGTCGAGGGTGAACTTGAACTTGCTGCCATACTTGTCGTGCTTTCCCGACTTTACGTCATACACCTCTATGACCTTCTTCTTCTTGTACACAGCATAGGCCGTCGTCCCGTCGTTCCACTGCGTCAACTTGTTGTCGTCGAACTTGCTTTTCTTCTCTTTATACCAGATGGTGCCCGCCGTTTTGTATATTCCCACCAGGTTCACGTCGTATCTCAGCGTGCATCCCTGTGGGCCGAACACCTGGTTGTAGGCGTCCTGCATGATGCGGCGCGCCTCCGGGTCGCCGTCGGCAAAGCCGTTCAGCACACTGAGGAGGCAGGCCACTGCGAGCATAGCTATTTTCTTCATTCTTCCGCTATCGTTTTCCGTTTTGTTTTCATCAAAAGACAATGGAGGCTTGGCTTACGTTGGGCCAAACCTCCACTATCAAGTTCTCATTTCACTCGACCGACGAGTGAGGATTAAGCCTCTGCGGGAGCCTCTTCCGTTGCGGGAGCTTCAGCCTCAGCCTCTGCGGCAGCGGCAGCAGCGGCAGCCTTCTTCTCGGCCACCTTCTTGGCAATAGCCTCGTTCACCTGCTTCTCGGCTTCCAGAGCCTTCTTGGCAGCGTCCAGCTTAGCCTTCTTTTCCTCAGCAGCCACCTTCTCCAGGCCCTTCTGCTTGTCGGCCTTCCATGCATCAAACTTCTTCTGTGCAGCAGCCTCGTCGAAAGCGCCCTTCTTCACGCCACCCTTGAGGTGCTTCATCAGGTAGACGCCCTCACGGCTGAGGATGTTACGAACGGTGTCGGTGGGCTGAGCGCCAACTTCCACCCAGTACAATGCACGGTCGAAATTCAAGTCTACCGTGGCGGGATTGGTGTTAGGATTGTAAGTACCAATCTTCTCAGTGAAACGACCATCACGTGGTGCACGAGCGTCGGCGATAACGATGCTGTAGAAAGCATAGCCCTTACGACCACCGCGCTGCAATCTGATTTTTGTTGCCATTTTGTTTTTTGATTTTTTTTGATTATAAATTTGAATTTCATGCTCTCAACTCGTGAAAGCGGGTGCAAAATTACTATTTTTTTATGGAATTGCCAAAAAAATCGCTCCTTTTATTCTTTCATGACGGATATTTTCCTTAATTTTGCACGTATGAACCTACACGTAGTGAGCTTTCAAGTGCCTTTCCCCGCCGACTTCGGTGGCGCCATCGACGTATTCTGGAAGCTGCAAGCCCTTCGGCAGGAGGGCCATAGCGTCACGCTCCACACCTACGTCTACGCCGACCGCCGCCGACAGCCCCTGCTGGAACAGCTCTGCCAGAAAGTCTACTACTACCCCCGGCTCACGGGCTGGCGCCAGCAGTTCACGCTGCTGCCCTATATCGTGTCCACCCGTCGCAGCCAGGTGCTGCTGGCCAATCTGCTCAGCGACGATGCGCCCATCCTCTTCGAGGGACTCCACACGTGTTTCCATCTGGACCACCCTGCCCTGGCCCAGCGGTGGAAAGCCGTCCGCATGCACAACATCGAGCACGACTACTACAGGCAGCTGGCCCGCCAAAGCCCCCTCGGGTGGAAGCGCCTTTACTACCTCATCGAGAGCTGGCGACTGAAACGATTCGAGCACAAGCTGGCCAGTGCAAACCTGGTCTATGCCATCACCCAAGCCGACCAGCAGGGCTTGAAAAAGCTATTGCCCGAAACCAACGTCCAGCTGATGCCCTGTTTCTTCGACATCCGCTTTCCTGCTGCCCAGCAGCCCACCCAGCCCTTTGTGCTCTTCCAGGGCAACTTGGCCGTGGCCGAGAATGTCAAGGCCGCCCGCTACATCATCAGCCAAGTGGCCCCGCTGCTGCCCGACGTCAGCTTCGTCATTGCCGGCCGCTCCCCCCGTCTGGGCCAGGTGCCGGCCAACGTAAGGATAGTAGCCAACCCCACCGACGAGCAGATGGAGCAGCTCACGGCCAGCGCCCAGATTCACCTGCTGCTCACCTTCCAGCCCACGGGCATCAAGCTGAAGCTGCTCTATGCCCTGGTCAGGGGCAACGGCCACATCGTGGCCAACAGCCTCATGCTCCACGGCCATGACCTGGGCCAGTTCTGCACCGTGGCCGACACGGCCGGCGACATGGCCCAGCACATCAAGCGGCTGCTAAGCCTCCCGCTGACCAGCGACGACCTGGCCCGCCGGCGCAGTAAGCTGCTCAGCATCAGGCAACAGGCCGTGAGCCAGTTTGCCCTGCTGCAACCCAAACCGCAAACCAACATTCATTAACCCCAAACATCCTAAAATTACTACAACATGACTAAAAGATTCGCATTCAAGATGTTCCTCAAGCCAGGCTGTGAGGAAGAGTACCAGAAGCGTCACGCCGCCATCTGGCCTGAGCTGGTGAAAATGATTAAAGAACAGGGCGTAGGCAACTACAGCATCTACTGGGACCGCGACACCAACATTCTCTTTGCCTATCAGGAGTGCTCAAAGGAGGGCAACTCTCAGGACACCGAGAACGTTGACCCCATCACCCAGCGCTGGTGGGACATGATGGCCGACATCATGGAGGTGAACCCCGACAACTCGCCGGTCACGATTCCCCTGCCCGAAGTGTTCCATCTCGATTAGCCAAAAAAGGGGGGAGCCGCCCCATAAAAATTTCTCACGTGAGATTTTTTCACGGGAAGCCTTCCCAGAAAAATTTCTCACGTGAGATTTTTTCACGGGAAGCCTTCCCAGAAAAATTTCTCACGTGAGATTTTTTCACGCGAAGCCTTCTGCCTGAACAAGGCCGTCGATAGGGCTTTTCAGAATGCGCCCCAACTGGTAGCCCTCGGCCTCGGCGGCTTCGGCCAGCAGAACCTGATAATGCCAGGCTATGCTGCCCACTGCCGAGAGGGGCAAATCGGGCCGACGGTAAGGGGCAATGTTGTAGCGGATGAACTGGCGGAAGTTTTCCACCACGAGGCTGCGTACCTCGGCATGGTGCACCAGGCGGCAGATGTAGGTGGAAAGCGAAGCCAAGAAGCGGTTGGCCATGGGCTGGCGGTAGACGCGGGCAATGACGTCGGCCATTGAGAGACCGGTGTGTTGCTCGAAATCCTCCTGCGCGCCCGCGTACAATCTATTTTTATATAGTGCATTCAGAAAGAGCTTGCCCAGCACGGCACCGCTGCCCTCGTCGCCCAGGACGTAGCCCAGCGCCGGCGTGTTGGCCACAATCTGTCGTCCGTCGTAGAGGCATGAGTTTGCCCCCGTGCCCAATATGCAGGCCAGGCCCTCGTGGCTGCCACACAGGGCGCGGGCGGCCCCCAGCATGTCGCTTCGGGCCTCCACGTCGGTGGCCGAGGGGAACACCCTTTGCAGCAGCTGCTCCATTCTCGATTCCAGCTCGGGCCTCACGCCGCTGCCATAGAAGCGGATGCTGGTAAGCAGCGAAAGGTCCTTCACATGTTCAGCCACCTGGGGCAGCAGTTCATCGCGGAGGATAGTCAGGATGGCTTCGTCGTCCTGATGGAAGGGGTTGATGCCTTGAGTCTTCAAGAAAGCCTGGCCTACGGCCCAGTCGGTCTTCGTACTGCCGCTGTCGGCTATGAGTCTGAAATGGTTCATTGTCTTACCTGACGAATATATTGTTGATAACGCGAACGTATTTTGTCTACATAATCGGCCGTCTCGGTGCCCCGCATATAGCCATGGTGCACCAGCGTGTCCTGATAGTATTGCGGGTCTTTCAGACGAAGCACATAGGTGCGCACGTCGTCCCATCGCTGCGGGTTGCGCTGGTCGCGTTGGCAAAGCCGCATGGCATCCTGGATGTGGAAGATGCCGCCATTGTAGCTGGCCAGCACCATGTTCTGGCGCTCGGTGCGGTCGTGAATATACTGGAACTCGCGCTCCAGCTCGTGCAGGTAGCGCGTTGCGGCGGCAATGTTCTGCTCGGGATCGGTCATCTGCTCGCGGGGCAGGCCCAAGTGGTCGGCCGTGCGGGGCATGATTTGCATCAGTCCGCGAGCGCCGGCCCACGACGTGGCCTCGGGGTCGAAGGTCGACTCCTGATAGCACTGTGCGGCCAGCAGTCGCCAGTCCCACCCAATGCCTCGGCAATAGCGTTTGAACAGCTCGTCGTAGAGCGAGATGACGCCACGGCGCAGCATGGGGGCATGCACGCGGCAGCGCACACTGGGCCGCTGCAGCATCTGCTGCTCGGTCTTTCGGGCCAGGGCCAGCAGTTCCGGCCTGTACCAATCGGCTAAGGCCTGGCGCAGGTCGTCTTTCCCCTGCCCCACCAGCCAGCCCGGCGTGAGCGTGTCGGCCTGCATCCTGAGGGCTATCAAGTCGGCGTCGCCGGCATCCATGCGTCTCAGCAGCTCGGCCGTGTCGCGGCAGGTCTCCATGCGCAGGCGCACGCCCAGATGGCTGGCAAACTGCTCGGCCAGCAAGTATTGCACACCCAGGTGCGAACCGCGATAGTCATAGTAAGTGTCCGGGCCGGTAAGGGTGAGCGCAATCATCTCGCCCGCCTGCTCAATTTGCGAAAGGTCGAACACCGAGGCGCTGTCGGCCTGGCCCTGCCAAGGGGGCGCCACTTGCGACTGTCGCTGCTGGCAGGCGGCCACGGCCAAGGAAAAAAGTATAAATATGCCGAAATGTTTCAATCTTGCACAAATTTTGGCGCAAAGTTACGCATTTAATTGCAAATTAGAGAAAAAAAGCGTAACTTTGCGGCGTTTTTTAAAACTAAATAGCAGATCCGAGCAAATTGTAAACAATAGTATATAATAAAGATGTTAAGAATTGCTGTACAATCAAAGGGAAGACTGTTCGACGACACCATGCACCTGCTGGCCGAGGCCGACATCAAGGTGGGAGGCTCGAAGCGAACCTTGCTGGTAGAGGCACAGAACTTCCCGCTGGAGGTGCTCTACCTGCGCGACGACGACATTCCCCAGAGCGTGGCCACGGGCGTGGCCGACCTGGGCGTGGTGGGCGAGAATGAGTATGTGGAGCGCGGCGCCGAGGCCGAAATCATCTCGCGACTGGGCTTCAGCCGCTGCCGCCTGTCGCTGGCCATACCCAAGGAAGTGGACTATCAGGGACTGGAATGGTTTGAGGGCAAGAAAATTGCCACCTCCTATCCCGTCATCCTGCAGAATTTCCTGGACCAGCACCACATTCATGCCGAGATACACATCATCACCGGCTCGGTAGAGATCAGCCCGGGCATAGGACTGGCCGATGCCATCTTCGACATTGTCAGCAGCGGCTCAACGCTGGTGAGCAACAACCTGCGCGAGGTGGAGGTGGTGATGCAGAGCGAGGCCCTGCTCATTGGCCACCCGGACATGAGCCAGGAGAAACGCAGCGTGTTGCAGCAAATGCTGTTTCGCTTCGAGGCCGTGCGCCAAGCCGAGGACAAGAAGTACGTGCGGATGAATGCGCCCAAGGCACGCCTGCAGGAAATCATCGACGTGCTGCCCGGACTGAAAAGTCCCACCGTCATCCCCCTGGCCGACGACGAATGGTGCTCCGTCCACACCGTGCTCGACGAGAAGCGCTTCTGGGAAATCATCGGACAGCTGAAGGAGCTGGGCGCCCAGGGCATTCTGGTCACCCCCATCGAGAAGATGATTCTTTGAGTGAATAGCGCGTTAAGTTTTTAGATTTGCCATGAAGGTTTATCGATATCCGCAACAATCAGTGTGGAGCGAGATTCTGTCCCGCCCACATCTGGACAGCCAGCAGCTGCAAGCCACGGTGAGCTGCGTGCTCAGCGACGTGAGGCAACGCGGCGATGAAGCCGTGAAAGACTATGAGGAACGCTTCGACCACGTAAGACTGCAGTCGCTGGCCGTCAGCAGTGAGGAAATGGCCGAGGCCGAAGCCCTGGTGCCCGAAGAACTGAAGGAGGCCATCCGACTGGCCCACCACAATATTCAGGCATTCCACGAAGCACAGCATTTTAACGAGGTGCGCGTGGAAACCCAGCCGGGCGTGGCGTGCTGGCAACGGGCCATCGCCATCGAGAAGGTGGGCCTCTACATCCCCGGCGGCACTGCCCCCCTCTTCTCCACCGTGCTGATGCTGGCAACGCCCGCCAAGATAGCAGGCTGCAAGCAGATTGTGCTCTGCACCCCACCCGACAGACAGGGCAAGGTGAACCCCGCCATACTCGTGGCCGCACAGGTGGCAGGCGTCAGCCATATCTTCAAGGCCGGAGGCGTGCAGGCCATCGGAGCCATGGCCTATGGCACAGCATCGGTGCCCAAGGTGCATAAAATCTTCGGGCCGGGCAATCAATACGTGATGGCCGCCAAGCAGCAGGTCAGCCTGGGCGATGTGGCTATCGACATGCCCGCAGGCCCCAGCGAGGTTTGCGTGCTGGCCGACGACAGCGCCAACGCCAGCTTCGTGGCTGCCGACCTGCTCTCGCAGGCAGAACACGGCGTCGACTCGCAGGTGCTGCTAATCACCACCAGCGAGCAGTTGCTCAATGAGGTGGAGCAAGAACTGGAGCGCCAACTGGCACTGCTGCCCCGCAAGGAAATAGCAGCCAAGGCGCTGGAGAACAGCAAGTCGATACTGGTGGGCTCAGCCAACGAGATGATGGCCCTCAGCAATGCCTATGCACCGGAGCACCTCATCATTCAGACACGTGACTACGAGGCACTCTCCGCCCAGGTGGTCAACGCCGGCAGCGTGTTCCTCGGAGCCTACGCCTGCGAGAGTGCCGGCGACTATGCCAGCGGCACCAACCACACACTGCCCACTCACGGCTACGCCACCGCCTATAGCGGCGTGAATCTGGACAGCTATTGCAGGAAGGTGACCTTCCAGCACCTCACTGAAGAGGGCGTGAGACGCATCGGACCCGCCGTGGAGCTGATGGCAGCCGCCGAGCAGCTGGACGCCCACAAGAGGGCTATGACCGTGAGGCTGAAAGAAATAAACAACAAGTAACAAAAGGACAAAACCATGATGAGTCTGGAGAAGCTGGTGCGACCCAACATCTGGAGCCTGGCACCCTACAGCAGTGCACGCGACGAATATAGCGGGCACGAGGCCCACGTCTTTCTCGATGCCAACGAGAATCCCTACGGCGCCCCGCTGAACCGCTATCCCGATCCGCTGCAACGGAAACTGAAGGAGCGAATAGCTCAAGTGAAGGACGTGCCGGCCGACCACATCTTCCTGGGCAACGGAAGCGACGAGGCCATCGACCTGCTTTATCGCTGCTTCTGCGAACCAAGGCAGGACAACGTGGTGGCCATTGAGCCTACTTACGGTATGTACAAGGTGTGTGCCGACATCAACGACGTGGAATATCGGCCGGTGCTGCTCGACGAGCATTTCCAGATAAAGGCAGCATCGCTGCTGGCTGCATGCGACGAGCACACCAAGCTCATCTGGATTTGCAGCCCCAACAACCCCACCGGCAATGACATCGAACGCGAAGAGGTGCTGAAAGTTATCCAGGGCTTCAAGGGCCTTGTGGTGGTCGACGAGGCGTACAGCGATTTCTCGCGCCTGCGTCCGCTGCGCCTCGACATTCAGCAGCATCCCAACCTCGTGGTGCTGAACACCATGAGCAAGGCATGGGCCTCGGCAGCCATCCGACTGGGCATGGCCTTTGCCTCACCGGAGATCATTGCCGTGTTCAACAAGGTGAAATATCCCTACAACGTCAACCTGCTCACGCAGGAACAGGCCACCAAGATGCTGAGCGATCCGTTTGAGATTGACAGGAAAGTGCAGCTCATCCTGCAACAGCGCACGCAGATGATAGAGGCCTTCCGCCTGCTGCCCATCTGCCAGCAGGTCTACCCCACGGATGCCAACTTCTTCCTGGTGCGCGTCACTGATGCTCAGGCCATCTACGACTATCTGGTAGAACGGGGCATCATCGTGCGCAACCGCACTCGTGTGACGCTTTGCAACAACTGCCTGCGCATCACCGTGGGCACCCGCTCGGAAAACGACGAGCTGCTCGGGGCCCTGAGACAGTATAAATAAAAAAGGAGTCGAACGACTCCTTTTCTCATTTTCCGTATTTCTCTATCAAACCATCGGCTTGCGGATCGCCCAACTCCTTGGCTCGCTGCAAACTCTTGACGCCTTCGGCCTTATTCCCCTTCAGACATTGTGCTAAGCCCAGGAACAAATGACCATCGCTATACTCGGGCTGTAGGCGTATGCAGGCCTGTGCCGTCTGTATGGCCTCGTCGTAGAGGCCGACGCGCACTTCGAGCGAAGCCTTCTCGGCATAGTACAATTCCTGCTGCGGATTCAGCTCCACAGCCTTGCTGATGTCGTTCAAGGCCTGCTGGAACAGGCGTCCGCTCTGCTCGGCCTGGAAACGCAGATAGTAGAAATGATCGTTCAGCTGAGCGGCCATGAGCTGTTCGTAGTCATTGAAATCGGTGGTGGCTTCGCGGAACTTCCCTGCCTCAAGACGGGCTTGCGCACGCGTCAGAATGAAAGGAGCAGCCTCCTTCAGCAAAGGACGCGAGAACATGTTGACGGCAGAATCGAGCAGCGAGAGGTAGCCCAGCGTATCGGCCTGCATCAACTTGCAGCGCGAGGCCTCGAAGAACAAGTCGGGCGAACGCAAGGACGAGCCGAGAATGGTCTCGTACACGGCGCTGGCCTCGGAATACTTCTTCTGAGCATAGAGCACATAGGCCTGTTGCTGCTTATAGACTGGCTGCGGGTTGGCATCATAGGCCGCCACGGCTTCCTGCAAGGCCCTGTCGAGCGTCCAGGGCTCGTAGGCCGGATTGGGACGGTACACCAGCTTGTCGTACATGAGCCTTGAATAGCTGAAATGCACCTCGTCGGGTTTCTGGGCCACCTTCAATGCCTGCTCCATGTCACGGTCGGCATCGGCATAGCGGTCATCGCCAGCGGCAAATTGCGCACGCCCGACATAGCCATCCTGCTCGTTGGGAAACTGCTGAACAAAGTCATTTAGCAACTGGACATAAGTAGCACTGTCCTGAGTGGAACTGGCAATGAAGAGCGTCAGCTGAGCCTGGGCCACATCGGAAGGCAGCGCCTTGCGGATATGGGTGGAGCGAAGGGCCTCGTCGTTGATGCTCAAGCCCGTCATCTTCAGACTGTCGGCATACAGGGCACTGACGGCATAGGCCAGCGTATCGGTAGCAGTGGCTGGCTGCTGCATCAGGCCCAGGAGCTGTCCCTCGGCATCGAAGAGCGGCCATCCGACACCGTTTTCCGGCATCTGGATTTTCACGGTATAATAATCGTAGCCCTGGCCAAACGTTTCCGACTTGCTCAGCTCGCCAGCAACGGCCGTCTTCATCTCCCTGTATGGCAACAGATAGACGGGGCTGCCAGCCGTCATTTTTACCTTGGACGCAGTAAGTCCCTGAGGCTTCTTGATGGTCACCCGGAACTTGGCCACATCATACGTGTCATTGGCTCCGAGCAACATCTCTACGGGATACTCTTTCCCCTGGGCGTCGATGACCACTGCGGAGCTGGCTCCCCGAAAAGGAGCGAAGCTACTGATGGCATCGCCTGCTTCGCCGATGAACACGCCGCCGGAGCTACCCAGCAAAGTGCCGTTGGCATCGAACGTCTTCAGCGTTAAGACCGACTTGGCAGTTTTCTTTACCCAAGACTGAGCCTGTAATGTAGCCAGTGGCAACTGAAAAAGGAAAAAAGATAGAACGAGTAATTTACTTTTCATATTCTGAGTAATGTTTTTGCATTTTCTATGGCAGCCTCAGTAACGTTGCTGCCCGAAAGCATCTGCGCTATTTCAGCGACGCGCTCTTCGGGAGTGAGCATCACCATGTGGCTGGTTGTTCCCTGCTGCGTTTCCTCCTTAAACACTTTATAATGTGTAGAACCCTTTGCGGCAATCTGAGGCAGATGGGTGATGCTGATTACCTGACGATTTTGAGCCCCCATCTCGGCCATGATCTGAGCCATCTGCTCGGCTATCTTGCCACTAACGCCAGTATCTATCTCGTCGAAGATAATGGTGGGCAGCTTCACAGCACCGCTGACCATAGCCTTCAGGGCCAGCATCACACGGGCAATCTCGCCGCCCGAAGCAACCTGCGACACTGGTTGCAAAGCCGATGACGTATTGGCAGAGAAAAGGAACGATACACGATCCAGTCCTGTTGCGGAAGGCTCGGCCAAGGCGATGTCAATCTGAAAACGACCGTGGGGCATGCCCAGCGCAACCAGCCGTTGGCCCATCTGCTGTTCAATTTCCTTGGCTCCCTTACGGCGTTTCTCCGTCAGGGCGGCACCTTTCTGCTTACACTGGGCAAGCAGACGTTCCACCTCCTGTGAGCGTTCGTTCAGCAAGTCATCGCCACCTTCTATGGCTGATAGCTTCTCGCCAAGGTCGTCACGGATCACTATCAGTTCGCCAACTGACTGAACACGATATTTCTTTTCCAATTCATAAAGCCTATCTAAACGCGCATTAACGGCATCCAACTCTGCCGGGTCGAAGTCGATGTCCTCCAGCTTGGCGCTTACTTCCTGGGCCACGTCTTTCAACTCCACATAGCTTTCGTCCAGGCGGTTGGCCAGCTCGGTTGCATCGCCGAAGACGCGCTCCACGCTGCGCAAGGCCTGAGCAGCAGTGCGCAGCTGTCCGACGATGCCGCTGACTTCACCCGACAGTGCATTGTCTGCCTGATAGAGCGACTGCTTGATGTCCTCGGCATGCTCCATCGTGTCGCTGCGAGCCTCCAGTTCCTCTTGTTCGCCGTCCACCAGCTTGGCAGCAGAAAGCTCGTCAAACTGGAACTGCATGAAGTCCTGAGCCTGACGATTCTGAGCCAACTGCTCTTTCAACTCATCAAGCGCCATGCGAGCCTGCCGCCATGCTTCATAGGTCTGCACATAATCCTGCTGTTCCTTCTGACTACGCGCAATGACATCGACCACGCTCAGCTGGAAGTCGTGCTTGCCCAGCAACAGGTTCTGGTGCTGTGAATGCACGTCAATCAGCCGGTCGCCAAGCTCCTTGAGCACTGCCAGTCCCACCGGCACATCGTTCACGAAAGCGCGGCTCTTGCCGTTTGGCATCAATTCCCGTCGAATAATCGTATCAGGCAAATCAGCCTCTAAGTCGTTCTCCTCGAAAAACAAATCCATGTCTTCATAGTGGCTCAAATCGAAATGAGCCTCCACCACGCATTTGTCGGTTCCCTTGATGACCTTCATGTCGGCCCGCTGCCCCAGGAGCAGTCCTATAGCGCCAAGGATGATGCTCTTTCCTGCTCCTGTTTCGCCGGTAATGACCGAGAAACCTGGCTGGAACTGCATGTCCAATTGGTCAATCAGTGCAAAATTTCGGATATATAACTTCTTCAGCATAAGTACAACGTTTTTTTATTGGCCCACGGCATCGACCATGAGCAGTATCTCTGCATCGCTGATTCCTTTCGTGCTGAGCAACTGGTGCTCAGTAGTCATAAATTCCTGCTCAAGGCTGAAATCGTCATCTTGCAGACTGTCACGATAGCGGCGGAACATGTCGATGGCCTTCTTGATGCGGTGCTGAAACCAGTGGTTGTAGCCTTGATTCAGCATATCCTGGGGGAAGGGCTTTTCCGAGTTGAGCAGCTGAGCATACATCTTGTCAGCCTGTTCATACTTACCCGTAGCCGTGAGCGCCCAGGCCAGTACACGAGTGACGGCCAGATCATCAGGATAAAGATAGTTCAACTTATATAGCGACTTCAACGCCTCTTCGTCCTGTCCTACATTCAGCTGACAAACGGCAGCATTGAGCAGGAAAGTGCGATGGTCGGGCTGCTGCAAGGCCAACTGCTGATAGCACTCCAGGGCCTCTTCATACTGGTGCCTTTCAAAGAGCGAACGCGCCAGTCCGGCAGTAGCCCTTACGTGGCCAGGCTGCAAGGCCAATGCCTGTCTATAGCAATTCTCCGTCATCAGCGGGTCGGAATCGGCAATGTGCTGCAAGGCAGAGCCCAGGAGCACATAGGCATTGGTGTCATACCTGTCCTGAGGCACCCTCACCAGCACATCCCGTGCTTGCTCATACCTTTGCCGCTTCATCAAGAACCGTGCCACGGCAACGGCCTGCCCGGCCAGTTCATTTCTTCCGAAGATTCCTTTGGCAAAGAAAAGCATGGTGCCGTCGTCGAACGGATTGCAGAACTCTGCCCTGGCAGGGAAGATGCGGAAGAACCGATAGAGGTTCTGCAGATAGGTACGACGGATGAAGGCTGGCTGGCGCTGCTCTTCCAAAGCCACCTCGCCGCCCACTGGCATGGCCATTGCCTCGCCCTGCTCAATCATCTTCAGCATGCCTTGGGGCAGTCGGTCGAGCACCTGGTCGAAGGCCAGCACAAACGAATATTTATCGCTGTCGCAGAATGCCCCCATTCGGGTAATGGTCTTCAGGAACTTGCCGGCACGGGCGTTGTTCCACGTCTGGCTGATGCCGGGATGCTGGGCATAGAAAGGCACAAACCAGTTGCAGATGTCGTTGAAGAAGGGGAAGCGTTTCATTTGCGAGAAACCTCCGAAGTAGATGTCGGTTCCCTGCTTCTGCATGTCCACCATGCGTTTCACGCTCTGTTCCATGCGTTCCACTGCCAGTTCCGAAGCCTCGGGATGGAGCATGTCGTCCAGCGAGTCTTCGTCCATCTCCACCAGTCCGCCCTTGCTCACCTTCAGCTTGCTGCCACTCATGATGTCGGGCAGGATTTCCTTCTGTATGGTGTCGCGGTCGGCATCGGCCTGCTGGCAGTACACCAGCTGCATCTGCAGCTCGGCCAGCTCCGTCTGTGTTCGCTCGTCCTGGCACACCTCGTCCATCAGGCTGCCCATCTCTGTGTATAACTGCCACACGGGGCGCTCGCTGCTGGCCGTCAGCACCCACCCCACCAAGGCCCGCTGACGAAGGCGCTCGTCAGTGGCTTGCCTGTATAGTTCAATGAGTACGCGGAACTTCTGAAAGCAGAAATGCTGCATGGCCGAGAGGGTGATGGCGCTGACAATGAGCTGCTGGTCAACGCTGGCCAAGGTGGGCGAAAGCAGCATGCCGAGGAAGGCATCGGCCTGGCTGTCGCGCCATTGACGCGAAGTGAGAATATAGTCGAACAGATCGCGCATCTGCTCAAAGTGGCTGGCATAGAGGGCGCTGCTCTTCTGCTGCCGGGTGTGCTCCGGCTCCAGTTCCAGCAGTGCCACGTCGCTGACGAAGGTTTCCATCATCTGCTTAATGCCATCGAGCGACCATCCCTCACTTCGTCTGCGGGGACGCTGATAGGTGGCTTTCAGGAAAGGCGTTTCGGCTATTTGCCAGTTAGTCTCAATATTTGAAGTGAGCACAAACATGCGTCGCAGCAACTGGTTGCACACCTGTTCTCGCTGAGGATCGTCGTAGCCCCTTTGCCAGTAGTCTGTCATCAGCTCATAGTCGTTTTTTATGCTTTCCAGCTGGCTCATGTCCTGCTGGCGCTGACTGGTGAGCAGATAGTTTTCCAACGCACGGATGCCTTTGCCCAGCTGACGGCTGAGGAGCATTTCCTTGACGTCAATCAGTTGTTCGTTTTGCTTCATTTAATGGAATCTACTATTTCTTGCCTCACATGGCAATGGTCTACAATCAGCTTCCTATAGTAGCCCAGCCCACGGGCAGCCACGCTGTCGCGGGCCATCTGGTACACACGGACGAAGCGCTCCACCTGCCCTTGCCGGGCGGTGTCGGCCAGGGTCTCCTTGCTGAAGACGATGACGCCCAGGTGCAGCCCCATGGAGTCGGTGTCCATCAGCACGTGATGACCGCCCAAGCGGGCCTGAGTGGCCTGTGGCTCGGGCAGCAGCATGGCGTCCATGATGCCATTCTCCAGCATGCCCAGGCGCACCAGCACGTCGTTCACCTGGATGCGGAACACGCGTTCTGGCTGCAGTCCCACGCTGTCAATCGCCCTCCGGGCCAGCATGTCGGTGGCCGAGCGGCGCGTCATGGCCAGCATCTTGTCGTCCAGCTGCTTCAGCTGCTTGATGCGGGCCGTCTTGTTTGTCACCAACTGCCATTTCAGGTCGGTCTGCGCCACTTCCTCCACGTCCATGCCCTGCTCCTTTATCCAGTTCAGGCGTTCGCGGTCGGTGGTCATTCCCTCCACCCTGTGTCTCAGCAGGGCGGTGTCCTGGTCCATCTGGGCGGTGTATCTGCGCAACTGCACGCTCACGCCCTCCTGTTCAAACCAGCCCTCCTGTTCGGCAACAAACAGCGGCAGGCAGTCGAGCGTAGGCGTGACAGCCACCTTCAGGGCCAGGGAGTCTTCCACCTGCTGCTGGCGCAGCATCTGAGCGGCCCGCTCGGCCTCATTGTCGCCACATGCCACTATCAGCAGCGACAATAACCATATACCATGTCTTATGTTCAAAGCTCAATGTCTTTTTTCAAGCGTGCAAAAATACAACTTTTTTTTCTAATGCCGAAGTTTTGCGCTCAGAATCCACCGGCTATTAACAAAATAAAACGCTATTCCTCCATCAGCTTGCGATAACGGGCCCGTTTGGGCTCTTCCAGTCCCAACCGCTGGGCCTTGTTGGCCTCATATTCCGAGTAGTTTCCTTCAAAGAACACCACACTATGGTCGTCGCTGTTGCCCGAGGCAGCGCCCTCGAAGGCCAGTATGTGGGTGCAAATGCGGTCGAGGAACCAGCGGTCGTGGCTGATGACCACGGCACATCCGGCAAAGGCCTCCAGGCCCTCCTCCAGGGCCCGCAGCGTGTTCACGTCGATGTCGTTGGTCGGCTCGTCGAGCAGCAGCACGTTGCCCTCCTGCTTCAGGGCCACGGCCAGCTGCAGCCTGTTGCGCTCGCCACCGCTGAGCACGCCGCATTTCTTTTCCTGGTCCACGCCGCTGAAGTTGAATCGGCTCAGGTAGGCCCGGGCATTCACGTCGCGTCCACCCATACGTATGGTCTCGTTGCCTCCGCTCACCACCTGGTAGACGCTCTTCTCGGGGTCAATGTCCTTGTGCTGCTGGTCCACGTAGGCCAGCTTCACCGTCTCGCCCACGCTGAACAGTCCTCCGTCGGGCTGCTCCAGCCCCATGATCAGGCGGAAGAGCGTGGTCTTGCCGGCACCGTTCGGGCCAATCACGCCCACGATGCCGTTAGGAGGCAGCACGAAGTTCAAGTCGTCAAACAGCACCTTCTCTCCGTACGCCTTGGCCACATGCTCGGCCTCAATCACCTTGTTGCCCAGTCGCGGCCCGTTGGGAATGAAAATCTCCAGCTTCTCCTCGCGCTCCTTCTGTTCCTCGTTCAGCATGCGGTCGTAGCTGTTCAGTCGGGCCTTGCCCTTGGCGTGACGTGCCTTTGGCGCCATCCTCACCCATTCCAGCTCGCGCTCCAGCGTCTTCCTTCGCTTCGATGCCGTCTTCTCCTCCTGTGCCAGCCGCTGGCTCTTCTGCTCCAGCCATCCGCTGTAGTTGCCCTTCCAGGGAATGCCCTCCCCACGGTCCAGCTCCAGAATCCACTCCGCCACGTCGTCCAGGAAGTAGCGGTCGTGCGTAACGGCAATCACCGTTCCCTCATACTGCTGCAGATGCTGCTCCAGCCAGTCAATCGACTCCGCGTCCAGGTGGTTCGTAGGCTCGTCGAGCAGCAGCACGTCGGGTTTCTGCAACAGCAGGCGGCAGAGGGCCACCCGCCTGCGCTCACCGCCCGAGAGGTTCGTCACGGGCCAGTCGCCCGGCGGACATTTCAGCGCCGCCATGGCCCGGTCCAGCTTCGAGTCCATGTTCCATGCGTCCGTAGCGTCGATGATGTCCTGCAGCTCAGCCTGCCGGGCCATCAGCCGGTCCATCTTGTCGGGGTCCTCATAATATTCGGGCAAGCCGAACTTCACGTTAATCTCGTCATATTCGGCCAGTGCGTCATACACCTGCTGCACGCCCTCCATCACGTTTTCCTTCACCGTTTTCTGTTCGTCCAGCGGGGGGTCCTGTGGCAGATAGCCCACGCTGTAGCCCGGGCTCCACACCACCTGTCCCTGATACTGCTTGTCCAGTCCCGCAATGATTTTCATCAGCGTCGACTTTCCCGCTCCGTTCAGTCCTATGATACCGATCTTTGCCCCATAGAAGAAGCTCAGATAAATGTTCTTAAGCACATGTTTCTGGTTTTGCTGGATGGTCTTGCTCACTCCCACCATCGAGAAAATCACTTTCTTGTCGTCAACTGTTGCCATAAGTAAATATTTTTTTATTATGTGTGCAAAGTTACAAAAAAAGGTTGTAAAGAACAACGGATTTTGGAAGATTAACGCAATTCGGCCTGTAATAAAAGCAAGATGGGAAAAACGGGGAAGTTCAAATTTGGACTAAAAGCAAATTGGGGAGGATTGGTGAAGGAGTTAGGTTGCCAAATCGTAACCTCATTTAGCCATCTCCTTCATCTTTGTGACGAAGCTATTGAAGCCCGTCAGCAGTTCTTCGACGAGCGAAGCGGCAAGCCGATTACCTCGTAGG
>JAFPTC010000043.1 GCA_017400455.1 Prevotella sp. | reverse complement strand
TAGTCGATCATGGTGGTGCCCATCACTTCCTCGATGTTCTTCACGGCCTGCATGAAGCTGCCTGCCTGTACCAGGTAGTACACGTTGGAGCGCTTCTCCTTGTCGGTCTTTTCGTCGAGGGTGATAAACTGCAGCTTGGCCTTGTACCATTTGTCGGCCGAGGCAAGGTCGCTGAAGAATATCTCCTTGTAGCTGGCCTCGGCAATGTTCTTCACGTTGAACTCGCCGCTGATATATGCCGACATTTCCTCGGTGATTCTCTCTTCGGCCTCGGTGAAGCTCAGGGCATCCACGGTGTAGGCTTCCTTGACTTTCTTCTGCGAGCCGTCTTCAATTGTCTTTTCAAACTCTACTTTGGTTTCGAACCATTTCGACATTCTTGACCTCATCATTGTTCTATATTTTTTAAGTTTATGAGTTTATGAGTTTATAAGTTTAGGAGATTAGGGGGTTGGGTGACTATTCTGATACTCGTCAATCATTTCCAGGAAGAGCGAGGGCTCCTGCTGGATGCTGGTCCAGAGCCGCTTGCCGCCACGGAGCACCTGCTTGTCGAGATATTCCACCATGCCGGCGCGGGGCGTCTTCTTATAGCAGATGCGCATGGCGTTGAGCGAGATGACATTGCCCGTCATGAACGGGATGATGATGTCGTCGCCCTTCAGGCGGATGCCGAAGATGGTGCTCACGGTCAATGACCCCAGCTGCATCTGCTGACTGTCGATGGCGTTCCACCAGAAGATTTCGCCGCTCTCGGACGAGCATTCGAAATGCACAAACTGGCGCTTTACCTTGCGCGGACGGAAGCTGGAGGGGTTGGCCACATCGGCGGTGACCACGTCCTCGTTGAGCTCGCTGGAGGGATTTTTCACGACGAAGTTCACGGCCTTCACCTCGTCGGCAGTGTATTCGCGCTCCTTGCCGCCCTCCATCATGCGGAACTTGCGGTTCATCACCCTGAAGGCTCCCCCATCGCTCCAGTAGCGGGTGACGTAGCCTTCGCGCTGGCTGCCGTCGTTCATCGTGACACGCACGTGTGAGAGTTCCGACTGCTGGGCCTTGGCCTCGGCGGGCGAAAGCAGCAGTCCGGCAGCAACGAGCAATCCGTAGATGAACATGTTGCGGGCCGTCTGGCCAAGGATGACGTTCAGTTCGCGGCCGTGGTTTATCTTTTTCATCTTGCGATAGGTTTGAATGTGCAGCAACAAATAGACTAAAGGCAACAATGCGGCATAGGGATGGCCATAGACAAGGAACACAAGCCCCAGAACGACGGCCACGATTCCTGCCGACAGATAGGCCAATTCGCCGCCGCGCCAGCCTATCCTGACCACGAGCGTGAGCTTGCCTGAGCGGCGGTCGTTATCGCGGTCGCGGTAGTTGTTGATGAGCAGCAGCGTGTCGATGACGAATCCGCAGGCCAGCGAGGCGATGAACACCTCCCACGTAAGGCTGTGCTGCTGGATGTAATAGGTGACGCAGACGGGCACGATGCCGAAGAACACGAGCACCAGCAGGTCGCCCAGTCCCATGTAGCTGAGGTGGGTGGTGTAGAGAAAGCAGAACAGCACGCACAAGGCACCCACCAGCAGCATCTCCCATCCGCCATAGAAAACGAGCGGCAGGCCCAGGCAGCACCCGAGAATCGTGGTGAGCGCCATGGCACGGCGCATGGCACTGGCCGTGACCCAT
>JAFPTC010000042.1 GCA_017400455.1 Prevotella sp. | reverse complement strand
TCACTTATCTCTCTCACAGTCGCCTGTGATTGACGGCTTTCTCTTCTACCCCAGCCCATGCCCATACGCGAAACGCAGGGGACAGGGCCGGCTTCTTGTACTACTTCTCTGTCTATGTAATGCTTTCAAAGATCGCTTCTTTGTTGTTGCTGTCGACTGTTTTTTTTGTCGAAAGCGGATGCAAAGGTACGACGAAATTCGCAACGACAAAAACTTTTGGAGGATTATTTTTCAATTTTACCCATCTTTTTCTGTTTTATTTACAAAGCAAAGTCTTTACACATTATTATATATATAAAGAAGATGCGAAATTGAGTAAATTTCGCATCTTCAAGTGACTCTGTCTTGGCCTTATTCTCTGCGCCCAAATATGCGTAGCAGATAAATGAAGAGATTGATGAAATCGAGGTAGAGCGAGAGTGCTCCCAGCAGTGCATATTTCTGCATTGTCTCGCTGGCATCGGGAGCCTGGAGGCACATCTCCTTGATTTTCTGTGTGTCGTAAGCCGTCAGTCCCACGAAAATGAGCACGCCGGCATAGCTGATGATCATTTCCAGTCCTGAACTCTTCATAAACAGATTCACCACCGTGGCGATGATAAGTCCGATGACAGCCATCATCAGCAGTTTTCCCATAGAGGTAAGGTCGGTCTTCGTGGTGTAGCCATAAATAGACATGGCTGCAAAGGTTCCTGCCGTGATGAAGAAGACGGTGGCGATGCTGGAAGTGGTGTAGATGAGGAAGATGGACGACAACAATGCTCCATTGATGACTGAGTAGAGCACAAACAAGAGTGTTGCCACGGGCAGCGACAGCTTGTTTATGGCAGCCGACACGCCAATGACGATGGCCAGTTCCACGCCAATCATAATCCACATGACAGCCCGGTTGCTATAAATCAATGTGAGCAGACTCTCACTTGTTGCCACCATGTAAGCCGTCAGACCGGTGATGACCAAGGCGAGCGACATCCACACATATACTTTACGCATGAGTGCGGGGAACGCAGCAGATACTTGCGCTTCGCGAGTAGCTACTGACTGATAGTTGAATTCTTCGTAATCCATTTTTTAGCTTATTAAAATTAATTCGCGGCAAAGTTACGTATAAAATCCGATTCAGAGAAGCGAATAGACTTTTTTTAGCTTAAAAAAAGCAAAACATGAGGTTGTTTTGTTTTTTTTAATTACTTTTGCCACAGCTAATGACTGCATAACATGATGAAAATCGGACTATTTATTCCCTGCTATGTAGATGCGGTGTATCCCGAAGTGGGTGTTGCCAGCTACAAGCTATTGAAACACTTGGGACTGGACGTCACCTACCCACCCCACCAGACCTGTTGCGGCCAGCCCATGGCCAATGCCGGATTTGAGCAGCAGGCCGTTCCCCTGGCCGAGAAATTCGAGCGTCTTTTCAGCGGTTTTGACTATGTTGTGGCCCCGTCAGTGAGTTGTACGGCCTTCGTGAAGCTGAACTACCCTCGACTGCTGGACCACGAATGCGTGACGGCGAAGAAGGCTATGGACATGGTGGAATTCCTCCATGACGTAGTGAAGGTAAAAGCCCCGTTGGGCCATTTCCCCCACAAGGTGTCGCTCCACAATTCGTGCCACGGCGTGCGCGAGCTGGGCCTGTCGTCGCCCTCCGAGATGCACGTGGCAAAGTTCAACAAGATTAAAGACCTGCTACAGCTGGTAGACGGCATTGAGGTGGTTGAGCCTGAGCGTCCCGACGAGTGCTGCGGCTTCGGCGGCATGTTCGCCGTGGAAGAGACGGCCGTTTCGGCCCAGATGGGCCGCGACAAGGTGGAGCGCCACATGGCCACCGGAGCCGAGTACGTGACGGGCCCCGACTGCTCGTGCCTGATGCACATGGCGGGCGTAGCCAAGAAACAGGGGCTGAGCATCCAGTTCAAGCACGTAGTAGAAATTTTAGCCTCCAACTTATGAGTACACATCACAGCAAAGCGGCGAAGGAATTCCTGAAGAACCAGGACTACGCCAAATGGCACGACAATACTTTCTGGAGCGTGCGCCAGAAGCGCGACAACATGGCCATGGGCCTTGACGAGTGGGAACAGCTGCGCGAGAAGGCATCGGCCATCAAGCGCCACACCATCACCCACCTGGACGAGTATCTGGAGCAGTTTGCCGCCAATGCCGAGAAGAACGGCGTCATCGTGCACTGGGCCAAGGACGCCCAGGAGTTCAACGAGACGGTGTTTGCCATTCTCCAGGAGCACGGCGTGAAAAAGATGGTGAAGTCGAAATCAATGCTCACCGAGGAATGCGAGATGAACCCCTACCTGGAGGAGCGCGGCATAGAGGTGGTAGAGACCGACCTGGGCGAGCGCATCATCCAGCTGAAGGGCCAGAAGCCCAGCCACATCGTCATGCCCGCCATCCATCTGAGCCACGACGACGTGGGCGAGCTTTTCGAGGAGAAGCTGGGCACGGAAAAAGGCAACCACGACCCCACCTATCTTACTTATATGGCGCGCCTGAGCCTGCGCAACGAGTTTCTCACCGCCGATGCCGGCATGACGGGTGCCAACTTCGGCATTGCCGCCACGGGCGACATTGTGGTGTGTACGAACGAGGGCAATGCCGACATGTCCACCTCGTGTCCGAAGCTCCACATCGCCGCCATCGGTCTTGAGAAGATCATTCCCGACTACGACAGCCTGGCGGTGTTCCAGCGCATGCTCTGCCGCGCCGGCACCGGCCAGCCCACCACCACCTACACCAGCCACTTCCGCAAGGCGCGGCCCACGGCCGAGCAGATGCACATCATCCTGGTGGACAACGGCCGAAGCGAATGGATAGGCGACGAGGACCACTGGGAGGTGCTGAAGTGCATCCGCTGCGGGTCGTGCATGAACACGTGCCCCGTCTACCGCCGCTCGGGTGGCTATAGCTACAGCTATTTCATTCCCGGCCCCGTGGGCATCAACCTGGGCATGCTGCGCTCGCCCCAGCAACACTCGGGCAACGTCTCGGCCTGCACGCTCTGCCTGAGCTGCCAGACCGTTTGCCCCGTGAAGATTGACCTTGGCGACCAGATATACAAGTGGCGCCAGCAGCTCGACAGCTTCGGCACGGCCAACCCCTCGAAGAAGCGCATGTGCAAGGGCATGAAACTGCTCTTCGGCAACGAGCGTGTGTACAAGACGGCCACTGCCATCTCGCCGCTGGCCAATATCGTTCCCTCGTTCATCATCAATAGCGGGCTGAATCCCTGGGCCGACGGCCACACGACGATGAAGTTCCCCAAGAAGCCATTTCACACCATCATTAAAGACCTTGCCCCGGAAGAAGCGACGGCCTCCCCAAGCCCCTCCGAAGGAGGGGATGTTAAATAGACAATAAAAAAAACACTGACATGCACGATAATACATTAAATAATGCGACCCAACATTCCTCCCTTGGTGAGGGCTTGGATGGGCTTCCCACTATGAGCAGCAAAGAAGAGATACTGAAAAGAATCAGGGCAAATAGAAATGCACATGTACGCTATGACATGCCCGACCTGAGCGACATCAGTGCCACCACCTATGCCGACCCGCTGGCACAGTTCATCCAGATGAGCCAGACCGTTGGCGGCCGCGTGGTGGAGGTTCATGAAGGCGAAGACATCAACGAGGTCATCAGGCGCTGCTACCCCGACGCCCGGGAGATAGCGTCGAACCTGCCCGAGGTGAGCATAGCCACGCGCAACCCCGACACGGCCGACAGTGCGCAGGCGCTGAACGGTACCGACGTGGGCGTGGTGCGTGGTCAGTTTGGCGTGGCCGAGAACGGCTGCGTCTGGATTCCCCAGCAGATGAAGGAGAAGGCCGTTTGCTTCATCTCGGAGAACCTGGTCATCCTGCTGCCAAAGAGCCAGATTGTGAACAACATGCACGAGGCCTACCGCCGCATAACGTTCAATCCCCAATACGACGGCTACGGCACCTTCATCAGTGGCCCTTCAAAAACGGCCGACATTGCCCAGGTGCTGGTCATGGGTGCCCAGGCTGCGCGCAGCGCCACCATCCTTCTGATGCCCGAATAGCACCCCGGCGCCATGCCCCATTATCATGGGAGGCCTCCGCAGAAAAAAATCTCACGTGAGATTTTTTCACGCGGAGGCCTCCCAGAAAAATTTCTCACGTGAGATTTTTTCACGGGAAGGCCTCCCAGAAAAATTTCTCACGTGAGATTTTTCTGCGGCGCCCTCCCCTATGGCTGCCACTCGTAGATGTCGTAACAAAGGCCGCGTCCGCCGTAGCCTTCCTTCTGGAAAACAAGCGGAAGGTTAAGGCTGCTGCCGTCGGCATTGTCGGTGGAACGGCCGAAGTCGAAGTAGGGATAATCGGCAAAGTCGGTGCCCATGATTTGGCTGTACAGGAAATCCATGGCGCCAAGGCGCTTGCCCTCGGGCGTGGCCGAGCTGTACTGGGCGTGAACCACCTGTGGCGTGACGTAGAGCACCACGCCGCCCACCACCCGTCCGTCGAGTTCGGCATTATAGAGAATGATGTTCTCAGGAAAGCGGCTGTGGAGCAGTTCTATCTCCTGCACCGTGTGGACGGGCTTCACGCCATATTTCGAGCCCAGATTGTCGGTGAGCACCTGCCAGAAGGGAGCAAAGTCGGTGCTCCGGCGGGCCACCATGCCTGCCTGCTCTGCACGTGCCACGCCGCGCCGGCGCACGCGCTCCCACCGCAGGTGCTGCTGCAGGAAGATGCAGGTGGCAAAGTCGCGGGCTATGGGCCGCGCATGGCACACGTGGTAGATGGCGTAGAGGTCTTCCTCGGCCGGCAAGCGGTGGTAAATCCAAGGAATGCACTTATAGACCACGCGGACGATGCCCTGCTGGCGCAGGTAGTCGTTCAACTGGCGAAACAGCTCCACGGTCTGGGCCACGGTCAGCTGGCGGCTCATCAGCAGGCTGCCATAGGTCAGGCCCTGGTGGCTGTAGAGCACGCCGTCGCGCTCGTTGGCCGGCAGCACGGCCAGCAGGCGCCGCTCCAGGTAGAAGAGCAGCGAGTGGTCGCGGAAGCGGTCGCTGTGATAGTCCATGTACTGCCGGAAGAAGAGGAAGGTGCCGTTCTTCGACTCGCCAACGAAGCGGTCCCACTCGTCGGCATGACCGGCCGTGTAGCGTACTATTTCAAACATGCTATATATTTCAGAAACTCGTCGTAGTCGTAGATATAGTCGTCTTCATCAAAATGCTCGGAGGCCAGCACCAGGCAGACGGCGCCGCTCGAAAAGTCGTCGAGCGTGCGCCAGGTGTTGGTCTCGATGACCAGCCCCTGCCAGGGATGGTTGAGCAACACGGTCTTGCGCTCGTGGCCGTTGTCGAGGGTGACGGTGAACGAGCCGCTGAGGGCTATGACCAGCTGGCGCAGCCGCTTGTGGGCATGCCCACCCCGGCTCTCGCCTCCCGGCACGTCATACACCCAGTAGGCACGCTTGATGTCGAAGGGCACCTCGCCGCCCCCCTCGGCCACGGTGAGGTTGCCTCGGGGGTCGGTGATTTTCGGCAGGTCTATTAATTTAATGTCTAAGGTCGGCATAGGGATCAGTTCCAAGAACGGTCTTGGCCAGTCGCTTGGCCTTCGAGCGCAGTGCGTCAACATCGTCGCCCACCTCGCCGTAGCAGAGCACCACGCCCATGCGGCGACCCTTGTGGGCCTCGGGCTTTCCGAAGATGCGGATGCGGGTGCGGTCCTCGCGCAGGGCCTCCTCCAGGTTGTAGTCGAGCAGCGAACGGTCGACGGGCGTCGAGGCCTCCTTCGGCGAGAGGATGACGGCCGAAGCGCCTGCATGCTCCAGATGGATGCCGGCGATGGGCAGGCCGAGGACGGCGCGCAGGTGGAGCTCAAACTCTGAGAGGTTGGTGGTGTGGCCCAGGGTGACCATGCCCGTGTCGTGGGGACGTGGCGACAGCTCGCTGAAAATGACCTCGCCCTGCTTGGTGAGGAAGAACTCCACGCCCCAGATGCCGTAGCCGGTGAGGGCGCGAGTCACCTTGTCGGCCATTTGCTGTGCCTGGTGCAGGGCCTCGTCGCTAATCTTGTAGGGCTGCCACGACTCGCGGTAGTCGCCGCCCTTCTGGACGTGGCCTATCGGGGGGCAGAACAGCGTAGGCCAGCCGTGCTGCTGGGTGATGGTGAGCAGGGTGAACTCTGAGTCGAAGTCGATGAACTCCTCGATGATGACCTCCTTCACGTCGCCGCGTCCCTCCTCCATGGCTTCGCGGAAGGCCTCAGCCAGCTCGTCGTCGTTGTGGACGTAGCTCTGGCCGTGGCCCGACGACGACATGAGGGGCTTCACCACGCAGGGGAAGCCAATCTCGTCGGCGGCACGCTTGAACTCGTCGAAGGTCTTGGCATAGAAATACTTGGCCGTGCGCAGGCCCAGCTCGTGGCTGGCAAGGTCGCGAATGGCGCGGCGGTTCATCGTGAAGTTCACGGCACGAGCCGATGGCACCACCTGGATGCCTTCTTCCTCGAACTTGAAGAGCCGCTCGGTGCGGATGGCCTCAATCTCGGGCACGATGATGTCGGGCTGGTGCTTACGCACGGCAGCCTCCAGGGCGTCGCCGTCGAGCATCGAGAACACCTCGCGCTCGTCGGCCACCTGCATGGCCGGGGCGTTGTCGTAGCGGTCGCAAGCAATTACATACTGGCCGGCACGCATGGCGGCAATGACAAACTCTTTGCCCAGTTCTCCTGAGCCTAAAAGCAGAATCTTTTTCATAGGCGATGGGGTACTGCGACGATGTCGCAGCACAGTTAACATTAGCGGTTGTTATACATTTTTTCGTAATACTTCTGGTAGTCGCCCGAGGTGACATTGTCCAGCCACTCCTGGTTGTCCAGATACCAGCGCACGGTCTTCTCGATGCCCTCCTCGAACTGGAGCGAGGGCTCCCAGCCCAGCTCGCGCTGGAGCTTCGACGAGTCGATGGCGTAGCGCAGGTCGTGGCCGGCACGGTCGGTGACAAAGGTGATGAGATCCATGTCCTCGCCCTCCTGGCGGCCCAGCAGACGGTCGACGGTGCTGATGAGCACCTTGATGATGTCGATGTTCTTCCACTCGTTGAAGCCACCGATGTTGTAGGTCTCGGCTATCATTCCCTGATGGAAGATGAGGTCGATGGCACGGGCGTGGTCCTCCACATAGAGCCAGTCGCGCACGTTCTCGCCCTTGCCATAGACGGGCAAC
>JAFPTC010000041.1 GCA_017400455.1 Prevotella sp. | reverse complement strand
CGCGCACATTCTTACCGCGCTGCTTGCCGGGAGTCCACTTGGGCATAGACTTGACCACGCGGATAGCCTCCTGGCCGCAGCCGCCTCCGATGTCACGCAGCACACGCACGCCGGTCACCGAGCCGTCCTTCTCGACGACGAAGGTGACGTACACGCGACCCGTGATGTTGTTCTCGCGAGCCAGCTGCGGATACTTGATGTTCTGCTGCAGATACTTCATCAGGGCCTCAATACCGCCGGGGAATTCAGGATCCTGCTCCACGACCTGGAAAATCTCCTGCTCCTCCTCTTCCTCTTCTTCCTCGATCTTGACGGGAGTGATTTCGATGTTGGTGGCCTCTTCCTGACGCTGGAACGAGCTCATGTCCACCTCGTTCTTAGACTCGGCGTCATCCTCGATGACGTTGAGTTCGGTGACCACTTCGGGCTGCTCAGGGGGAGGGGGTGGCGGCAATTCTTCCTGCTGTGTCTGGATGATGACATCCTCTACCTCGTCCATGGCGGTGCGCTGCACCACCTCGATTTGCTCCTTGTCGTAGCTCTTCTTCTCAAAAGCTGCCAGAACGATGGCCATAATCACCACAAGACCTATCTCCAGATAGAGTCCACGGCGATTTTCAAGGTCAGCCTTGGGGGTTTTCTTGGCTTCCATATTATTATTTTTTAGTTATTTATTCGCATTTTGGCCCTTTTTCAGGGCTTCTTTTCTGGCCGCTAAATTACAAAAAAAATCTGAATTACCAACAAAAAAATGTTAATTTTTTAGCATTGCCATTTATTTACGGCCAATAAGTGTCGCCCCTACGGGGCTCGGTTTGTGTGTGGTGGATGGCCTGCCTCCGTGGGTTGACGCCCACGGCTAAATACTGTCGCCCCTACGGGGCTCCGGGTTTACGGCCAAGAAGTGTCGCCCCTGCGGGGCTTGGTTTGTGTGTGATGGATGGCCTGTCTCCGTGGGTTGACGCCCACGGCTATATACTGTCGCCCTAAGCAGTGCTTCAGGCGCCGACGACAGATATTGTGGGGGAGACGTAGAGCAGGTATCCGCTGACCTGAGGGTAGCCCATGTCGCTGAGGACTTTGCAGTAGGCCTGCACCTGGCTGCGGTGTTCGTTCATAGGGGTGCCGGTCTTGAAGTCCACCACCCAGGTCTCTGTGGGTGTGAGCACCACGCGGTCGGGGCGTCCGCGGCGGCCGTCGGCCACCAGGTCGCACTCGTTCTTGGCCGTGTATTCGGGGCTGAAGAAGCGTGCCGTCTGCGTGTTTTCCACCACGCGGCGAGCCAGTGCTCCCAGCTCCGCCGTCTCCTCGTCGCTCAGCTGGCGGCTCACGGCGAAGCGCTTTATGGCCTCGTCGACGTCGCCGGCATGCTGCACGGTGGCCAGCAGGTCGTGGGCGTAGATGCCGAAGCGTCGGCGGTCCTCCAGCAAGGGAGTGAGAGCCTGCTCCGACGGCGACGCGATGCTCACGTGCTCGCTCCAGTCGGCGAAAGAGAGCCGTGCGATGCTTTCCACCTGCTTACCCTTGGATTCTCCGCTGCCGGTATGTCGGCACTCCCTGTCGCCGCGCTGACAGCCCTGCGGTGCAAAGGAAGCCAGCAGGGTGGGGTAGCGCCGGTCGTGCTCTGGTGGATTCTTGATGTCGGCGGGGTCGGGGCAGAAGATATACAATTGTTCCTTGGCGCGCGTGAAAGCCACGTACATG
>JAFPTC010000040.1 GCA_017400455.1 Prevotella sp. | reverse complement strand
GTCGATAAGCCTATCAACGACGAAGGCATGCCCGTCGTCGGCTTCTGCGAGGACATCAAGTATTCCACCCTGCGCGTGGATGACAGCCAGCTTCCCATAGCCTTCTTTGTGCCCAGCCGTGACGGCTATTACTCGAAGGAAGGTTTCTGGCGCAACCACCTCCTGGTGCGCGTGGCGAAGGGCGTCGACAAGCGCGAGGCCAAAGAGAAAGTGCTGGACGTGGTGCTGAAATACGAGCACGAAAGCAAGCCCGACATCAGCGACCTGCGCTACGTGGACGATGTGCTGGAGGAATCGTACCGTCAGGAAAGGCTCTTCACCCAGCAGATTCTGCTCTTCTCGCTGCTGGCCATCCTCATCAGCATCATCGGCGTGTTTGGCCTGACGATGTTCGAGAGCGAGTACCGTCGCAAGGAGATTGGCGTCCGCAAGGTGTTTGGCAGTTCCACCAGGGAGATACTGCTGATGTTCAACCGTCGCTACCTCTACATCCTGTTGGGTTGCTTCGCAGTGGCGGCTCCGCTTGGCTACCTGGTGGGCCAGCACTGGCTCGAGGGCTTCGCCGTCCGCACCGCCATCTCGCCCCTGCTGTTCGTGGTGTCCTTCTTGCTTATCACCCTAATCACCATGTTGACGGTGACATACCAAAGTTGGAAGAACGCCAACGAGAATCCCATCAATAGTATCAAAACAGAGTAATATGAAAAGTTATTTCAGATTCCTTTCGCGCAATAAGCTATATACCTTTATAAATATAGCGGGGTTGGTAGTGTCGCTGATGTTCATCATCCTGATGGGCGACTACACGTGGCGCCAATATAGCATCGACGCATGGCACAAGAATGCCGACCGCATCTACCTGGCGGGCAGCGAAGAGGAGTTCTTCATGTGGCCGCAGGCGGCAAAGGAGATCAAGGCGATGTGCCCCGAGGTGGAGCAGACCTGCTGCGTCATGAGTCAGCAAGGCAGGATAAAGAATGGCGAGCGCGAGGCCAAAGGCAAGGATAGCGATAACGGCAACATCATGCTGGCTGACCCGGCGTTCTTCCAGTTCTTCAGCTTCCCACTGGTGGAGGGCGACTCGAAGACCGTTCTCGATGCCCCCGACAAGTGTGTCATCACCGAACAGCTGGCCAAGACGCTCTTTGCCGGCAAGAATCCCATCGGCGAACAGCTGCAGATCGTGGGCGAACGGCATGTGCGCATGGGGCAGGAAGACCCCTACGACTCGACGCTGGTCTATACCGTCAGCGGAATTGCCAAGGACTTCGACCACACAGTGCTGCCCAACGAGACACAGCTCATTGCCAGTATGGAGCGCTTCGGACAGGTGATGGGCTACCAGTTGACGAACGATGCTTTTGCATATGGACCCACAGGAGCCTGCAAGGCCTTCCTGATGCTGCGCCCCGGCGCCACCTTCGACGCCAAGACAAAAACGGTAGAAGAACACCTGAATAACAATTATAAGCTGTGGAGCCGCATGGACTGCCAACATTTCACGCTGACACCGCTCACCGACATCATGTTTGCCCCGCAGAACAACGGTGCCGGCATGCAGAAAGGCGACAAGTCGCGACTTCGCATCCTGCTGGCTGCCGTATTGGCCCTACTGTTCTTTGCCATCTCCAATTATATCAACCTGACCGTTGCCAAT
>JAFPTC010000039.1 GCA_017400455.1 Prevotella sp. | reverse complement strand
CATTTCCCATTTCACCTCGTTGCGAGCCTCCAGTTCCTTGCGATTCATGACTTTCGTGCTCTCGAACATCTTGACGCTACTGTCGTCCAGATAATGCTCGAAGATGACGGGGCACGACTTCTCGACGTCCAGTCCACGCTTGGCAGCCTCCTTCACCCAAGCCTCCGAGTATCCGTTGCCGTCGAAACGGATGGGTTTGCAGGTCTTGATGTCATCCTTCAATACTTCGAGGATGGCGGGAATCTTCTGCTCGCCGGCTTTGATTTTGGCATCCACGCGCTCCTTGAAACTTGTCAGGGCTTCAGCCATTGCGGCATTCAGGGCAATCATGGCTGATGCGCAGTTGACGCTCGAACCAGGTGCACGGAACTCGAAACGGTTACCCGTAAAGGCAAAGGGCGACGTGCGGTTGCGGTCGGTGTTGTCGAGGATGAGGTCGGGAATCTGGGGAATGTCTATCTCCATGCCCTGCTTGCCTTGCAGCGAGAACAGCTCGTTTTTGTCCGACTGTTCGATGTGGTCGAGCAGCTCGGTCAGCTGTGTGCCCAGGAAGGAGCTGATGATCGAGGGCGGTGCCTCGTTGCCTCCCAGTCGGTGGGCGTTGGTGGCGCTCATGATGCTGGCTTTCAGCAGTCCGTTGTGGCGGTAGACGGCCATCAGCGTCTCTACGATGAAGGTCACGAAGCGAAGGTTCTCCTCTGGTGTCTTGCCTGGGGCGTGGAGCAGCACGCCGTTGTTGGCACTGAGCGACCAGTTGTTGTGCTTGCCCGAGCCGTTGATGCCGTCGAAGGGTTTTTCGTGGAGCAGCACGCGAAAGCCGTGGTTGCGGGCCACCTTCTTCATGAGCGACATGAGCAGCATGTTATGGTCTACGGCCAGGTTGCACTCCTCGAATATGGGTGCCAGCTCAAACTGGTTGGGAGCCACTTCGTTGTGGCGCGTCTTCACGGGAATGGCCAGCTCCAGGGCCTGAATCTCCAAATCCTTCATGAATGCCTGCACGCGGTCGGGTATGGTGCCGAAGTAGTGGTCGTCCATCTGCTGGTTCTTGGCACTTTCGTGCCCCATCAGCGTGCGGCCGGTCATCAGCAGGTCGGGGCGGGCGCTGTAGAGGCCTTCGTCAACCAGGAAATACTCTTGTTCCCAGCCCAGGTTGACCTGCACTTTCGTCACGTCGTCGTAGAAATACTGGCAGACGTCGCGTGAGGCCTTGCTCACGGCATGCAGGGCGCGCAGCAGCGGAGCCTTGTAGTCGAGTGCTTCGCCGGTATAGGCAATGAATATGGTGGGAATACACAGCGTGTCGTCGATGATGAAGACGGGCGAGGTGGGGTCCCATGCCGAGTAGCCGCGAGCCTCGAAGGTGTTGCGTATGCCACCGTTGGGAAAGCTGCTCGCGTCGGGTTCCTGCTGCACCAGCAGTTTCCCGCTGAACTTCTCGATCATGCCGCCCTTGCCGTCGTGTTCCACAAAGGCGTCGTGCTTCTCGGCCGTGCCTTCGGTCAGCGGCTGGAACCAGTGGGTGTAGTGGGTGACGCCCATCTCCTGCGCCCATTGTTTCATGCCTGCAGCCACAGCGTCGGCAATGGAGCGGTCGAGCCGGGCTCCGTTGTCCATCACGTCAATCATCTTCTCGTAGACGTCTTTCTGCAGGTACTTATACATTTTCTGTCGTGTGAAGACATATTTCCCGAAAAAGTCTGAGGGCCGCTCCTTCGGTTTCTTCACTTCTACAGCCTTCTTCTTGAAAGCTTCTTCTACAACTTGGAATCTCAGGTTGTTTGCCATTCTTTTTACCTTGTTAAGCTCTGATTAATATAGTTTTCTGATTTCTGCTCCTTGATAGTAGTACAGCAGTATGTCGCGATAGTTCATGCCCTGATGGCCCATGACGGCGGCGCCAATCTGGCAGAGGCCCACGCCGTGGCCCCATCCGTGGCCGTGGAGGATAAACTGGCCGTTGGCCTTCTCCACCTCAAAGTTTGAGCTGTAGAGGTGGCTCTCGCTCAGCACACGGCGTATCTCCAGTTCCTTGCCAATGATGAACGAGCGTTTGGTGCCCACGATCTGGAGTCGCCAGATGCGTCCGCTCTTGCCTCGGTCCAGGGGAATGAGGTCGACGATGTCGCCTAAGTCTGTTTTCAGCTTGCTGTTGATTAATTGGGTCAGTTGCTGCTGGGTGTAGGCCACGTCCCAGTCGTGGAAGTCGCCCGTCTCCAGGTCGTAGTCGTTCAGCGCCAGGTGCAGCAGCTGCTTGTCCTGGGTGTTGCAGTAGGGACATTCCACGCTCTTAAGGTAGGGCTTCGGCGTGTCCTCCCAGCAATACTGGTATTCCTCGGTGCGGCCACCGCAGCATTTCGAGAAGCGCGTGTCGCAAAGTGCTCCGTCGTAGACCAGCACCTCGCCTTGTGTGGCCTTGACGGCCTCTGCTGGCAGTTCGGCCGTGTGGGCGATGCCCTGATAGCGCTGGCAGTGGTCGTCGGCGCAAACGTCGAAGAGGGTGTGCTCATTGCCGTCGTACCATCGCAGCAGCTCGTCTTCTTTCTTGATGAAGGCAAAGAAGTTGTTGTCGCCTTTCTTCTTCCCGCTTTCTTCCTTTCGTTTTTTCATTTGGTAGAGCAGCCACGAGCGCGATATGACGGCGTGAGCCTTGAGCAGTTCCAGCGACGAGGTGGCGTTCATCTCGCTGCTGATCACGCTTTCCAGGTATTGCTCTACGGGCAGCTCGTTGATGGCCAGCACCTGATCGGCCTCAGCCAGCAGGCGCAGCGTGCCCTTGAAGGTCTGCTGCTCGTGGCGCTCCCAGTGGAAGCCGTTGCCTATGGTGACGTCCTTCAGCGTGAAGGAAGGCGTTTCGCCATTTGCCGCCATGCCGACGGGGGCGGGGGTGAAACGCAGCTCGCGATACTGCTGTCCCCTCCAACTCAGTCCGCCTTCTGTCAGCTCTACGGTCTGCATGCCCTCGATGCTTTCGCCTTTTGCCTGATACAGGCCGTTCAGGCAGAAGTCGATGTGCTGTCCGCTGACAATGCCTACACTGACTATGGGCAGGGGCTCGTGCGTACTGGCGACAGGTGCCGGCTCCTCGATGCTGGCCAGCTTCTGGCAGAGGTCTTTGCATTCGTCTTTGCCAATGGCACATTCCTGCAAAATGGCCACTGCCTTTTCCGCATCCAGCTTCAGGAAGTCCTCTTGGCGGGGGGTGATCAGCAGACCGGCCATGTCTACGGCTCCGGGGCTGATGATCATTTGCGATTCATCCTCCTTATAGTAGCAGTCGGGGCGGTGCTTGCGTCGTGGGAACGCCACCGAGAGCAGGCTGTCGCCGTCGCGCCAGGCCACCACGTTCATCATGGGCTCCTCTTCGCCTTCGGGCACAACCATCGCGTCGTACAGGTTGCTGAACAGCCTTTCCGAGGCTTTCTTCCCCTTGCTGCGTATGACAATGGCAGTGCAGGGATAGTCCTCCACCACGGCCATGGTGGCGTCGGGCGAGGGTCGCGTAATGACGGTCAAGTTGCGCGACAGGCGTGGCCATTCACGTTGCAGCGGCAACATGTTGGTTCCGCCGGCTTGCAGGTGGGCGTGATCGGGGGCGGAGGCTCCGCATTTGGGTCCGTTATAGAGCACGGTCAGCTCAGGATGCCTGACCAGCAGGGCCAGCATCTCGCTGTAGAGCGGCTTGATGCGCTGAGGCTGATGCCGCCGCGTGGGTAGCGTGAAGTGCATGGGAAGGATGGGGTAGGGGTTGACCAACAGCTCCAGTTGCGTGCCTGCTGGCGAGTGCTGCAGCTCATGGCTGAGCTGCTCTTCGGGGCGGTTCTTGGCGCAGAGGAAGCAGGGACGCTCGCTGATGGCCTGCTTGGTGATGGCAGCCCCCGTGGAGCGCATGCGGGCTGGGTTATACTGCGCCATCAGCGTCATCTGTCCCAGTTGCAGTTCTTTCGTCTCTACGTCGGTCAGTTTCCGGTAGCGCTCCAGCGTTTCAGGCCAGAGCCTGAGCTGGCGGTCGAAAAAGCGCTCCAGCGGCGTGCTCTCCTCTTGGCGCTCGCCGTTTTCTTCCTTGTTCATTCGCTGGCGGGCCTTTATCTCCAGCGTGCGGAGGCGGTCCTTGTACAGGTTGTTCTGGTTCACGCGCTCAATGCTCAGTGCGGCGTCGCTGTTGCCGTCCCATCGGCGGCAAAGGTACAGCTCGTCGAAGATACGGCCAATGCGGTAGCGTCGAGAGAAGGCCAGTCCCATGGCATAGTCCTCGCCATAGCTGGTATTGGGCAGTTGCAGTTGGCGCAGCAGGGGGGTGAAGAAGGCCCTGGGGGCTCCCAGCCCATTGATGCGCAGGGCGTTGTTCGGTCCGTTCTCGTCGGTCCACTCGCGGTGGTCGATGAGTCCTGGCGGCAGCGTTTCCAACAGGAAATTGCAGATGCGATAGCTGCCCACGATCATGGCAGCCCGCTGCTGGTGGAAGGCATCTACGACACGCTGTAGCGTACTGTCGCTGGAGTAGAGGTCGTCGCTGTCAAGCTGCACGGCAAAGCGTCCGCAGCGTGGGTCGTTGATGGCAGCGTCCCAGCAGCCGCCTATGCCCAGGTCGTGGCGTGTGGGGCGGATGACCACCAGCTTGTCGCCGTGGCTTTCCTGCATGGAGTTCAGCAGCTCCGACGTGCCGTCGGTGGAGTGGTTGTCCACCACGATGACGTTGAAGGCAAAGCCGGCCTTTTGGCTCAGGGCGCTCTCAGCGGCATCCTTGATGGTGCGGACGCGGTTGAAGACGGGGATGATGACCGAGGCTTCCACGGGGAACGACTGTTCGTCGAAGTCCACGTCGGCATAGGCTGAGGTGTCTATCCATGCACCGATGGCCTTCAGGTGGTAGGTGGCCGCCTGCTCCATCTCTATCTGCACGGCGCGGTTGGCAGGATTGACATAGTCAAACTGCTTCTCGCCCGACTTGCGGTTGTCGGTCTCAATCTCTGTGTACAGGTATTCGTTCAGGTGCAACAGTTCGCCGTGGCGGCTCAGGAACAGCCGCAGGTCGTATAGTCCTGCATACTGGAACGATGTGTCGGCACGTTCCTGCGCCCATTGCTTGAGCAGGCTGGTGCGAATGAGCAGCACCGAGCCGAAGTCGAAGTCGTCGCGAATGGAACCTGTCTGATAGTCTATCACCGGGTGGCGCTGCTCTTTCTGCCCGTCGCCGTCGGCCTTTCGCTCTATCCTGTCGGCATAGACCATGGCGGCCTCGGCATCGTCGGCCACGCGGGCCATGCGCTCCAGTGCGCCCTCGCCCAGCAGCAGCGGCGTGGGCTTGGTCACCACTACGGTGTAGGTGGCCTTTGCCAGCGAAGCTATGCAGCGCAAGCTTTCGCTCGATGGCAGGTTTTCAATGGTTGTCTGGCTGATGGCTCTCACTGCAGCTACCGACTGTAGCTGCTGGGCAATGTCCTGCGCGGCCTCCGGATTGGCATTTGGCAGGAAAAGATCTATCTGGCGATTCATTTCTTTTGATTTTCCTGCAAAAGTAATCATTTTTTGCAGAAAGAACGAAAAAATATCGTTCTTTTTCGCTACCTTTGCATCAAAAATGATGGCGATGGAGATATCGAGTGCACAGAACGCAAGGATTAAGCACCTGCTGGCCCTTCAGCAGAAGTCGCAGTTGCGCCGCAGTGAAGGGCTTTTCGTGGTGGAAGGACAACGCGAGTTGGAGCATTGCCTGGCCGCAGGCTATCAGGTCGAGAGCCTCTTTGTAAACCAGGTGTTGATGGCGGGTTTGGAGGCTGGCGCGGGCCAGATTGGCGATGCCCTGCGGCTGGCCGACGACCGTTCCTCGCTTTTCACGCTGCCGGCTTCGCTCTACGAGCGCGTGGCCTATCGGGGCTCTACCGAAGGCATCATTGCCATTGTGCATGAGCGTCGCCACACGCTGGCCGACCTGAAGCTCTCGGCCCAGCCGCTCATCGTTGTGCTTGAGCGGGTGGAGAAACCGGGCAATCTGGGGGCCGTGCTGCGTTCGGCCGATGCGGCCCAGGCCGATGCGGTGGTGGTGTGCGACCCGCTGACCGACCTATATAATCCCAATCTCATCCGTTCCAGCATTGGCGCCATCTTCACCGTGCCCACCGTGGCCTGCACCAGCCAGGAGTGCATTGATTTCCTTCAACGCCACGACATGCAGATACTGACGGCCCAGCTCCAGGACTCCAGCCTTTATTACGACGTGGACATGCGGCGCCCCACGGCCTTGGTCATGGGCACCGAATCGACGGGGCTTACCCAGCAATGGCGCCAGGCAGCCACGGCTCACATTCGCATTCCGATGCTGGGACAGCTCGATTCGCTGAACGTGTCGGTATCGGCTGCCATTCTGCTTTTTGAGGCTGTGAGACAGCGGCAGATGGCTGCTGTTTAGCTGAGCTGCCAGACCACAGTGAGATAGAACGACAGCTCTATCAGCAGAAACAGCGCTCCGCAGCAGTCGCCTGTGTAGCCTCGCAGACGGCTCCACATGAGCCTGTAGAGGAAGAACATGGCCAGGCAGGGCATGAACACCAGATATTCCCAGTACACATATTCATGCATATAGAAGATGTAGGCGCCCAAGGGCAGCAGTCCTTGCAGGGCCAGCATCAGTCCGGCGCGTGTGGTCATGCGCCGATAGACGGTGTGCGACTTGGCCGTCTGCTCTGTCCGTGCGTAGGGCAGCATCATCACCACCTGCGCCGAGAGCATCTTGGCGTAGGGGTCGGCAGCCAGCACCGTCAGCGCAGCGTAGAAGGGCGGCAGGGCGTGGAGCACGCAGAAGAGCAGGGCCACGTAGACCACCAGGCCCAGCACGCCATAGGTGCCGATGTGCGAGTCCTTCATGATGTCGAGAATGCGCTGGCGGTCCTTGCCGCCGCCTCCGAATCCGTCGAGGAAGTCGGCCAGCCCGTCTTCATGCAGTGCGCCGGTGAGCAGCATGCGGGTGGCAATGGCCAGGATGACCGTGATGGCCCAAGGGAAGACCATGCTGCCCCAATAGAGCACGGCAGCCATTGCGCCGCCCGTGAGCCATCCCACCAGCGGCCACCATTCCACCACCGAGTTGTAGCACTGGCGTGGAGGCTGGTGCATGCGCCAGAAGGGTAGGCGGGTGAAGAACATGAAGGCCGCCCAAGGACGGTCGTACCACTTAGAAGTATTTAGTGATTCTTGCATTTTGGAAGTTGTTCATTTCGTTAATCATGCGCACGGCAGAGTCGATGATGGGGTAGGCGCACAGTGCCCCCGTGCCCTCGCCCAGCCGCAGCCCCAGCGAGAGCAACGGCTTGGCACCCAGGCTGTCGAGCATGCGCCGATGGCCACTCTCGTCGCCGCAGTGGCCAAAGATCATGTATTCCTTGGCTTGAGGATATAAATGGCAGGCGGCCAATGCGCAGGCCGACATGATGAACCCGTCGACCATGACCAGCATCTTCAGCTCGGCTGCACGCAGCATGGCGCCGATGGCTCCCACCATTTCAAAACCGCCGAAATAGCGGATGGCGTATGTCGCTTCGTCTTCCGCCGTGTGCTGCTTGCTGGCGTTAAATGTGTCTAATGCCTGTTGCAGCACCTGCTGTTTATGGCTGATGCCCTGGCCGTCGAGGCCCGAGCCGGCTCCGATGCACTCGCCCAGGGGGATGTGGCAGAACAGGCTCATCCAGATGCTGCTGGGCGAGGTGTTGGCGGCGCCCATCTCGCCGATGCACAGGATGTTGCAGCCCTCGCGCTGGCAGTCGTCGGCCAGTGAGGCTCCGGTGCTGATGGCCTGCAGGAACTCGGCCTCGCTCATGGCTGGCTCGAAGAGGAAATCGCGAGTGCCACGGGCCACTTTCCTGTCAGTGATGCCAGGCACTTGGCTGAGGTCGTAGTCCACGCCCATGTCGATGATGCGCAGCGAAAAGCCGTGCTGACGGCAGAACATGTTCACCCCGCCGCCGCCACGCGTGAAGTTCACCATTTGCTGCCAGGTCACCTCGCGGGGGGTGGCGCTGACGCCCTCGCTCTCGATGCCGTGGTCGCCGCCCAGCAACAGGTGGCAGGGGTGGCAGAGCCTGGGTTCCAGCGTCTGCTGCACCAGGCAAATCTGCATGGCCAGCTCCTCCAGGCGTCCCAGCGCCCCCTTCGGCTTGTTCAGGTTGTCAATCTTTTCTTGTATGGCTCCCTGCATCTGCTTGCCGGGCCACACTATGTTAAATGTTCTCATCACTCTCAATTCTCAACTCTTAACTCTTAACTCTTAACTCTGACCGCTATGCCGCTCACCATCAGCGTCACCTCGTCGGCCCTGCGGGCAATGTACTGGTTCATCCAGCCTTGCAGATCGGTGAACAGCCGTTGCAGCCGATTGTCGCTCACGCCGCCCAGGCCAATCTCGTTGGTGACGAAGATGAAGGTGGCGCCTTCCTGGCTGACCAGGGCGTCGAACTCGGCCTTCGCCTCCTCCAGCACGCGCTTCACGTCGTCGCTGCCAATGTCGTCGCCATGGTCGAACAGCAGGTTCGTCAGCCACAGCGTGACGCAGTCGATGAGCACCACGCGTCCCCGCAGGTCGTGACGACTCAGGCGGCGCTCCTCCTCAATGTTGGTCCACTGCGGCCCGCGTCGCTGCTGGTGCAGGGCTATGCGCTGGCGGAACTCGTCGTCCCAGGGGTGAGCCGTGGCCATGTAAACAGGGTGTTCGCTCAGTTGCAAGGCCAGTCGCTCGGCTTCTTCGCTCTTGCCCGAACGCTGCCCGCCAGTGATTAAGATAACCTTTCCCATGATTTTATCAGTACCCACGTGCGTGCCGTCGTTGGCACACATATATTATATAGGTATATATGCAAAGGTAGTGCTTTTGTTTCTACGTTCCAAAAAAACGGACGTAAATAGGTGCCGCCCCATAAGTTTTTAACCTTATTTAATGGTTTGGCGGCTTTGCGAAGGCCTTTTTCTGCCGCGTGAGGATGGGCCGAAATCACAGGAGGCCGCCGCGTGAAAAAATCTCACGTGAGATTTTTTCACGGGAAGGCCTCCCAGAAAAAAAAACTCACGTGAGAAATTTTCACGGGGAGCCTCCCCAGAAAAAAAACAAATACGTTTGTTTTGTTCTTCTCTCGCTTTTTCGTAACTTTGCACTCGAAAAAATCAACGTAAAGATGAAAACGAAGCAACTAATAGTAGCGATAACGGCCTTGGCAGTGCTCCTTGGCGCCTGCAGGCAGGCCAAGGAGCAGGGGGCTGACGGACAGATGAACACCTTCAGGTCGGGCACCCAGGTGCAGACCACTGCGCTGGACCTGCTGAAGCAGAAAGTGGGGCGCGGCGTGAGCGAGATCATGCTCACGCGCAAGGCCTACATCACCTCGTACAACAAACGGACACGCACGCCCAACTGGGTGGCCTGGACGCTGACCAAGGCGCACACCTATGGCGGAAACCTGCGCGAGAACGAGCGGTTTGAGGAAGACATGGACGTGCCTGAGCCTCGCTCTACCTATCAGGATTTTTATAACTCCCGCTACGACCGGGGTCACATGTGCCCTGCGGGCGACAACAAATGGGACAGGGATGCCATGACGGAGTCGTTCCTGATGACCAACATCTGCCCCCAGAACCACGGGCTGAACAAGGAAGACTGGAACGATTTGGAGATGCAGTGCCGCACCTGGGCGCGACGCTTTGGCGAGTTGACCATCGTCTGCGGACCGCTGTTTGAAGACGGCGACGAGGCCCGCCTGATAGGCCGCAACAAAGTGCGCGTGCCTACGGGATTCTTCAAGGTGGTCTATCGCCAGCAGCCCGAGCCCCATGCCTTAGGCTTCATCTTCCGCAACAACGGCTCGTCGCAGCCCTGGCGCCAGCAGGTGGTCAGCGTCGACGAGGTGGAGCGCCGCACGGGCTTCAACTTCTTCTATCAGCTTCCCGACGACGTAGAGGACGACGTGGAGGCCGAGAGCGCCCTGAGGGGCTGGTGACGGTAACTACTCAGTCATGCTGACCACCAGAAGAAATATAAGGACAAAAATCTTCAAAAATCTAACATAAATCTCTTTTATGGCATATTTTTGTAGATTTTGTGCCCTTGGCACACCCGCAAATCTTCAAAAATAGATATTCGCGCAGCTATTTTTGAAAGATTTTTGGAGATTTTTGTCTAATGCAACACATGACTGAGTAGTTACTGGTGACGCCCCGTTTCGTTAAATGATGTTTAAAAACGGGTGCTGAGCGAGGCCATCTCGGGAAAAAAGCGTAACTTTGCAGTTCAAACGTAAATCGAGAAGAAGCGTGAAAATAAAGCAAGTGCTGGAAGCCCTTGAACAATTCGCGCCTCTGCCGCTACAGGAAAGCTGGGACAATGCTGGCCTGCAGATTGGGTTGACAGAGGCGGAGGTTTCAGGGGCATTATTGTGTCTTGACGTGAACGAAGCCATCGTCGACGAGGCCGAAAGCCGAGGCTGCAACCTGGTGGTGAGCCACCATCCGCTGCTGTTTCGCGGACTGAAGCAGATCAGCGACCTCAACGACGTGCAGCGAACGGTGGCGAAAGCCATACGCCAGGGCATCAGCGTCGTTTCAATGCACACCAACATGGACAATGCCCGAGGGGGCGTGAACTTCAAAATGGCCGAGAAGCTGGAGCTGACCGGCGTGGATTTCATGAACCCCCGGCGAGTGGGCGACGTGGAGTGTGGCAGCGGCGTGATGGGCATGCTGACCCAGCCCATGGCGGCCGACGACTTCGTGCTGCTGGTGAAGCGGGCGTTTGGCGTGGAATGTGCCATGACCAACGAGCTGCTGCGCCGGCCCATCAGCCGAGTGGCCATCTGCGGCGGCGCAGGCGACTTCCTGCTCGACGAGGCCGTGGCCCATGGAGCCGACGCCTTCATCACGGGCGAGATGCACTATCACCAGTATTTCGGATATGAGCAGCGGGTGCAGATATGCGTCATTGGCCACTACCAGAGCGAGCAATATACCACAGAGCTGTTTCGCGACATCATCGCGCAGCACTGCCCGGGCGTGAAGACCTGCATCGCCGAGACAAACACCAACCCGATATTATATATGTAACTAAGGCCCAAGCCCCGCAATGGCCTCTTTCCCGTCAGGGGGAGATAAAAGGGGGGCACATCTTATGGCAAAGAAAGATCCTACAGACCTGTCGGTAGAGGAGAAGCTGAAGACACTCTACCAGTTGCAGACGGCCCTGTCGTCCATCGACGAGAAGAAAGCCCTGAGGGGCGAGCTACCCTTGGAGGTGGAAGACCTGGAAGCAGAGATCGAAGGCCTGTCGACGCGCATTGACCGCATCAAGGCCGAAATAGACGAGTTTGAACGCGCCATCTCGCAGAAGCGCGGAGAGATTATCGAGGCTAACGCCAGCGTGGAGCGCTACAAGCAGCAGCTCAACGACGTGCGCAACAACCGCGAGTTTGACACCCTGTCGAAGGAAATTGAGTTCCAGTCGCTGGAGATTGAGCTCTGCAACAAGAAAATCAACGAGGCCAAGCGCCGCATTGACGAAAAGAACGTGGAGCTGGACGGCAGCGCTGCCGTGCTGGAGGAGAAACAGGGCGACCTGGAGGTGAAGAAAGGCGAGCTGGACGAAATCATGGACGAGACTCGCGCCGAGGAGGAGAAGCTGAAAGACAAGGCCCGCGAGCTGGAAATGAAGATCGAGCCCCGACTGCTGACATCGTTCAAGCGCATTCGCAAGAACGCCCGCAACGGACTGGGCATCGTTTACGTGCAGCGCGACGCCTGCGGCGGATGCTTCAACAAGATTCCGCCACAGCGACAGCTCGACATCAAGATGCACAAGAAAATCATCGTGTGCGAGTATTGCGGACGCATACTCATCGATCCCGAACTGGCTGGCGTAAAGGTGGAGAAGCCCGTGGTGGCAGAGGAGAAGAAGACCGTACGCCGTCGCGCAACAGCCACCGTGAAGAAGACGTCAACCTCGAAGAAGGCCACCGACGCCAACGACATGGTTTAGGTCTGAATAGTCGGGAATGTCTTTCAGGAAAGAATAGCCCTGGCGCTCGTAGTCCATGTGGCAGCAGAAGTGCTGAAGCCCGTTCGACACAATGAGATAGTCGACGTGTAGCAACATGTTGTAGACCGAAATCTGGTCGAAGACACGCTGCGTGATGGCCACGCTGGGCGCTTTGTACTCAATAATCATCTGCGGATGCAGGGCAGGGTCGTAGAGCACCGTGTCGCAACGCAGACGCTTCTCGCCAACGCGCAGTTCCAGCTCGTTGGCGAGAAGTCCTTTTGGATAGCCCTTCTGCTCCACCAGGAAATGAACGAAGTGCTGGCGCACCCACTCCTCGGGCGTCAGCGCCACGTAGCGGCGGCGCAGAAAGTCGAAAATCAGCCGCTTTCCATGCTCCTCGCGCAATTTTATTTCAAAAGGAGGTAGGTTTATTTCCATTTATTTTGTACCTTTGTGGCCGCAAAGGTACAAAATATCTTTCAAAGAGCAAATGGCAGAGACAAAAAATGTGACCTACGGCAGCATCATGCACGACCTCAAGGCGGGAAAATACCTGCCCCTGTACTATCTTCACGGGGAGGAGGCCTACTATATCGACAAAATCTGCGACTACATCGCTGAGCATGCGCTGGCACCGGAAGAGCGCGATTTCAACCAGACCATCCTCTTTGGAAGCGACGTCACCGCCTCGCAGGTGGCCGATGCAGCCCGACGCTACCCCATGATGGCAGCCCGACAGGTGGTCATCGTCAAGGAGGCTCAGAACATCAAGAACACCGACGCGCTGGAGAAGTATTTCAAGCAGCCGCTGGCCAGCACCGTGCTGGTGATGTGCCATAAGAACGGAAAGATAGACGGACGCAAGCGAGAATACACCAAAGCCATTCAGCAGGCGGGCATACTCTTTGAAAGTCAGAAGCTGCGCGAACGCGACCTGCCGCCATTCATTGAAAACTACCTCAAAGAGCGCCAGACCTCCATCGACCCTAAGTCGGAGCAGCTCATTGCCGATTCCATTGGCGCGGACCTGAGCCGACTGACCAGCGAGCTCGATAAGCTCATCCTTTCCTTGCCGGCCGACGACAAGAGAGTGACGCCCCAAATCGTGGAAGATCAGATAGGGGTGAGCAAGGATTTCAACGGCTTCGAACTGCGTGACGCCATCGTGAATCGCAACGTTTATAAAGCCAATCAGATTATCAATTATTTTGACAAAAATCCGAAGGCCGGAAGCATCTACTCGTTTCTCCCAATGCTCTTCAATTATTTCCAGAACTTAATGATTGCCTTCTACGCGCCCCAAAGGCAGAGTCAGGAAGGCGTTGCGGCATGGCTGGAACTGAGATCACCATGGGCGGCCAAGGACTATATGACGGGCATGAGAAACTACACAGGATCGAAAGTGATGCAGATCCTGGGCAAGCTACGCGAAATAGATGCCAAAAGCAAGGGATTGGATAACCCAAACACCCCGCCAGGGGAGCTGATGAAGGAACTGATTTTTTACATTTTGCACTAAAAACCACCTTTTCAGCCTCTCTTTTGAGCCAGAATGAGCACTCTGCGTGAGTGCTTTTTTTGTGCAGAAATGCCTATCCTACAAGACTTTTGGGGGAAATAACCCCTCTCAAAACTCGCATATTTTCAGCTTCTCGCATCCTCGTTCAGAAAAACTCAGAAATGGCGATTTTGCCAGATTTCAGTTTTCTCAGATTCAGCTTTAGCATTTTTTTGCGTTTCGATTTGTTAAGTTTACGATTTCAAATCATCAAAGTCTGTTTAGAATCATTGAATGAATGTGTTTGGAAATTTAAAATTCAACGATTTGAAGATTATTTAAAGATTCAAATATTTAAAAATAAATCATCTGTTTGAATTTTCAAATCAATAAATATACAGCGGGCAATATCTTTAAGTAAGTAATTGTAACCCAATAAAATATTGTAATATCATGAAGTAATTTACTGGTTTGTCTTCCTTTTTTAACCCGATAGTCCCCGATTCGTCTGATTTATCGCTTTTCTGATACAAGTATTTGATTTAAAGTCAGATATTTGATTAAAGATGCTTTATCATTGATTTTCTTCGTTTACAAGGCTAAACTTTACAAAACGAAATTCAATGGTACTATAAAGTCGGCTTCTCGGTTTGTGTTTACAAATTTGAAACAGAAAATTTTAATTTCGCAAACATAAACTTTCCTTTAAAAAACTTGCACGATTAATTTTTTTGTTTTACCTTTGTAAAATCAAAGAAAAATGGCCTGAAAGGGCAAAAAAACGACTTATCACCATCATGAAGGACAGAATCAGACAGATTATGGAGGCGCAGCACATGAGTCAACAGGTGTTCGCCGAGTTCATAGGAACCACCCCAGCCACCCTGAGTGGTATCTTCAACGATCGTACCCGACCCACCCTTAACATCGTTGAATCGATTAAAAAGAAAATTCCTGACATCAACACCGACTGGCTCATGTTTGGCACCGGGCAGATGTTTCAGTCGGCTGCTCCTGCCTCTACCGCCGGCCCGGAGGCTAACGGCCATGCTCCAGTGATGAATAATCCGGCAGAACCGATGATCGACTTTGGAGCCACTTCGCGTCCTACCCCATCCGCAGCCCCCTCCGCCGCATCTTCCATCAATGGTGTAAGAACTACACCATCGAATTTTGCTCGTGAAGAATTGAAATTTTTTGACAAGCCTAAGCGCCATGTGACCGAAATTAGGGTTTACTATGATGACCAGACTTGGGAGAGTTTTGTGCCCTCGAAGAAGTGATTCTTCTATCCGTTTCAGCCCTTCAGCGTCCCCGCTTAGCGGCATCATGAAGCCATCCAGGCCCATGCCAAAATCGAACGGAAAAACATGTTGCATTATCTGCATCTAATGACCCCCTGCTGTCCCCCGATGGGTCAGTTTAGCGGTCAGCTGGGACGCACTTTTCAGAAGCCAAGCGATTTCGTTTTTTCGCGGGAGGCCGAGTCTTGCGAAAAACTCCATTGCGCGTGAAAAAAACTCACGTGAGATTTTTCGACCTGTACGCTAACTCGCCGCCCCCGCCATGCTTTTTCACTCAGCAGCCCCTGTCTGCTGAAACGGGAGCACAGGATAAAGGGGAAAATACACGCGAGAAAAGGGGAAAAGGCACTGTGTTATAGGGAAAAAGGTACCGATTTGACCGATTCGGGCGGCCGCCCTCATTAATAAGGGCGGCCGCCCTTATTACTCCGAGCGGGCGGGCTTATAGGTGTGGGCGGGCGCTGAATTCCGAGTTTTATTCACTTTTGCCATTATCGTAATACGTATTAAAATTCTTACTCCGAAATCATTCTTCGACAAGCGAAGCGGCAAAGCCGGGCGGCCCAGAAGGCGCCTATATCAGCCATTTTAGAGTTAGTGGGTAACTCTATTATAGTTAGTGGGTAAGTCTGATAGAGTTAGTGGGTAACTCCAAATGAGTTAGTTTTTAAGTCCTTTATACTCATTATTCCAAGTCTCTCCATTCTTCCATTGATGATTCTGAGGGCATATATAGCAAATACTCTTGAAACGGTGTATAAGTACTTACACATTTTCATTAAATCTTCTCGATTTTAGCATTTTTTGTACTGATTTCGCCTAATACTCAATAAAATTGAGTAACTTTGTGCCCATAAATGAAACCCTAAGGCAAGCGATATGAAAACAGAAAAACAAATGGCTATGGCTGCAGCTGAATTTGCAGAGCGGTGGAAAGGCAGAGGATATGAAAGGGGCGAGTCGCAACCCTTCTGGATTGACTTGCTTACAAATGTCTTTGGCATTGAAACACCATCGGATGGCTTTAT
>JAFPTC010000038.1 GCA_017400455.1 Prevotella sp. | reverse complement strand
GCGTTGTCTTTGCACGAGATCATGGCCACTGCAACGAGGGCCACGACCGACAGTTTATTGAATAATTTCATAATATTACCTTATTTAATGCTAAGGAGGCAAGCCAATTAGCTGGTTGCCTCCTTGTTTTTTTAATTGATTAAATGATTAGTCGTCGATGTCAACCACCTGGAAGTTGCGGTTATATTCAAGTTCCAGACCGTTGTTCAGTTTCACTTCATAGCCACGACGGTTGCGGTCCAGGTCGATGATCGTGGTGCCGGGGAATGTGGCGCGCACATGGGCCTTGATTTGTTCGGGAATCAGAGCCGTGGGCACCTTCGACGAGCGGCAGTCGAACTCTTTCCAGTTACCTTGCTTGTCAAATTCCACCTTCTCACCAGTTTCATACATGATGGTGTAGTCGTCCCAGTCCATAGTCACAATCAGGGGCACTTTATCGGCAAAGTGCTGCTTGAGCAGTGTTTGGGCAGCTGCCGGCAGTTGATTGAAAGTAATCACTTGGTCGTGGTCGGCCTTGGCATTGAAACTCATAGTAACCATAGCAGCCACCAGAAGAATTGTCTTTAAGTACTTCATCGTTCTTTAAAAAAAATTATAGTTAAACTTCATGTAGATTGTTATTGCTTTCTCTTAGACTTTTGGCTGGCCAAAAGGTTTATTTTGCCTTGGGCTGAGCGGGCTGTTCGGCAGGCTGATCCTTGGCTTCGAGGGCTGCGTGGGCCTTCTTGTAGGCCTCGGTTTCGGGCTTGAGCCACTGCTCGAGCCAGCCGAAGAATTCACGCTGCCACAGTATTGAGTTCTGCGGGCGCTGCACCCAGTGGTCTTCTTCGGGGAAGAGCACCATGCGTGCGGGCAGGCCGCGCAGCTTGGCGGCGTTGAATGCCATCATCGTCTGGGTGTAGCTGATGCGGAAGTCGTTCTCGCCGGTCACCACCATGATGGGGGTATCCCAGTTCTGCACATAGTTAGCGGGGTTGGCCACGGCATACGACTTCTGGGCCACAGCGTTGTTCTTGTCCCAGAATGCGCCGCCCAGATCCCAGTTCACAAACCACCTCTCCTCGGTCTCGAGGTACTGGGCCATGATGTTGAAGATGCCTGCGTGAGCAATGAAGGCAGCGAAGCGCTTCTGGTGGTTACCGGCTAGCCAATAGACCGAGTAGCCGCCGTAGCTGGCACCCACAGCGCCGATGTGTTCGCCATCGACATAGGGCTCCTTCTTCATGTAGTCCACAGCGCTCATGTAGTCCTTCATGTTCTGGCCGCCGTAGTCGCCGCTGATCTGGGCATTCCACTCGGTGCCGAAGCCCGGCAGGCCGCGACGGTTAGGCGCAATCACGATGTAGCCGTTGCTGGCCATGATGCGCAGGTTCCAGCGATAGCTCCAGAACTGGCTCACAGGCGATTGCGGACCACCTTCACAGAAAAGGATGGCAGGATATTTCTTGCTCTTGTCGAAGTTGGGCGGGAACAGCACCCAGGTGGTCATCTGCTTGCCGTCGGTGGTGGGCACCATCACCTTCTCGCAGGTCACCTTGTTGAGCTTGGCCAGGATTTCGTCGTTCACGCTGGTGAGCTTGGTAGCCTCTTTCTCGCCGTTCTTGGCGATGAACACCTCGTTAGGCTCCAGATAAGAGTGGCGCAGGGTAACCACCGTGTTGGCGTCGATGGGCGTGAGGCCCGTGTAGTCGTACTGACCGGCAGCAATGGTGTCGATCTTCTGCGTAGCCACCTCCATGCGGAACAGCGGCATTGTGCCCTGGAACGGGCAGATGAAGAAGATGTACTTCTCGTCGGGCGACCAGGCGATTTCGTCCACGCTGTAGTCCCAGTCGGCGGTGAGGTCCTTCTTCTCGCCGGTGGCCATGTCCATCATGAATATGCGGTTCTTGTCGGCTTCATATCCGTCGTGCTCCATCGAGAGCCATGCCAGCTTGCCGCTCTTCGAGATGATGGGGTTGTTGTCATAGCCCATCATGCCCTCGGTGAGGTTCTTCTCGGTCTTGGCAGTAGCCACATCATAGAGGTAGAGGTCGCTGTTGGTCGACACGGCATAGTCTTTGCCGGTCTTCTTGCGGCACACATACACCAGTTTCTTGCTGTCGGGGGTCCAGGCCAGCTGCTCCACGCCGCCCCAGGGGCGCATGGGCGATTCAAACTGGGTTCCCTCGAGCACATCCTTCACATTTTCAACCGAGCTGTAGTCGAAGTCGCCCACAAAGGGGTGGGGCACCTCGGTCACCCACTCGTTCCAGTGGCGATACATCAGGTCGTCCATGATGCGGGCCTTGGCCTCTTTCAGGTCGGGGTGCACCTCGGCGGTGTTGATGCCATAGGGCACGGTGCTGATGAGCACCACCTTCTTCTCGTCGGGCGAGATCACGAAGCCCTCGATGCCGTTCTCCATCTTGCTCACGCACTTGCGGCTGCTGCCGTCGGCGTTCATCACCCACAGCTGGGGTGCAGCCTCGTCGTTCGACTCGTCGCGATACATGAAGGCAATCTTGTTGCCGCCGTCAATCCACACGGCGTTGTTCTCGCTGTTGGGCGTGTTGGTAATCTGCAGCGGGTTCTTGCCGTCCACGTCCATTACCCACAGGTCGCGGTTGCCCTTGTTCTTCTCAATGTCGTTGTAGGTCACGCCGTACAGGATTTTTTTGCCGTCGGGCGACAGCTGGGCATCGCTCACGCGTCCAAACGAGTTCAGGATTTCGGGAGTGAACTCCCCGTTTTCTACTTTCACTTCGGGCTTGTTGCCACCCGAGCCAGCCTTGTTGCAGGCCGTTGTAGCCGTCATTGCAAGTAATGCAGCCATGATCGAGAATTTGATTAATTTCATAGGTATAAAAAAATAGTTATTATTAGTGTATTATAGTCTGGTTAGTTACATTACATGTGCAAAAATAACAATAATTTTTGATTATCCCACTGCACGCGCGCCTAAAAGTCGCGCAAAATCTATTTCTGCAGCCTTTTGCGCTCGGTGTACCTGCTAATGGCGTAGCTGCCCCACAGCAGCCCTGTGGTCACAAGCGCAATCACGGCATATCCGGCCAGGAATTTCGCCTGGATGTGCATCACCTGTTGGGGCACAAATATCATTTCGGCCACATCCAGCACAATGCCCAGCGTGACCAGCACCATCACCAGGCACATCACAATGCGCCACAGCGTGCCCCACCAGCCGTAGCCAAACAGCTGCTTGTAGGCAATCACATAGTAGATGAACACGGCCCACAGAATCAGGTCGCTGATAAAGATGCCCACGCACGACACAATCAGTATGAGCGTGGTCATGAACACCTGAATGAAGAACCCCTCGGGCAGCGTGTGCCGCGCATGGCGCGGCGCGTGCCTGAACAGCAGCCAGGTGGGCACTATATAGAACATCGTGATTGTCATGAAGCCCCAGCCGGGATTGTGCTCCACCCATTGCACATAGGCCATGAGCAGCTCGTCCACCCCGTCCTTCACCGGCTTTGCAGCCACGGGCGCCGCCATCCATTCGGCCAGCGAGTAGAGCAGCGCGTAGGCGATGGCCACCAGCAGCAGCATCTTCACCGGCGGGAACGACACCTGCCGCTTGCCGCTGATGTAGTCGCTAATCAGGTAGCCCGGGCGCAGCACCAGTTGCAGCAGCGTGTAGGGCAGCGAACGCGAGTCCATGCCCCAAATCAGCATCACCCCGCTCTTCACCGTGCTCCAGTTCACGCGGCCCACGCCCGCCTTCTGGCCGCAGCGCGGACAGTAGTTGCCCGTGTACTCCTTGTCGCAGTTCACGCAGTGCCGGGGCGCTTGGCCCTCGTCGTCATAGCGGATGGGCTCCCGCTGCCAGGCGCGAAACTCACGCCATCGTTGTTTCAAATTCATCGCGATAGTTAATTGTGGTTCTTGCTGAACTCTGCAAATTTACGCAATTTTTTGATTACTACCACCCTGCACCCCACGATTTTTCACCCCGCCCCGCAAT
>JAFPTC010000037.1 GCA_017400455.1 Prevotella sp. | reverse complement strand
CCTGTCTTGGGGGCATGGGGTACTCCCCATATACAGCTCGGGGCTTGGGCATTCTCCCAAATACACACCATCGGAGATATGGGGCTTGGGGACTCCCAAACAGCTTGCGTCCTTGACCGCTGATAGACTTGCGATTCAGGTCGATGTATCGCGCGATGGCCTGCTCCTTCTCCGCGTCGGTCAGCGTCTTCAGGGCTTCCTCGAATTTCTCCATGATGCACTTACGACCGCTCATGCCCTTGATGTAGCGGTGCATCTGCCGGCCCATCTCCATGCACACGAAATGGTCCATCTGTTGCTGTTCTATCGGGTCAACGTATTGTTGCTCAAAGTTTTCACATGTTATCTTTTCCATAATCATCGTTCTTTTTTGGTTATCTGTGGGCAAAGTTACAAAAAAATCGATTAAACGAAGAAAGAATAAGTAAAAAACTTATTATTTTGAGTGAAAGATTTTTATTTAATAAATGAGCAAAAAGCCAAAGGAAATATTGTTTTTCTTTGCATTTCAGTTTGTTTTCCGCGTCAGAAAATAACCCGCACCGACTCCACTGGGGAGCCGATGCGGGTCAACAACATTCATATTCCGTAGTCGGTCAGAGCTGGATGCGGTAGCTTAATGGATGCCCTTGATGAGCTTTTTCAGTGTCTCCTTGGCATCGCCAAGCTCCAGGTAGACACCCTTCTCGCGGGTATAGAGCGGATTCTCCACACCAGCATAGCCGGGCTTCAGGTCGAAGTTGCAGATGATCACTTCGGGCGCCTTGTCCACATTCAGCACGGGCATGCCATAAATGGGCGTTCCCTCTGCCTCGCGGGCGGCGGGGTTGAGCACGTCGTTGGCACCGATAACGACGACAGCGTCGGTCTTGCCGAAGTCATCGTTGATCTGCTCCATCTCGAACAGCTTCTCGTAGGGCACGTCGGCTTCGGCCAGCAGCACGTTCATGTGGCCCGGCATACGACCGGCCACGGGGTGGATGGCGAAGCGCACACGGGCTCCGTGGTCCTCCAACAGCTCGGCCAGCTGCTTCACCTGATGCTGAGCCTGTGCCAGAGCCATACCATAGCCAGGAACGATGATAACGTCTTTGGCGGCAGAGAGCACTGAACAGGGATCGGCCTTGGCGGGAGCGGCGGCTGTGGCTGCCGTAGCCTCAGGGGCGGCATGCACACCGGCGATGAGTTTCTTCAGCGTTTCCTTGGCATCGCCAAGCTCGAGATAGACACCCTTGTCGCGGCTGTAGAGCGGATTCTCCACACCAGCATAACCGGGCTTCAGGTCGTAGTTGCAGATGATCACTTCGGGCGCCTTGTCCACATTCAGCACGGGCATGCCATAGATAGGCGTTCCCTCAGCCTCGCGGGCAGCCGGGTTCAGTACGTCGTTGGCACCAATCACCACTACGGCATCGGTCTTGCCGAAGTCGTCGTTGATCTGCTCCATCTCGAACAGTTTCTCGTAAGGCACATCGGCCTCAGCCAGCAGCACGTTCATGTGGCCCGGCATACGACCTGCCACGGGATGGATGGCGAAGCGCACGCGGGCACCACGGTCTTCGAGGGCCTCAGCCAGTTGCTTCACCTGATGTTGGGCCTGTGCCAGAGCCATACCGTAGCCAGGTACGATGATGACGTCCTTGGCCTGTGCCAGCACGGTAGCGGGTGATGACTGTTGGGTGGCGGGTGTTGAGGCGGCGGGTGCAGCCTCTATCTGGGCATTCAGCGTGCCCACGCGAGCTTCAAGGGCCTCGACGAGGGCCTCAAGCTTCTTGACTCTTTCTTCTAATTGCATAACACGTTGTTCTAATTGTTTGTTGTGTTCAGAATCGGGGGTGTTGGTTGTTGGTTGATGGTTGATGGGTAATGCGGGTTTGCGCGTTGTGGGCGGAACCAGGATTTTGATAAGGCTACGGTTCATGGCTCGGCACATGATCTGTGTGAGCAGCAGACCCGAAGCACCCACGATGCCGCCGACGGCCACAAGGAAGATGTCGCTGATGGCCATACCGGCGATGGAGCCGGCCACACCCGAGAGGGAGTTGAGCAGAGAGATGGTGATGGGCATGTCGGCACCACCCACACGGACGGAGAAGAACAGTCCGAAGAGCGATGCGCTGACCAGTGTGCACACCAGGCAGACCGTAGGATGGCCGCTGGTGAAGGTGCCCACCAGGATGAGGCATACCGTCAGGACGAGGAAGAGCATGGTGAGCACAGAGTGGTTGCTCCACACGATAGGCTTCTGTGGCAGCACACGGT
>JAFPTC010000036.1 GCA_017400455.1 Prevotella sp. | reverse complement strand
GTATGTGGAAGTGTTCCGCATCAACGACGATGGTGAGGTGGGGAGCGAGGACTATGTGATGTCGCTCAACCACTGGGAGCATGATGGCGGCAAGGGCCGCGAGACCTACATCGTCGAGGCATGGGTAACCGACCGTGGCTATATGACCGAGGAGGAGTTCAAGCAAAAGCGCAAGGACCTCGATGCCATGAACAGCAAACAAGTATGGAATCACATGCCGATGGACGTATTAGAGGCATACGAACGTCAGCACAACATCCCCGCCATCACCGATGAGGCACGCAAGGCCGTGGCACTGATTACGAGGGACAAGTGGCTGAAGAAATAGAGGAGAACATGATATGAAGATACTAATAATGGGAGCAGGCAAGATGGGGAGCTTCTTTATCGACCTGCTGAGTTTCGACCACGAGGTGGCCGTCTACGAGAAAGACCCTAAGCGCATGCGCTTCACTTACAACTGCCAGCGATTTACTGAACTGGAAGAAGTGCGCGCCTTCAAGCCCGAGCTGGTTATCAATGCCGTGACGCTGAAGTACACCATCCCCGTCTTCCGTGAGGTCATACCCCACCTGCCCAAGGAGTGCATTATCAGCGACATTGCCTCGGTGAAGACCGACCTAAAGGAGTTCTACGAGCAGTCGGGCATGCGCTATGTAAGCACGCACCCCATGTTTGGCCCTACCTTTGCCAACTTGCAGCAGCTCAGCGAGGAGAATGCCATCATCATCAGCGAGGGCGACTACATGGGCCGCATCTTTTTCAAGGACCTCTATCAGCGCCTGGGGCTTAACATCTATGAGTACACCTTCGAGGAGCACGACAAGACGGTGGCCTATTCGCTCAGCATTCCCTTCGTCTCAACGTTTGTCTTTGCCGCAGTGATGAAGCACCAGGATGCGCCGGGTACCACCTTCAAGCGCCACATGCGCATTGCCAAAGGCGTGCTCAACGAGGACGACTATCTGTTGCAGGAGATTCTGTTCAATCCCTACACCCACGACCAGGTGAGCCAGATACGCACCGAGCTGAAGGAGCTACTCGAAATCATCGACCAAAAAAATGCCGAGGGCATGAAGGACTATCTCACCAAGATTCGCAACAATGTGAAGGGCGATATCGAAATAGTCCATTAGCCAGAAATATTTCTCACGTGAGTTTTTTTCATGGGGAGCCTTCCCATAAAAATTTCTCACGTGAGATTTTTTCACGGGAGGCCTTCCCAGAAAAATTTCTCACGTGAGATTTTTTCACGGGAGGCCTTCCCAGAAATTTCTCTCACGTGAGATTCTTTTTTCTGCCTGTCGCCAAGGGGAATTAGAGTGCTACTCCTTCAGCTTGGCGGCTATTTCCTGGGGCGAGAGGTCGATGGGGCCGCGCATCAGCTCGGGCACGTTATAGCTCTTGAGGAGCTGGAGATGGCGGTCGGGGTCTTGGCAGGGAAGCTCAAAGGGGCGGCTGCCGAGGCCCTCGCTGCTGATGTGGGCAAAGAAGGGGCGGGTGAACACGCCGTCGTGGCGGCGGGAGGAGAACACGATCCAGCGCCCATTGCTGCTCCAGCAGTGGTAGCTCTCGCTGGCATTTGAGTTGCACTCGTCCAGGGGGCGTGCCTCGCCGGTGGAGAGATTCATCAGCCAGAGGTCGGCATCGCGGTGCCAGATGTGGAAGGTGCCGTAGCGGCCCATGGTGAACAGGAGCCAGCGGCCGTCGGGCGAGATGCGGGGCAGCGAGGCGCTCATGTCCAGGCTGTCGGCCAGGAACACCGTCTCGCGTTCGCCAAACTGGTGGGTCTCGGGGTCGAAGGAGCGCCGGTAGATGTTGTATTTCAGCTCCTCGGCCCTCAGGGTGAGCTCTTCCAGGTCTACGCTGTCGGCCTCGTACTTGAAATGTGCGCTGCAATAGTAGAGGCTCTTCCCGTCGGGCGCCCAGGCAGGGAAGGTCTCCATCTCGTCGGGCAGGTCTTCAATGGTGGTGGCCTGCTGCCGTTCCAGGTCGTAGAGGATGAGCGAGCTTTCGGCGTCGTAGACTTCTATCTTGTCGATGTCTACAGTGTGGAAGCTCTGCAAGGTGGAGTTGCAGGAGTAGGCTATGAGCTTCTCCGTGGGGTGCCAGGCGGGGTAGACGGGTGGAAGCTGACGGGTGGAGGATGGAGGGCTGAGCGTGCTCTTGTCCAGTTTCTGCAGCTGTCCGTCGTAGGTTACGAGGGTGGCGCCATGGGCATGCCGGGCATGGAGCTGCATGCGCTGGGGGTTATGGGCCTGGAAGCTGTGGCAGTTGATGCACTGTCCTCCGGCCTCTGACGAGCAGAGCATGTTCGAGGCCACCACCTCTTCGCTGAAGTCTTCGAGGCATCGCTGGTTGATGGTCAGCTCCTCGTAGGAGACGTATGAAGGTGAGATATATCGGAAGCTCATCCATGGGTCGATGCTGTCGGCAGAGACATGGATGCTGAACGGCTTGTAGCGCAGCCACTGGCCGTCCTTCCTGGCATATATTTCCACGGCGACGTCCTCGCCGCAGGCTGCCGAGGTGAGCTGCTTCCACTCGTCCATGTCGGGCCTCACCTTCAGTCCCGGGCAAGTCAGCTCCCCGTTGTTGGTGGCGAAGCGGGTGATGGCCTCGTCGGCATCGTTCAGCAGCTCGAAACATAGGGGAGCGATGTTCGGGGGGATGGTGACGTCGGTATAGTCGGGGTAGATCTTCGGCAGCACGTTGGCCTGGGTGAACTGGGCCGGTATCTGCTGGCGGCTGCAAGCCACCGTCAGCAGCAGCATGAGCAGGGCAGTGGCAAGGAGGGAGTAGAGGCTGCGGCGTGTCATTGGTCGATATATCTGTTGCGGTTGAGGTAGAACTTAAAGTAAACGCTTCTCATCTCCTGCTGCTGGGGAGTGGTGCCCGGATAGCTGGCGAAGTGCTCGATGAGGAAGGGCTCCAGCTGCGACTGGTCGCTGGTGAGGAAGTCGTCGTCGCGCAGCAGGGGTGCTATGGCCTGGAACTCGGCGTCCTGCCTCATCAGCCTGGGCTGGCGGATGTAGGCCTCATAGCGCCGTGCCCACTGGGCGTAGAAGGTGGTCTTCTTCAGCAGCGAGAGGTAGCGCTGGGCAGCTGCCATCTCGCCGTTCATCAGCGAGCACTTGGCCATAAGCTTCAGTTCGGCCACGTTCCATCCATACTCCACGCCGTCCTCCATACACCATCGGTAGCAGTAGTTGGGCAGCCCGTACTGCCAGTAGAGCATCTTCCCTATGGTGTGGACGCTGTGAACGGGGAAGGGAGCCTCGGGGCGTGCAAAGCCGTCGGGCAGTTTGCCCAGGTCCTGGCTCAGCCTGCCCAGCCGTTGCAGGGCCAGGTTCTTCATCATCGACGTGGCCCTGGTGGGTTTCCCCTTGCTGTGGCTGATAGTGGCAATCATGCCATGCCAGTCGAGCTGCTCCATCTGCCGCTGCATCCTGAGCTGCCGGTGGAAGTTGTCGTCCTTCTGCCATCCCCAGGCCACCACCACGACCGTCAGGCCTATGACCGCCGCCTCCATCCAGGCCTTCAGTGGCCGACGGAGGTGTGGCCGCCAGGCCGCCGCCACCATCCAGGCCGTCATGAGCACATAGGGCAGGTAGAGCGCCGCCTGGCTCGTTCCGTTGTGGACGAACAGGGGCAGCGCCGCCCAGTAGATGCCACTGAAGGGTGTCAGATGATAGAGCAGGTGATAGCCCATCAGCGGAACGGCCACGATGGCTGTCAGCGCCACCGCCACGTCGGCCCAGCGCCGCTGCCTGGCTCCATGGACGGCCATGAGCAGCGAGGCCAGCAGCCCGTAGAAGCCCATCACGGGATAGGCCGCCAGGGTGGAGCCGGCGACGAACAGGGTGGGGAGGCCCAGCCTCCGAGGCAGCCCCCTATAGGCCCAGAACAGCAGGGCCGCCCCCATGCAGCCCAGCGTGGCCACCAGCAGATGGCCGCGCAGCTTGAGGAAGTAGACCCAGTAGCCCAGCTCCACGCAGCCCAGCAGCAGCATGGCCACGGGCAGCAGCGTCAGCCACATCCACCCTTTGGGAATGTCGAAGGCCCGCTTCAGCAGCCACATAAGAAAAGCCCAGAGCAGGCCCATGAGGCCCGCCCCGAGCATGGGGTAATGGAAAAACTGGGTGAGAAAGGCGGCCGCCCACGACAGTCCACCGCCAGGCAGCTCGATGCACTGCTGGAAGAACAGCGGCGTGGCCAGGAAGAGGCTCTGCTCCTGGGCCACCCACAGCAGGTCGTGCTCACAGGCCGCCATCAGTCCGCAGCCCGCCAGCAGTCCTGCCCATGGTAAAAGCCCCTTGCCCCTCATGGTCATTGCTTAGCCCACCTGGCTGCCAGGCCTTACGTCCTTGGTGGTAGTGACCAGGCTCAGGCTCCCGTCGGCATCCACGGCCGAGAGGATCATGCCCTGGCTCTCGATGCCCATCATCTTTCTCGGGGCAAAGTTGGCCACGAAGAGCACGCGCTGGCCCACCAGCCGTTCCGGCTCGTCATAGAACTGGGCAATGCCCGAGCAGATGGTGCGGTCGGTGCCCGTGCCGTCGTCGATGGTAAACTGCAGCAGCTTCTTCGACTTCTTCACGGCCTGGCACTCCTTCACCAGTCCCACGCGAATGTCCAGCTTCTCGAAGGTCTCGAAGTCAACAATCGGAGCCTCCCCAAGTCCCTCCGAAGGAGGGGGTGTTTGGTTAGATAAGGAGGCGGCATTTCCCGAGGCATTATGTATCTGAACATCCCCTCCTTCGGAGGGGCTTGGGGAGGCCTTCATTCTCTCCAGCTTGTCGAGCTGCCTTTGTATGGCGTCGTCGTCAATCTTCTCGAACAGCAGGCTGGGCTGGCCCAGCTGGTGGCCGTCGGGCAGCAAGTCCGTGCTGCCCAGCTGCTCCCAAAGGCTACGGGTAGGCGAGCTCTGCTCGGGAATATCAAAGCTTTCAATATTCAGCATCTGGCGCAGCTTCCTCGACGAGAAAGGCAGGAACGGCTCGAAGGCAATGGCCAGGTTGGCCGTCAGCTGCAGGCAGATGTTCAGGATGGTCTCGCAGCGTGCCTGATCCTGCTTCCACACCTTCCACGGCTCACACTCGGTGATATACCGGTTGCCTATGCGTGCCAGGTTCATGGCCTCGAACTGGGCGTCGCGAAACTTAAACTGCTCCAGCAGCTGCTCCACGCGCTCCTTCACGTCCCTCAGCTCCGCCAGGGCCTGACGGTCAGCCTCCGTCAGCTCGCCGCGCCCGGGCACACGGCCCGCCCAGTATTTCCACGTGAGCTGCAGCGCCCTGTTCACGAAGTTGCCATAGATGGCCACCAGCTCGTTGTTGTTGCGCTCCTGGAAGTCACGCCAGGTAAAGTTGTTGTCCTTCGTCTCCGGAGCATTGGCCGTCAGCACATAGCGCAGCACATCCTGCTTGCCGGGGAAGTCCTCCAGGTATTCGTGCAGCCACACGGCCCAGTTCTTCGACGTCGAGATCTTCGCGTTCTCCAGGTTCAGGAACTCGTTGGCCGGCACATTGTCGGGCATGATATACCCCCCGTGAGCCTTCATCATCACGGGGAAGATGATGCAGTGGAACACAATGTTGTCCTTGCCAATGAAGTGCACCAGCCGCGTGTCGTCCTGCTGCCACCACTGCTGCCACCGCCCCCATCGCTCCGGGTCGCGCTCGCACAGCTCCTTCGTGTTCGAGATATAGCCTATCGGGGCGTCGAACCACACGTAGAGCACCTTCCCCTCGGCGCCCTCCACGGGCACGGGAATGCCCCAGTCCAGGTCACGCGTCATGGCCCTGGGCTGCAGGTCCATGTCCAGCCACGACTTACACTGGCCGTAGACGTTGGGCCGCCACTCCTTGTGCTCCTCCAGAATCCACTGCTTCAGCCACTGCTGATACTCGTTCAGCGGCAGGTACCAGTTCTTCGTCTCGCGCAGCACCGGCACCTCGCCCGTTTCCTTCGACCTCGGGTCAATCAGCTCCGTGGGCTCCAGGGCCCTGCCGCATCCCTCCTCACACTGGTTGCCGTAGGCCTTCTTCCCGCAGTAGGGGCAGATGCCCACCACGTCGCGGTCGGTCAGGAACTTCCCTGTCTTCTCGTCGAAGAACTGCTGGCTGGTCTGCTCCACCAGCTTCCCCTCGTCGTAGAGCTTGCGGAAGAAGTCGGCCGCAAACCGGTGGTGCGTCTTCGACGTTGTCCGGCTGTAGATGTCGAACGAAATGCCAAACTCGCTGAACGAGTGGCTTATCAGCCTGTGGTACCGGTCCACCACGTCCTGCGGGCCTATGCCCTCCTGCCGAGCCCTCTGCGTCACGGGCACTCCGTGCTCGTCGCTGCCGCCCACGAACATCACCTCGTGCCCTTTCAGCCTGAGGTATCTCACGTAGATGTCGGCCGGCACGTACACCCCCGCCAGGTGGCCTATGTGCACCCCTCCGTTGGCATAGGGCAGGGCCGCCGTCACGGTGGTGCGTTTAAAACACTTCTCTTTCATCGTTTCCTTTTCTTTGTTTATTTTTTTTCTGTTTTCTTTCAATGACGCTGCAAAATTAATACTTTTTTCCGACATACCCGCAAACAGAGTGGAAAAAAAGAAAAGAAAACAGGAACGCCTACACCAGTTTCAGTTGCATGGCCCTCGTCACCAGGCCCGCCGTGTTCCTCACGCCAAGCTTGGCCAGCAACCGCTTGCGATACCAGTTGACCGTCTCGACCGACATCGAGAGCTGAGGGGCAATTTCTGGATTGGTCAGACCGGAGCAGATGAGTTGCAGGACATTCCGCTCGACGGGCGTAAGCTCAACGCTTTCATCCTTAGCCTTACGGATAATCTCCTCTACCTCAGCACTGACATACTGCCCGCCGCGCCACACCCGCTGGATGGCCTTGATGAGTTCCGCAACGGGGGAACTCTTCAGCAGGTAGCCGTGGACGCCGCTGTCCATCATGCGCTGAATGACCGAGTATTCGTCGTGAATGGTGACAGCTATCAACTTTACTTTCGGATAGTCGGCCAGAATCTGTCGACAGAACTTCTCGCTACTGCCGTCGGGCATGGATATGTCGAGCAGCAGCACGTCGGGGCGGCTCTTGGCAAATGCCTGTCTACAGGCCTCAAGCGTGGCAAACGTGTTGCTCACGTGGGCCACCTCGCTGCGGTTGATGGCCTCGGCCAGACTCTCGGTAAACATGGCGTGATCGTCTACGATTTGCACATCGATGCGGTATTTTGTCATAGTCATAGTGGTATGCTTACGTTAATCTCCGTTCCATTGGTAGAGATGATGTCGAGCCTTCCACCGAAGCGGCTGATGCGCTCGCGGATGTTCTGATGGCCAATGCCTGGCTCCGTGGGGCTGCCTTCCATTCCTTTCCCGTCGTCGCTCACGGTGAGCGTCACCTCGTGACTGTCCTGCATCAGCTGAATGCTGATGTGCTGGGCGTTGGCGTGGCGCAACGAGTTGCTCACCAGTTCGTAGGCACAGCGATAGAGCACCAGTTCCATGTCCTTCGTCAGCTGTACATCGTCGCTGCCAAAGAAGTGAAACTGCGCTCCTGGCACCGACATGGCGAAGTCGCTCAGAGCCTGTTGCAGTCCGCCTCGCAGCAGTTCCTCGGGCATCAGGTGATGGGCCACGCGGCGCAGTTCCGTTGCCGTGTGGTCGAGCAGCCTTAATGACTCTTCTTGCGATGCGCCACTTTCCATCTTCAGCCGCAGCACCGACAGCATGCCGCCTATGGAATCGTGCAGGTCGCGAGCCAGTATGCGCCTTTCCTTTGTCTCAGTGTCCAATGCCACGCGGGCGGCCAGCAGGGCTTTCTGTCGTTTGTGGGCTACATGGCGATAGATGAAGAGCACGATGAGCATCAGCACGATACCGCCTGCAGCCACTAACAGCCAGAAGTAGAGCCGTTGTTCTTTGGCCATCGAAAGAATCTGCGCCTCCTTCTTCTCCGTTTCGTAGAGCACTTCCATCTGCGAGAGGCCGCTTTGGTAGTGGTCGGTGGCGTAGCGCGTCATCACCTCATATACCTTATTAATATATAGAGAGGCCTTGTCCTTCTGTCCCAACTGCGTATAGATTTCCGCCAGCATCTTGTAG
>JAFPTC010000035.1 GCA_017400455.1 Prevotella sp. | reverse complement strand
TTAGACTGTCCAAAACAGAGATAGATGTAAAAATTGGGGTCTACTTCGGCGTGAGCACCCAGGAAACGGGTGGCCAGCAAGAAGCCCAAAATGAAAAACTTTTTCATAATGATTCAGTTGTTGTTATTATTGAGATGTTTCATAAGTCATTTTTTAACCACGGATTGCACGGATTATCTATCACCAATCACAGTTTCCGAGAAGTAATGGTCGCGGTGGGGTTTCGAGACGAGTTCACCCGTCAGCGTGACTTGCTCCTGCAGGCGGATGTCGGCAGAAGAGGCACCGACCTTGAGTACGTAGGTGCCTGGAGCCACGTTCCAACGGCAGTTGGCTGACGAGACGGGGCCATCGCCCTCGCGGCTGTAGTAGCCGAACTGCTCGGTGTAGAGCTTCACCTGGACGGTCTTGGTTTCGCCGGGCTGTAGGCTGACGCGGGCGAAGCCCTGCAACTGGATGGGACGGATGGGCTGGTCTTCGGTGGTGGGCGAGAGGTAGATCTGGGCAATCTCGTCGGCGGCCACCTTACCCGTGTTCTTCACGTCGAAGGAAAGCGTAAGGCTCTGGTCCTTCGTCGATACCTCGGCGGTTACGTCCGAATTGCTATACTCAAACGAGGTGTAGCTCAGGCCATAGCCGAACGGCCACTGGGTGTTGGGCGTTGCCAGCAACGGACCGGCGGCATTGAGCGAGGGATGGACATCGACGGGAGAGGGGTTGTTGTAGCACATGGGCTCATAGACCTCCTTGTCGGGATAGCTGACAGCGAGCTTGGCCGACGGCGACACATTGCCATAGAGGATGTCGGCCACGGCATTGCCACCTTCCTCGCCCGGATACCAGGCCTGGATGACGGCGGCACACTGCTCTGCCAGGCCGGAGACGACCTGTGCCCTGCCACCAAACATGACAAGCACGACGGGCTTGCCCGTCTTGACAAGTGCCTGGACGAACTGCTCCTGACGACCGGGGAGACGAAGGCTGCCGCGGTCGCGGTTCTCGCCGCAGAGCATCACGTTCTCACCGACAGCGGCAATAATGACATCGGCCTGACTGGCCAGACGCAACGCCTCGGCCTCGTCGGCTTTCTCGCCTGAGTCCACCCTGCGGTTCAGAATCTCGTACTGCCAGGCGCGCTCGTCGCCACCCTCGCCCAGCTTGGTCTCGATGGCCTCCGTCCAGTCGCAGCCACGCTCATACGTCAGGTTGACACCCTTGGGCAGCTTGGCTTTCATGCCTTCGAGCAGCGTAATGACATGGGGATGGTCGAGGTCGTTCTCAATCTTCTTCCAGAAGTAGGACATGGCGGGGAAGGAGTAGTCGCCACACATAGCCCACATGGTGTTGGCATTAGGACCGGTGATGAGAATCGTAGGCTGTTTGCCTGTTGCAGCAGAAAGGGTGAGGAGTGAGGAGTTCAGCGGCAGGATGCCGTTGTTCTCGAGCAGCACCACCGACTGGGTGGCAATCTCGTAGGCCGTCTGCCGCTCCTCGGGCGTG
>JAFPTC010000006.1 GCA_017400455.1 Prevotella sp. | reverse complement strand
TTATCAACCTCGACAAGGAGAGCGAGCCCGACATCTACAACGCTATCCGCCGCAACGCCCTGCTCGAGAACGTCACCGTAGCAGCCGACGGCAAGATCGACTTCGCCGACAAGAGCGTCACCGAGAACACCCGCGTCAGCTACCCCATTGAGCACATCGAGAAGATTGCCAAGAAGGTGAACGGCAAGAGCGCCGGTCCCGACGCCCAGAACGTCATCTTCCTCTCTGCCGACGCTTTCGGCGTGCTGCCTCCCGTGAGCATCCTCACCCCCGAGCAGACCAAGTATTACTTCCTCTCGGGCTTCACCGCCAAGCTGGCTGGTACCGAGCGTGGCATCACCGAGCCCACGCCCACCTTCAGCGCCTGCTTCGGCCAGGCCTTCCTGGAGCTGCACCCCACGAAGTATGCTGAGGAGCTGGTGAAGAAGATGGAGAAGAGCGGCGCCAAGGCCTACCTGGTGAACACCGGTTGGAACGGCACTGGCAAGCGCATCTCCATTAAGGACACCCGTGGCATCATCGACGCCATCCTGGGCGGCGACATCCTGAAGGCTCCCACGAAGAAGATTCCTTACTTCGACTTCGAGGTGCCCACGCAGCTCAACGGCGTGGCTTGGGGCATCCTGGATCCTCGCGACACCTATCAGAACCGCAACGAGTGGGAGGAGAAGGCCAAGGACCTGGCTGCCCGCTTCATCAAGAACTTCAAGAAGTACGAGGGCAACGAGGCCGGCAAGGCACTGTTCGCCGCAGGCCCGAAGCTCTAAGGAGTTTTATATTGACAAGTAAGATCGACCTTCCGAGGAAACTTTTTCTTCGGAAGGTCGTTTTTTTAACACTTCGCCGTGCAAGATTCTCCGTCCTGAGTTGTTTACTATATGAGTTGAAGATACAGACCCCACCCCCAGCCCCTCCCCTTGAAGGGAGGGGAGAAGCGCCCCAAGGCTTTGCATGGGTGTGAACATAAGGGGATAGGCTCGCGGACAGCTCTCCCCTCCCTTCAAGGGGAGGGGCTGGGGGTGGGGTCTGTAACACCCATCATTGACAACATCATTCTAACTAAAAAAAATAAGATTATGAGAAAGAACTTTTGGGCCGCCATCGCCCTAATGATGGCACTGGGAATGGGAGCATGCGGCGACGACGACGACACCATCGTGAAAGTGGACCCGCAAGTGGAGGAACCAGAAAGCAAACCCGACGACGAGGACCTGTCAAACACCGACAACGACTGGCGCCCCATTTCGCTCACGCGCAGCGAGCAGCAGATGGTGACCGGCAACAACGACTTCGCCTTCCGGCTGTTCCGACAGCTCAGCAGCAGCGATGATTACCGCTACAAGAGCCTCGTGGTATCGCCAATGAGCATCACCTTCTGCCTGGGCATGCTCAACAATGGCGCCACGGACCAGACGCAGGCGCAGATCAACAGCGTGCTGGGCTTTGCCGATACCGGGGCCGACGGCATCAACGCCTTCTGCCGGAAGATGCTCAGCGAGGCACCTACGCTCGACAAGCTGACGAAGGTGCACATTGCCAACAATATCTATCTGAACGACCCTAAGTACACTGGCCACACCCTCTTCCCCGACTTCGTGAAAACGGTTAAGGACTATTACGATGCCACCCCCGAGGTGCGCAACTTCGGCGATGGCAAGACCTGCGGCGTCATTAACCAGTGGTGCAGCGACCACACCGAGGGCATGATCAAGGAGGTGGTTAAGGAAAAGGACTTTGAAGACCGCTTTCTGTTCCTTCTGCTGCTCAATGCCATCTATTTCAAGGGAGCGTGGATGCACAAGTTCGAAGCTGACATGACGCAGACGGAGGACTTTGAGCATGCCGGCCCCGACAAGAACATGACCTCGCTGCCGACGATGCATCAGGAGGAGGAGTTCGCCTACGCCGAGAACGACCTCTGCCAGGCCTTGCGGATGCCCTACGGCAACGGAGCCTACGCCATGACCGTGCTGCTGCCCCAACAGGGGAAGACCATAGACCAGCTGCTGCAGACCCTCACCGCCGAGAGCTGGCAGTCCAACTACCGCTATCTGCCCCCTGCCATCGTCGACGTGAAGCTGCCCCGCTTCGAGACGGGCCAGACGGTCAACCTCGTCGACGCTATGAAAGCCCTGGGCATGACGAGGGCCTTCAACGAGTTCGAGGCAGAGTTCTGGAACCTCAGCGATTTCAAAAGGATGTGGATCGGCCTGATGCGCCAGGTGGCCCGCATCAAAGTCAGCGAGCAGGGAGCCGAGGCGGCTGCCGTCACCGTGATAGGTGTGGATGGAAAGGATGGAGAAGCCATAGGCCCCGAGCCGCCCCACGTCACCTTCCACGCCACGCGCCCCTTCCTCTACGTCATCAGCGAGCAGTCCACGGGCAGCATCTTCTTCATCGGAAAGTTTACCGGCAACTGATCCGAGGCGCCCCAGAAAAATTTCGCACGCGAGATTTTTTCACGGGAAGCCTCCGCAGAAAAATTTCTCACGTGAGATTTTTTCACGGGAGGCCTTCCCAGAAAAATTTCTCACGTGAGATTTTTTCACGCCGCGCCACCCCTTTTTCCGCGCCTGCTTCCGCAGACACAAAAAACGTTTGATTTATATCAAAATGTAAGCGCCTTTCAGAAGAAAAGGATGAAATGTGAGGAAAGAACGAAAGAAAATGCCTAACTTTGCACAAGTAGTCGTGATGACTACGCCCTTTATTCATTAGGTTAGTAGTTAATAGATTTAAGGTAAAGATTATGTTATTAGATTCTGGAGTGCGGGGTGAGTGATTCATACTGCACTCATTTTTTTGTCGCAAAATTTTGCCCTTGTCGCAACAAATAAATAGAATGCTTCCCAGTCTCATGATTGAGGCTGGGAAGCTTTTTTCTTCAGCGTTGGGAGTACGTCGGTTGCTATTCCAGCGTGATTTGCTGGGCGTTGACCGGCTCTTGCAGGAAGAGCTGGGCTTGATGGTTGAACTTCTCGGCCGCCTCGGTGGTGAGATAGGTGGTGTGGCCGTGGCGCGTGCAGCGTTGTTCCATCTCGGGATGACGGAGCAGATAGTCGGCCAGCGAGCGTGCCACGTAGTCGCCCTGAGGAATGACCTGCACCGTAGGGGGCATGAAGCGGCGAATCTTCTCTAAAAGCAGCGGATAGTGGGTGCAGCCCAGGATGGCGGCGTCGATGAGCGGGTCGCGCTGGAGCAGCTGGTCGATGTATTTCCTGACGAAGTAGTCGGCACCGTCGGACGAGGCCTCGTTGTATTCCACTAAGGGCACCCACAGCGGGCAGGCCACGCCCGTGACGCAGATGTCGGGGTGGAGCTTGCCTATCTCCAGGTCGTAGCTCTGGCTTTTGATGGTGCCTTCGGTGGCCAGTATGCCCACGTGGCGGCTGCGGGTGAGCTGGCCAATGACCTCGGCCGTGGGGCGGATGATGCCCAAGACGCGGCGCTCGGGGTCCCACTGCGGCAGGTCGTGCTGCTGAATGGTGCGCAGCGCCTTGGCCGAGGCCGTGTTGCAGGCCAGCACCACGAGGTGGCAGCCCATCTGGAAGAGGCGGGCCACGGCCTGGCGCGTAAAATCATAGACCACGCCAAAGGAGCGTGGCCCATAGGGTGCGCGGGCGTTGTCGCCCAGGTACAGAAAATCGTACTGAGGAAGCTGCCGGCGGATGCTGTCGAGAATGGTCAAACCGCCGTAGCCGCTGTCGAAGATGCCGATAGGGCCGGAAGCCGTGGGAAGTGTCATTTCGTCTTGCTGAGCAGTAGCTTTACGTCGGTGCTGATGTCGCGGGCCATCGCCGGGTCGATGAAGGGACAGGCGTTGGCGTCGGTGTTGACCACCAGCGACAACTGCTGCTGGCGGGCCACTTCCGAGATGGCCGTGCTGAGCTGGGCGTGAAGGGACGCAAGCTTGTCCTTGCGGGCCTGGGCCAGCTCGGCACGGCTCTTCTCCTTGAATTCAATGTTCTGCTGCAACAGCTGTTGCAGCTCGGTCTGGCGCTTCAGCAGGATGGTGCGCGGAAAGTCCTTGCGCCCATCGAGGAAGGCCTCGTACTTCTGGTTAAAGTCGTCCTCAACCCTTTTCAGCTCGGCCTGATAGGCCTGCTGGAGCTGCTCCATCTCCGCCTCTACAATGGCGTATTGGGGCATGGAGCGCAGGGCTTCGTCGTAGCTGAGGCAGCCGATGAGCAACGGCTTGGGCGTTGGGGCCTGAACGGTAGAGTCAGCCACTATAGGCGTTTGGGGCTCCTGTGCATAGCTGCTGAGTCCCGCTACTATAAGTAATAATGTAAAGAAAGCCTTTTTCATTGTGTTCTGTTCCTATTCATTCAATGCTCAACGTTCATCACTCATCACTCATCACTTATCACTTATCACTTACTTCAGTCCCAGCTTTGCCTTCACCTGAGCGGTGAGATCGGTAGAGAGCGTGGTGCTGATGTAGGGGATGCCGGCGCCCATCTCCATCACGTAGACGTAGCCGCCCTCCTGGCCGATGGCCTTGATGGCGTCGATGACCTTGGCGGTGATAGCCTGCATCTTCTCCTGCTGAGCCTTGGCCAGTGCCTGCTGGTTGTCCTGATAGGTCTGCTGGATGCGCTGGTAGAGGTCGTTCAGCTCCTGGTTGCGGCGCTGCTTGATGTTGTCGGGCAGGGTGGCTTCTTCCTTCTCGAAGGCCTCAGCCTTCTTCTGCAGCTCGTCCTGCATCTGCTTCAGGTCGGCCTCATACTGCTGCGTGAGCTTGTCCATCTCCGTGCGGGCGGTGGTAAACTCGGGCATGGCCTGAATGATTTCCTGAGTGTTCACGTGGCCAAACTTCTGGGCCTGTGCGGTGGTGAGACCGCAGATTGCGCAAATGGCGCAGATAATAAACTTTTTCATTGTTGCTTTTTTTATTTTTTCGTTATTTCGATGTTTCGTTATTTCGGCATTTCGATATTTCGACATTTCGACACTCGTTATTTCGAGATCTCGAAATTTCGAAATTTCGAGCCTTAATTAGCATACCCCAGCTTGCGGAGTACCTCGTCGCTGATGTCGATCTTTGGGCTGCCGAAAATGATGCCCGTGTCGCTGGCGCGGTCAAGCACCAGCTGATAGCCGCGCAGCTCGGAAACATCCTTCACGGCGTTGTACACCTCGTCCTGAATGGGATTCATCAGGGCGGTGCGCTTCTTGAAGAGCTCGCCTTCGGGGCCGAAATACTGGCGCTTCAGTTCGCTGGCCTGCTTCTCCTTCTCCATGATGGCGTCTTGGCGGGCTTTCTTCTGCTCGGCCGAGAGGAACACCACCTCGTTCTGGTAGTTCTTGTACATGGTCTGCGCCTCGGTGGTGAGGGCGTCTACTTCAGCCTGCCACTTCTTCGACACTTGGGTCAGCTGCTCGTTGGCGCGCTCGTAGGCGGGAATGTTCTTGAACACGTAGTCCATGTCGATCAGGGCAAACTTCTGAGCTTGCATCGACATTGCCGATGCACACACGACAATCATCAATAATAGTTTCTTCATAATATAAAACTTTTAACTCTTAACTCTTAACTCTTAACTCTTAACTCTTCACTCATCAGAACTCCTGTCCCAGGATGAAGTGGAACTGCGATCCGCCACGGCTCCAGCCGCTGCTGCCCTGGTAGATTTTGTCGAAGCCGTAGGCCCAGTCGATACCCATCAGGCCCACCATGGGCAGGAAGATGCGCACGCCGACGCCGGCCGAGCGTTTCATGTCGAAGGGGTTGAAGTCCTTGACCGAGGCCCAGGCGTTGCCGCCCTCGACGAAGCCCAGTCCGTAGATGGTGGTGTTGCCCAGCATGAAAGGATAGCGCAGCTCCAGCGTGAAGCGGTCGTAGGCGTAGGCGTCGTAGCTGCTGTAGCGTCCGGGCGTGCGCTCGTTGCTCAGGGCATTGGCCGAGAGCGAGATGGCGCCGTTCTCATAGCCGCGCAGGCCGATGGTTTCCTCAGCATAGCTGGTGCTGTAGCCGCTCATGCCGTCGCCGCCCACGTAGAAGGTCTCGAAGGGCGACTTCTTGTACTTGTTATACGAGCCGAGCAGGCCCATCTCCACGCGGGTCATCAGCACGAAGCACTTCTGGCCGCCGCTGAGGGCGGTGAAGGTGCGGCTCTTGAACTTCCACTTGTGGTATTCCACCCAGCGGTACTTCTCGCGCTGTTCGGCTTGGAAACGGTCGTAATCGGTGTTGTAGGTGTTCCATGTGGCCAGGTTCTTGTAGTCCTTGTTGTCGAAGAGTGACCAAGGCGGCGTGAGTGACACGCTGAAGGCGAACTCTGAGCCACGGCGCGGGAAGAGCGGGTTGTCGGTAGAGGTTCGCGTCAGAGCCAGCGACAGGTTCAGGTTGTTGCAGTTGCCGTTGCTGATGAGGAAGTATTGCCATTCTTTCAGCATATAGCGCTGATAGGCCAGCGTGGCGGAGAACTGGAAGTAGTCGTCGGGCCAGCGCAGACGTTTGCCCCATCCCAGCGAGATGCCGAGCAGCTTGACGTACTTGTCGTCGTCGAGGAAACTCTCGTAGTTGTTGTAGTAGCCGTTGTTGTAGTAGCCGTAGCCGCTGTACATGTACTGCAGCGAGTTCATGTAGGCCGAATTATAGTAATTGCTGCTGACGTCGCTCTGTTTCGAGTAGTATGCTCCGATGTTGAAGGCGTTGGGTCGCTTTCCGCCAAACCAGTTTGTGCCGTAGTTGAGGCTGTAGCTGGTGTAGTAGCGTCCGTTGGTTTGTGCGCTGATGCCAATCTGCTCGCCGTCGCCGGCTGGCAGGAAGCCTCGGTGCAGTTTGTTCTTGCCCAGCAGGTTGCGCAGCGAGAAGTTGTTGAACTTGATGCCTGCGCGCAGGATGACGCCTGTCTGTCCCCATCCGAGCGACAGCTCCAGCTGGTCGTTTGACTTCTGCTCCAGCTCCCAGTTGATGTTCACCGTGCCATTCTCGCCGTCGGGCTTCACGTCGGGGTTGATGGCCGTCTCGTCGAAGTAGCCCATCGAGGCAATTTCACGGTAGGAGCGCATCAGTGCCTCCTTCGAGAACAGATCGCCGGGCTTCGTGCGCAGTTCGCGGCGCACCACCTCCTCGTAGAGTCGGTCGTTGCCGAATATTTTCACGTTGTTCAGGTGGGCTTGCGGTCCCTCAAGGATTCTCACTTCCAGGTCAATGCTGTCGCCCACAATGTTTACCTCGGCTGGATCAATCTGCGAGAACACGTAACCGTTGTTATAGTAATAATCGTGAATGCCGTCCTCGTCGGTGAGCAGGCGCTTGTTCAGCAGTTTCTGGTTGTAGACGTCGCCCGATTTCATGCCCAGCGTCTTCTCTAAGCCCTCGGTGGGGAACACGGTGTTGCCCACCCACGTGATGTTGCGCAGGTAGTATTTGTCGCCCTCATCTATTTTCAGGTAAACGTTCACGTGCTTGTCATCTTCGTTCCAGATAGAATCCTCGATGATGGTGGCGTCGCGATAGCCCAGCTCGTTATATTTCTCGATGAGCGTCTTCTTGGCCTCTGCGTAGCGCTCGGGCGTGAATTTCTTGGCCTTGAAGAGGTTTTTCAGCTTGCCGGCCTCGTGAATCTTGCCCAGAGCGCCCTTGGTGAACATGCCGCCTTTGATGACGTTGTCGTTCACCTGAAGATTGCCGTCGAGCACGATGTTGCGCACCTTCATCTTGTCCTTTTTGTCGATGATGACGTCGAGCACCACCTGGTTCTTGCCTGTGACGTCGTCGTGCTGGCTTATCTCGATCTCAGCGTTTTTATAGCCCTTGTCGTCGAAATATTTCTTGGCCAGTATCTTGGCGCGGTCCACGAGGTTCTTTGTCATGCTCATGCCCTTGGCCATGCCCAGTTTCGATTCCAGGTCTTCGCGCTCGCTCTTCTTCACTCCGCTGTAGTTGATGGCGCTGATGCGGGGGCAGAGTGCGAGATTGATGCAGAGGTAGACTTTCGATCCGACGAGGCTGTCGGCCGAGATGCTGACCTTCGAGAACAGTCCGTGCTTCCAGTATCGCTTCACGGCCTCGGTAATTTCGCTGCCAGGCAGTTCTATCCGCTGTCCGACGCTCAGTCCCGAGAGGTTGATGAGCACGTAGTCCTCATAGTCGCTGACTCCTTTCACGCTGATGCCGCCGATTTCCACCTGTCGTGGCGTTCCGGCATAGCTGATGTCTACCTGTGCCGAGGCAGGGGCAGCGGTAAGGAAGCAGAGGGAAAGCAAGAGCAAAAGCCTCCCCAAGCCCCTCCAAAGGATGAGCCTCCCCAAGCCCCTCCCAAGGAGGGGATGTTGGGTTACATTATCTATATGATGATTCTTCATTGTTCTTTTCATTTTTACCCCCTCCTTTGGAGGGTTTTGTGGAGGCTTTTATTTTTCGTTCTCCACTTGTGCCTCGGTTTTTCCGAAGCGGCGTTGGCGGCTCTGGTAGCTGGCAATGGCCTGGTGCAGGTCGGCCTCGCCGAAGTCGGGCCAGTAGGTGTTGCAGAAGTACAGCTCGCTGTAGGCTATCTGCCAGAGCAGGTAGTTCGAGATGCGCAGCTCGCCGCCGGTGCGAATGAGCAGTTCGGGGTCGGGCATGAAGTTGGTCCAGAGGCGCTCGCTGACGGTGTCTTCGTTGATGTCGGCGGCATCCAGACGGCCCTCTTTCACCTCCTCGGCTATCTGCCGTGCCACGCAGGCCAGCTCCAGTCGCGACGAGTAGCTCAGCGCCACCACCATGGTCATGGCCGAGTTCTTGGCGGTGTGCTCCTCGGTTTCGGCCAGCTTCTTGTTCACCACGTCGGGAATGCGGCTGCGGTCGCCGACGACGCGGAAGCGCACGTTGTTCTTCATGAAAATCTCGTCCTCCAGCGACGTGAGCACCAGTCCCATCAGGGCGGCCACCTCGTCGGCCGGCCGGTTCCAGTTCTCGGTGGAGAAGGTGTAGAGCGTGAGGTATTTCACGCCCAGTCGGGTGCACTCCGATGTGATTCGCCTCACGGCTTCCACTCCCTCTTTGTGGCCTGCCGACCGGTCCAGTCCGCGCTCGGTGGCCCAGCGCCCGTTGCCGTCCATAATGATGGCAATGTGCTGCGGAATGCGAGCTTTATCTAATGCAATGTTCATCATGCTTCTTTCTTAATTGGTGAATATTCTCTGCCGTTGTCAGTCACGGTCGTTATGACAGGTCTTACATTTAGCCCAGATGTCGTAGGTCAGCGAGAGCAGCAGCGTGCTGTAGCAGTCGGTGTTCTTAAACAGTCCCGAGCTTTTGATGCCGTAGGGGTCCTTCACGCCGTCGAGCTTGTCCGAGCCGGTGAAGTGCATCATCCACTCGGCCGCAAGGTTCAGGCGGTCCTTCAGCTTATATTTCACGCCCACGCCGATGGGCACCTGCAGGGCCACCACCGACTCGGCGTCGTAGGTGGGCAGTTGCTGAGCCTCTGCGCCCACGGGCAGCACCATTCCTTTCAGTTCGGGCTTGCCGGTGAAGACCAGTCCGGCCCCCAGGGCGATGAACGGCGTCAGCGGCTTGGCGCCCAGATACTCCTTGCCCGTGCCAAAGGGCCAGAAGTTATATTCATAGCGCACGGAGAAGCTGGTCAGGCTGGTGGTGAAGTCGATGGGGTTCTCCTTCAGCACGGGATACCAGGTGTCAACGTCTTTCGACGATCCTTTCACCTTGCCCGTGGCCAGCAGTGCGCTCCACGCCATGCGCGGGTTCATCTTATATTTTGCCACCAGTCCCGCCATGGGCTGCATGCCCTTGACGAGCGAGCCGTTGAAGTCGCCCTGATAGGCCATCAGGCCCAGGCCACCGCCTATCTCCATGCGATATTCCGGCTCGTCCTGCGCGGATGACGTCAAGACCGGCAGCTGAAGGGCGACAAGTGCCAGCAGCACCCTCACCGTCCATTTACTCGTTCCTTTCTCCACGCTCATGGTTCTTGTCTTTTCTTCCTTTGTTCTCACTTCAAGGCTCCCTGCCACAGCTGTCCCTCGCTGGTGAGCAACCACAGGCGGCCCTTGCTGTCGGCGGCCAGTGACAGGGGCGTGCCGCTGAAGGTGGCTGGCAGCTTATAGGTGGAGCTTTTGCGCCAGCTGATGCCCTGGTCGCGTGACTGCCACACGTTGGCCTCGTCGTCGATGCAGAGCACCGAGCCGCTGTAGTAGGCCAGCAGCGGACGCTGCATCCTTTTCAGCGGATAGTGGTTCAGGTCGTCGAAGGGCATGAACACCCACTGGCCACCTCCCTCGATGGGGGCTATCTTCCGCCAGAGGCGCATGGTCTGTACGTCGTCCTGACGCGGCTGGCCCACCATGAGTATGTAGTTGGTGTTGTCGGCAGGCATGTAGGGCCAGCTCACCATGGCCATCCCGCCCCTTGCGGGCAGCAGCGAGTCGGCCTCGTCCAGGGGCTCCGTGCCCCATTCTGTTGTTCCTACGGCCCTGCTCTTCAGCAGTCCGTCGTCCAGGCCAATGGCGTATTGGGTTCCGCCGAAGGTGAACACCCCGGAGTCGTGGCTCATCACCACGCTGTCGCCGCTGGCCTCTAAGCGCACATCGCCGGTGGGCATCTCCAGCGTCTGAGCCAGGTCCCAGCCGAAGCTGACGCCCTGGTCGCTGCTCACGTTCAGGCTCACGGTATAGTCGCGATAGCCCGAGCCGTCGGAGGCGAAGACGCGGAACACGCGTGGCTGCGACAGGTCGACCGAGTCGGTGGCCGAGTGCCAGCGCAGCGAGTCGCTCGTCATCGACTGCAGGGCCACCACGCCGTTGTTGAGGGTGCTTATGGTGCACACCACACGGCTCACGTCGGTGCCCACGGGCAGCATCTTGGTGTTGTAGATTTTGGCTTGCAGCTGGTCGATGGTCATCTTATAGCTCAAGCCGCTCACCGTTGTCTTCACCAGCGAGTCCTTGCCGGTGGATGATGAGGTGACGTGGGTGTATCGGTTCATGCTGCCCAGCGTAAAACCTGTGATGGCCATGTCGCTATAGTACACGGTGTCGTCGTTCTCGTCTTTCAGGCACGACGTACACACCACCAAAGCTGTCATCAGGCAGCACAACCACTGTGAAAAGCGTTTCATTTTGTCTTGTTTATGCAAAAATTCGTGCAAATTTACACACAATTCCGCAAATAACAGATATTTTCCGCTGAATATTAAGTAAAATATATCATTCTTTGTCCCTTTTTAAGTTGTTTTTAGGATTTTGGCCTGAAAAAACTTGGCGTTTGCGTTTTTTTCTGTAACTTTGGCTTTGCCGAAGATACAATGCACTCGGAAATGAAAAGAAAAGTCGACTTTTCTTTTGCATTTCACTCGTTTTTTTGTAACTTTGTAGCCTCAATTATTTTATAAACCCATAAAAACTTTCAGAAAATGAAAAAGCAATTCATGTTCATCAGCGCCATTCTTCTGGGAATGGTCATCTGTCTTGCCAGTTGCAAGGACAGCAAGAAAAGCTCCTGGGCCGACGAGGAAGACGGCACCGAGCAGGTAGAGAAAACCAAGAAGCACAAGACCCTGACCAAGGTCTCGTCATTAGACGACCTGGCCGACATCGACCTCGACGACCTGGACGAGCTCGATCTCACGGAGCTGGGCATGGACGACATCGACTTCGACAACTTCAACTTCGAAGAGCTGACCCAGGACCAGGCCGACATGCTGTTGAAGCTGGTCGTGGCCGTGGCTGGCAAGGAGCTGCCCGAAGATATGGGCGACGGCATGGAATTGACCGCCTTGGACATGAAGGGCCGCGACGTGATCTTCTCGGTAGAGATGGACATGACCGATGTAGGCATCAGCATGGCCGACTTTGTCGAGGTGATGAACATGCCCGAGATGAAGAACGAGATGATGAAGGGCATGATTAAGGACATGGACGACGACATGGCTGCCTTCCTGCAGGTCATGGTGGCCGCCAAGAAGAACTTCGTCATGAAGTTCATCGACAAGAATACCGGCGACGATGTTGACTTGAGACTGAAGAGCAGCGAGTTGAAGGAGATGCTTTAGTCTTTTCTCTTTAGGCCCTTTCTTGTTGTCAGCGCATGGGCTGTCTGCCGATGGAATGGGCGTTTTTTGCACCTAATCGGGCTTCCTTTTTCTCCGGGGAAGCCCGCTTTTGTTTCTGGGGAGGCTCCGCGTGAAAATTTCTCACGTGAGATTTTTTCACGGGAAGGCCTCCCAGAAAAATTTCTCACGTGAGATTTTTTTACGGGAGGCCTCCGCAGAAAATTTTCTCGCGTAAGTTTTTTAAAAAGCGCGCTTTTCTTTTGCATTTCTCTCGTTTTTTAGTACCTTTGCCGCTAATGCGGCGAAGGTACTGCATCTCGGCATAAAAAAAGAATGAATTCTTTTTGTTCTGCGCTCGATTTTTTTCCTACCTTTGGCTTCGCCGAAGGTATTAGCACTCGGAAATGAAATGAAAAGCCTACTTTTCTTTTGCATTTCTCTCGTTTTTAGTACCTTTGCACACAAATTGC
>JAFPTC010000005.1 GCA_017400455.1 Prevotella sp. | reverse complement strand
CTATCGTCCCTATGTCGAGCGTGTCCTTGCGGCTGTCGCTGAAGGCCAGCACGGGCTTCGACTTCGAGTAGTAGCCCAGCATGGAGACCTCGATGCTGCCGCGCCCGCTGGCAAAGACGCTGAAGCAGCCCAGTGAGTCGGCTTTCAGACTGTTGATCATGGTGCCGTAATCGCCGTAGCGCTGTGTCAGTTTCACCGAGGCTTCGGGCAGCGGCTCCTTCGTCTCGGCATCTACCACGCGCCCTTTGACGATGTCGGCCTGGACTGTTGTCTGCTTGCTCACGATGAGGCACAGCAGTAGCAGGATGCGGAGGCTTCCGCATCTGAAGTGTCTGTCTTTCATATTGTTTCTGGTTTTAGAAGTTCGCGATAATCTGGTCGAAGGTCACGGCAGGGTCGGTCACGCCGAAGCCTTCCTTCTTCAGCTTCTGCTTGCGGTGCTGCACGGCAGAGACGGAGATGACGTAGATGGCCGAGAGGGCCGTGTTGGAGAGCTGTAGGCGCGCCAGCATACACAGCCGGATGTCCTCCTCGCTGAACTGCGGGTGGGCCGCTCGCAGCCGGCTGACGAAGTTGCCGTCGGCGGTGTCGAGGGTCATCTCTATCTCGCGCCAGTTGCGAGCGTTGATGACGGTACGCTTGCCAGCCGTCGGCTCCAGCATGTCGAGTATTTCGCTCTTGTCCATGATGTGCCCGCGCAGCATGGCTATCATGGCGTCCTTCTGCTGCAGACGCTCGGCCAGCTGCTCCGCCTCGCGCTGATGGGCGGCTCGCTCCGCCTCGTGGCGCCGCCTGACGTTGCCGAGCCAGTTGCGGAAGACGAGCAACAGGACGAGCACAGCCAGCACCAGCACGCCGATGACCGCCGTCATCAGCCGCCGCTGCAGCAGTGCCGACTTCTTTACATAGCCCGGTGCCAGATAGGTGTCGCGGTTGATGGCGAAATTCTGCTCCTCCTTTTTCGTTTCGCTTTCATACGATGGCCGCCAGTGCTTCGCGCCATCTTCGTGGTGCTCCTGCTGGACTTCCTCATACATGCCGATAGGCACGGTGATCTCTCCGAAAAGGAAGGTAGACTTAGACATACGCAAGGCGCACGTATAGGTGAAGTCGTCGTGGGGCAGGGCCCAGAGTGAATCCAGACCCTGATAGACAGCGTCGGTGACCGCCGGCGTCGGGGGTGCTTCGAGCTGTCGGGCCGCGAGGGTGGCGGCACGTTCCAAGGTGCCGAAGTGGTGCAGGTCGAAGGGCGAGCGGAGGAGCACGGTGTAGCCATAGTCGTTGAGCATCGTCAGCAGCCAGCGCGGCTGGTCGGGCGACAGGCGGTAGTGCTGCAAGGCCCGGCGCAGGTAGAGTTCGGGCTGGGCCGCACTGTGAAAGGGCATACGATTGAAGAACTTGTCGTAGGCGCGATAGGCCAGGGCGTGGTCGCCGGTAGTCTCAGCACAGTGGATGGCCAGATGGAAGAGCTGGTTGACCTGCATGGGCACGATGCTGTCGTTCTGACGGCGGCTGAGCACAAAGCAGGCGCGTCCGAAGCGGCGCAAGGCGTCCTCGTCGTCGGTTGTGCCACCGAGACTCTGCTCTTTATAATAATGGAACACGCGCTCGCGACTGCTGGCATCGGGAGTCAGCACGTCGTCCGACTTCTGGTCGTCCGACTGGCGGTTGAAATTCCACGTCTCGGCGTCCGACGTCAGGCAGACCGTCGTGTCGGCGTGGCGCAAGTACCATCGCTCTTCGTAGACCATGGCCCGCAGCAGGTCATAGAGCATCAGCGAACTCTCCGTCAGCCGCGTCGTGTCGACCCGCGCCAGCAATGCTGCCGCACTATCCGCATCAGCAAACACCACATCTTCAGCCGCCCGGAGCAAGCGCTTCTGGGGTGAGTCGCGCAGACTCCATGCAGTGCCGCCCGCTAAGGCCAGCACCAGTAGGACGGCGATGATTCCAACAGTTTTTCTTTTCATGTCCTTTGTTCGTTTTGACGATGCAAAGGTACGGCAAACCAGCGACTTCAGCAAGTGAAAAGGGTGGAAAACACCCGTCTACCCCTTTCATGCTGACAATGAGTTACTTGCGAACGTTCTTTCCACCCCTTTTCCATCTGTTTTAATGGAAAAGAATCCCCCCTTTCCCCCTCCGGGGGGGCGAAAGGGGGGCTTGGCTTTAGAGCAGGTTCTTCTGCTCAATGTCCTTGAAGTAGCGGTAGGTGCCCACCTTCAGCTCGTCGCAGGCGGCGTCATCGCAAACGATGATGCCGTGCTGGTGCATCTGCAGGGCTGAGATGGTCCACATGTGGTTGACGCTACCCTCCACAGCGGCCTGCAGGGCGCGGCACTTGGCGTGGCCGTTGACCAGGATCATCACCTCGCGAGCAGCCATGACGGTGCCTACACCCACGGTGAGGGCCGTCTTGGGCACCTTGTTGATGTCGCCCTCGAAGAAGCGGCTGTTGGCAATGATGGTGTCGGTGGTCAGCGTCTTCTGGCGCGTGCGGCTGGCCAGGCTGCTGCCAGGCTCGTTGAAGGCAATGTGGCCGTCGGGGCCTATGCCGCCAAGGAAGAGGTCTATGCCACCGAACTTTTCAATCTCACGCTCGTAAGCCTCACATTCGGCAGCCAGGTCGGGGGCGTTGCCGTTGAGGATGTGGATGTTCTCGCGGGGGCAGTCGATGTGGTTGAACAGGTTGCTGAACATGAAGGAGTGGTAGCTCTCGGGATGCTCCTCGGGCAGCCCTACGTACTCGTCCATGTTGAAGGTGACAACGTTCTGGAAGCTGACCTTGCCTTCCTTGCAGGCCTTCACAAGGCAACGGTACATGCCGATGGGGCTGCTGCCCGTGGGCAGGCCCAGCACGAAGGGCTTCTCCTTCGTGGGCTTTGCGGCGTTGATACGTTCAATGACATGATTTGCTGCCCACTGTGACATCAAATCGTAGTTCGGCTCAATAATTACTCTCATAATGATTAGTTGTGTTTGGTTTATAAAAAGAGGTATTTCTTTCCGTTCTTGATGGCCAGCCCGCGATAGCCTGGGCCCACGGGGCGGCCGGTGAGGTCGTAGACTTGATTATTGATTATTTTTTCATTATTATTTATTACATCGCTGACGCCGTCGACCGATCCGCTCATGAAGAGGAAGCTGATGGTGCCGTCGGCCCCTTCGGTAATGTCGGTGATGGGCTGGCTGAGCAGGCCCGTGCCACTGTAGGTGGTGGCGGCGGGCAGGGATGTGTCGGTAAGCTGGCGGTTCTCGATGGTGTCGTTGACGAAGGGGTAGGGCGTGGTGCTCAGGTAGAGGCTGTGGCCGCCTATGTACTGGTTTTTCTTTTGCAGGCTGTCGTCCCACTGGTTATAGTCCATGTTGTCGGCATGGACGTACTCATAGCGGTGGTGGTTGGGACGTGCATTGACGATGTTGTTCCTCCAGGAAATGAAGCTATACTCCACGTGGGTCACCAGCAGACCGTGGCCTGGCGTGCGCTGGTCCCATCCGCTCCACTGGCGGTTTTCCAGCAGATAGAACTCGTCAGGGTTCTCGGTGGCCACGAGGTAGGCCTGTCCGCCCTCTGAGATGGGCCGCATGTCAGTGATGGTGGCGGGCTGGCTCAGCACCTGGGGCTGCTGCCAACCCAGGAGCATCTTCGCGTGGGTGGAATAGCAGGGCGGGCACCAGCCGTTGTCAGCGTAGTTGCCGCCGTCCATGAGGTCCCACTCGTCACACACCGAGTATTCGTTGCCCTGGGTGGGGTAGAGGTCGGGCAGCCCCAGCGTGTGACTGAATTCATGGCAGATGGTGCCTATGCCGCAGGATTTGCCCTCGGTAAACAGCTCGGCACTGGCCGAGTAGTTCGACAGGTGCATCTCGCCCACGGTGAGCGTGGAAAAACTGCTGGTGTTGGGCCAGATGCAGCCCTCGCTGAGCTCCGACGTCTCGTTGCCGCCATAGCCGGCATAGACAATGATGATGCTCTCGGCCCACTGGTCGCCGTCCCAGTCGTAGGGGCTGAAGTCAATGGCCAGCGAGTCGGCCAGCTGGCTGACGGCCTTGCCGAAGGTGTCGCTGCCGTAGGTGCTGTTGCCTTTGTTGTAGCTGCCCTTCACGGTGACGGGGCCAAGGATGTCGAAGCGCGGATGGAACCAGCCGCACGACTGCTGACGGAAGTAGTCGGCCACGCAGCCCGGCCCGGCCCCTTCGTTGTAGCCCTCCTCGTTGAAGATGCGCTGGTAGAAGTCCTGCGGGTCGGCCATGGAAAAGGCCCTGTCGGCAAACTGCATCAGCACCACGGCCACGGGGTAGGTGCGGGTCAAGTCCCATTCGGTCTTCAGCGCGGGCAGCCGTCGCGGCGTTGCGGCGCGTAGGGCGGGGCTGTAGGCCGGAGCCATACAGTTATAATGCGAAAATCTCTTTCCCTGGGCCATCGTGGCCAAGGGAAAGAGAAGTAAGAGTAGTATGGTCGTTACTACTTTTTGCATGCGGGACACCAGGGTTTCAGTGTCTTGAAGAAGTCGTTGCCTTTGTCGTCCACGAGGATGAAGGCGGGGAAGTCCTCCACTTCAATCTTCCAGATGGCTTCCATGCCCAGCTCGGGATATTCCACGCACTCGATGCTCTTGATGCTCGACTGCGAAAGCACTGCTGCCACGCCGCCAATGCTGCCCAGGTAGAAACCACCATGCTTCTGGCAGGCGTCGGTGACCACCTGCGAGCGGTTGCCCTTGGCTATCATCACCAGGCTGGCGCCCAGGCTCTGGAACTCGTCCACGTAGGGGTCCATGCGGTTGGCCGTCGTCGGGCCCATCGAGCCGCAGGGGTAGCCTTCGGGCGTTTTGGCCGGTCCGGCATAGAGCACGGGATATTTCTTGAAGTATTCGGGCATCTCCTCGCCGGCATCGATGCGGGCCTTCAGCTTGGCGTGGGCAATGTCGCGGGCCACGATG
>JAFPTC010000002.1 GCA_017400455.1 Prevotella sp. | reverse complement strand
TCGCACCTTAGGTCACGAGAACGAGGCTTTCGCACTCACCTGTCCACTGATTACCAAGGCCGACGGTAAGAAGTTCGGAAAGACCGAGAGCGGCAACATCTGGCTCGACCCGAAGCGCACCACCCCCTACCGCTTCTATCAGTTCTGGCTGAACGTGAGCGACGAGGATGCCGAGCGCTACATCAAGATTTTCACCTCGCTGGACAAGGAGACCATCGACGCCCTGGTGGAGGAGCACCGTCAGGACCCCGGGCGCCGCGTGCTGCAGAAGCGTCTGGCCGAGGAGGTCACCGTCATGGTGCACTCGCAGGAGGCGCTCGACATGGCCATCGAAGCCTCGAACATCCTCTTCGGCAAGGCCACGAAGGAGGCCCTGGAGAAGCTCGACGAGCAGACCTTCCTCGACGTGTTCGACGGCGTGCCGCAGTTCAGCATTGCCAAGGACCAGCTGGGCCAGGTGGCCAGCGAGCTGTTCACCACCACGGCCAACGTCTTCAGCAGCAAGCGCGAGATTCGCGAGTTTCTCAAGAGCGGCGCCCTCTCGCTGAACAAGGAGAAACTGGTCGACGACCGCACCATCACCGCCGAAGACCTCATCGACGGCAAGTACCTGCTGGTGCAGCGCGGCAAGAAGAACTACTACCTCGTCACCGTGGCATAATCAGTCCTTTTTAAGTTCATTTAATAGTAATTGTTTGCAAATGTGCGGAATATTTCGTTACTTTGCAAGCAATTACTGTTTTTATTAACCTGTAAAAGAAAGGAGCTAATCATGAAAAGAATTACAGAAGCCATCATCCTGGCCGTGGGCCTGATTGTGATGGGATGGAGCATCAAGTGCGGCATTGACAACTTTGCCAACAAAGACCGCAAGGTGACCGTGAAGGGGCTGGCCGAGCGCGAGGTGCCCGCCGACAAGGTGACGTGGAGCATCAGCACCACCGAGATGGGCAACGACCTGCCCGCCCTCTACCAGCGCATCAGCCAGCAGGCCGAGAAAATCAAGGCCTTCCTCGTGCAGAACGGACTGGAAGAGAGCGAGATCACCATCAACCCGCCATCGGTGAGCGACCTCGAAGCTAACACCTGGAGCGAGAACCGCAAGAACTATCGCTACACGGCCCACACCACCGTCACCGTCTATACCAAGAAGGTGGAGCAGGTGAACAAGGCCATCTACCGCCAGGGCGACCTGCTGGAGCAGGGCGTGGCCATCGAGAGCGGCTATCCCGACTATGAGCTGGCCTCGTTCCAGGATTTGAAGCCCGAGATGATGGCCGAGGCCATCAAGGCTGCCGAGAAAACGGCCAACCAGTTTGCCGAAGCCAGTGGCGCCAGCCTCGGAGGCATCAGCAACGCCGGCCAGGGAGTCTTTGAGATTGAGGACCGCGACCAGAACACGCCTTACATCAAGAAGATTCGTGTCGTGACCACCATCACCTACGCTCTTGACTGATGAAACAGTTTCTCTTATCTGTAGTCTTCCTGTTGTCGGCAGGAATACCAAGCATTGCCGAGAACGGCCACCAGCTGTGGCTGCGCATGCAGCCGAACGAGACCGACGTGCGCGTAGCCTGCGACGTCAGCAGCCCCACCGCCGACATTGCCGCCGACGAGCTGCGCCGCTACTGGCGCGGCACGCCCGACATCAGCCTCAGCCTGAACGCACAGATGGCCGACGACGACGGCTTTGCCATCAGCCGCACCCCCAATGGCGGACTGCTCATACAGGCAGCCCGCGACCGGGGCCTGCTCTACGGAGCCTATCACCTGCTGCGCCAGCAGGAGACGGGCCAGCCCATCAACCCCACGGAGCAGCACCCCGCCTTTGGCCTGCGCCTGCTGAACCACTGGGACAACCTCGACGGCAGCATTGAGCGCGGCTACGCCGGCCGAAGCATCTTCTGGAGAAATGATAAACGAGAAGTGATGAGTGATAAACAACACTCCTCACTCATCACTCCTCACTCATCACTTATCACTCCTCACTCCTCACTCCTTCAGGATTACGCCCGCGCCAATGCCTCCATCGGCATCAACGGCACGGTGCTGAACAACGTGAACGCCTCGCCGCGCATGCTGGCCAAGGAGTATCTCGACTCTGTGCGCATGATAGCCGACGTGCTGCGCCCCTATGGCATCAGCGTGTTCCTCTCGGTCAACTTCGCCTCGCCCATGACCGTGGCCGTGGAAGGCGTGAACGGCGGCAAGCCCCTGACGACGGCCGACCCGCTGGACCGGCAGGTGGCGCAGTGGTGGAAGGCGAAGGTCGACGAGATTTACCGCCTCATTCCCGACTTTGGCGGCTTCCTGGTGAAGGCCAACAGCGAGGGCCAGCCCGGCCCGGGCGACTATAAGCGCACCCACGCTGAGGGCGCCAACATGCTGGCCGACGCCCTGCTGCCCCACAAGGGCATCGTCATGTGGCGCGCCTTTGTCTATGGCTATCACGAGGGCAACACCGACCGCGTGATGAAGGCCGCAGCCGAGTTCAAGCCCCTGGACGGACAGTTCCGCAAGAACGTCATCATCCAAATCAAGAACGGACCGCTCGACTTCCAGCCCCGCGAGCCCTACAGCCCCCTGTTCGACCAGCTGAAGCAGACGCCGATGATGCCCGAGCTGCAAATAACCCAGGAATACCTGGGCCAGAGCCGCCATCTGGTCTACCACGGCCCCATGTGGCAGGAGTTCCTCTCTTTTGTCACTAACCCCATGCCCGCCATTGCCGGCGTGGCCAACATCGGACTGGACGACAACTGGTGCGGCCACCACTTCTCGCAGGCCAACTGGTATGTCTTCGGCCGCATGGCCTGGAACCCCGGCCTGTCGTCGGAACAGATAGCCCGCGAGTGGCTGCAGCAGACCTTCAGCAGCGACGAGCACTTCCTTGTGCCCATGACCTGGGTGATGCAGACCAGCCACGAGGCCTGTGTGGACTACATGATGCCCCTGGGCCTGCACCACATCTTCAAGGGCGACCACCACTACGGCCCCGAGCCGGAGGGCAACCAGCCCAACTTCCCCGACGAGTGGAAGCCCGTGTGGTATCACAAGGCCGGCAAGGACGGCATCGGCTTCAACCGCTCCACCCACGGCGGAACGGGAGCCACGCAGCAGTATCGCGCACCCTACAACCAGCTCTTCGACAACATAGAGACCTGCCCCGAGCAGTATCTGCTCTGGTTCCACCACCTGCCCTGGACCTTCCGCATGGCCGACGGCCAGACACTCTGGCAAAACCTGCAGCGCCACTATCGCCACGGCGTGGAGATGGTCGACCGCTACGTTGACACCTGGCAGCAGATGCGCCCCTACGTGGACAGCCAGCGCCACCGCGAGGTGAGCCAGCGCCTGAGCCACCAGCAGGAGAACGCCCGCCAGTGGCGAGACCACTGCATAGGCTATTTCCGGCAGTTTGCTGAGTAGCTCCGCAATGGGCGGAAAAAACGGCGAGGCCTCCCAGAAAAAAATCTCACGTGAGAAATTTTTCTGGGAGGCCTTCCCGTGAAAAAATCTCACGTGAGATTTTTTCACGCGGCGTGGCCCTGAAATTTTTTCCGCATTTCCGTGAACGATTTCCGACCTGCTGTGTATGCAATAATGAGTTGCGCAACTTCAAAAGACAGGAATCGTTTAACCATCATAACAAAAGAAAAGAATGAAAAAGAGCATCTTTGCCAGCCTGCTGGCACTGACCATAGCCGCCGGAGCAGCGGCGCAAACCAAGGCCGTGAGGGTGGAAAGCCCCATCGTGACGGAAAAGGACTTCGTGTGGTATGTGGAGCAGAAGAACGCCTGGCGCCACATCACCCAGCAGGAGCCGCAGAACGAAACGGCCTGGCTGAACTACTACAACGCGGCCCGCTATACGGGTTGGTATGGCGAGCCGGCCGACAGCCTGGTGCATCAGGTCATGGAGGAAATGCGCCAAGCCATACCCAACACCTACACCCATAACCTCTGTGCCTACATGTCCGTAAAACTGGGCTTCAGCCATGAAGCCGACGGCGACGCCTACGCCGAGGCGGCGCTGGGAATGCTGCCCGAGGAGATGCAGCTGAGCGACTACAACGAATGGGTGTGCTACCTGGCCATGAAGGGACAGGAGCAGCGTCTGGCACAGATGGCCAAGCGGTTTTTCGACAGCGGATGCTATTCTGAAACCGTGCTGCGCTACAGCTACAACGAGCTGGCCGGCATGGACCAGGGAGGCATCTATCTGGGCAGCGGCGACGCGGCCATCATTCCCAAATGGCTCATCCAGGAGGGCATGGGTCTGCACCGAGACAAGACCATCGTCTGCGTGCCGTTCCTCGCCGTGAAGGAATATCGCGATTGGCTCGCCCGGAAGCTCGACGTCGTCTTCCCCTCACAGGATATGGGCAGCTATGCCTCCTACGACGCCTTCGAGCAAGCCCTCCTGCAGGCCATCATCGACCGCCACGGCAGCAAAGTCTACTTCTCGTGCACCGCGCAACAGGAAACCATGAAGCCCTGGCAGGAAAACCTCTACAACGAGGGGCTGCTGCTGAAGTATTCCAAGAAGGGCTACGACAACATGGCCGTGAAGCGCCGCAACGTGGAAGAGCGCTACCTGATGGAGTATCTGCTCGTGTCGTTCCGCCCGGAATGGACCGCCGGCCAGCGGCTCAGTGCCAACTATGCCGTCGTGCTGGCCGACCTGCTGCCCTACTACGCCAAGCACAACCAGCAGCGCTATGAATGGCTGATGAACAGGCTGGTGAGCGGCGTGACCAACACATCGCTGCCCGAAGAACGGAAACAGGAAATACTGAAACTACTGATGTAGAAAAGCCCATGCTCATCCCCCTGAGACTGTCGGCCCAGACCGACGAACAACTGATGCAAAGGGCTTCACGCGGCAGCGAACGAGCGTTTGAAGAACTCTACAACCGTCATGCCAGGCGGTTGCAGGGCTTCTTCGCCCGCCGGCTGGGCCAGGACAGCGACCTGGCGGCCGACTTCATGCACGATGTCTTCCTGCGCCTCTATGCCGCTCGCGAGAACTACCACGAAGGCCGTCCCTTCCGCCCCTGGCTCTACACCATTGCCTATAACCTTTGCAAGAACCACCTGCGCAACCAGCTCGCCACCCTGGCCGAGGAGCCCGACGTCGTGGCCGATGCCGACATAGAGCTGCAAATAGACGCCAGCCTGCTGCACGATGCACTGCGCGACGCCCTCGGCCGCCTGCCCGAGCCGTATGCCATGATCTTCTCGCTCCACTACGAGGAGGAGCTCACCGTTCCGCAGATTGCACAGATCACCTCCCTGCCCGAAGGCACCGTGAAGTCGCGCCTGCACAAGGCCATGAACATTGTAAAACAACACCTCAAGAAATATGAAAACCGATAACCAAGTCATCGCCCAAATGGCCCGCCGGCTGCGCGACGAGCAGAACGAGCAGCTGCACATTCGTCTCTGGAAGCGCCATCGCCGCTTCGCCGTCCCCGCATGGCTGGTGGCCATTCCCGCTGCCGCCGTCGCCGGGTTTTTCCTCGGCATCTGGACCAACGCCCCCACGTCGTCTGACGCGCCTCAGACCGCCCTTGCCGACACCGTATATATAAAGGTAAAGGATGTGCCCGACACGATGAACACCGTCTCCCTTCCGCCGTCGTCGCCCTCGCTGCCTGACGCCTCCGCCTCGCAGCCATCGCCCGCAGGCTCCCATCCCTCGCCAGCAGCCTCCTCCCCCTCGTCGGCAGCCGCCCAGTCCTTCCCCACCACCGGCCACTCCATGCAAGCCGACCGCATCCGCTACGACCTGCTGGTGAGGAACTAAGGAAGAAGCTAGCAATCGGAAATGCGAAAGAAAAGTGTTCTTTTCTTTCGCATTTCCCTCGTTTTTTCGTAACTTTGCCGAAAATTCGGCGAAGTTACTCTGTCTCGGCAAAAAAAGAAACTCGTTTCTTTTGTTTTGCTCTCGACTTTTCGTAACTTTGCAGCCGCAAATAAAGAACTGTGATTATGCTGGAAGTACGCAATCTTCACGCACGCATTGGCGAGAAGGAAATATTGAAGGGCATTGACCTGGTGATCAACGACGGCGAGACGCATGCCATCATGGGGCCTAACGGCTCGGGAAAGAGCACGCTGAGCGCCGTGCTCGTGGGAAACCCGCTCTACGAGGTGACCGAGGGCGAGGCCTGGTTCAACGGTAAGAACCTTTTAGAGATGAAGCCCGAGGACAGGGCCCACGAGGGACTGTTCCTCTCGTTCCAATATCCGGTGGAGATTCCCGGAGTGTCGATGACCAACTTCATGAAGGCCGCCATCAACGAGAAGCGGAAGTACCAGGGACTGGAACCCCTGAAGGCTGCCGACTTCATGAAGCTGATGCGCGAGAAGCGCAAGCTGGTGGAGCTGGACTCGAAACTGGCCAACCGCTCGGTGAACGAGGGCTTCAGCGGCGGCGAGAAGAAGCGCAACGAGATTTTCCAGATGGCCATGCTCGAACCGAAGCTGTCGATTCTCGACGAGACCGACTCGGGCCTGGACGTCGATGCCATGCGCATCGTGGCCGAGGGCGTGAACAAGCTGCAGCGGCCCGACACGTCGTGCATCGTCATCACCCACTACGACCGCCTTTTAGAGATGATCCGCCCGCAGCGCGTCCACGTGCTGTATAAGGGGAGGATTGTGAAGAGCGGCGGCCCCGAGCTGGCCAAGGAGATTCAGGAGCACGGCTACGACTGGATAAAAGAGGAAGTTGGCGAGGAATAGTTTTAACGGATAATCAGGAACGAGTAATTAGGAATGATGATTAATTCCAGCGAGCAACAATACATTGACCTCTACGCCGGGCAGCGGCAGCTCATCTGCGACCATGCGCCGCAGATGATGAACGCCGTGCGCGACCAGGCCTTCGAGCGCTTCCGCCAGATGGGCTTTCCCTCGAAGAAGGTGGAACGCTATAAGTATACCGACATGCAGCAGCTCTTCGCCCCCGACTATGGGCTGAACCTGAGCCGCCTGAACATTCCCGTCGACCCCTACGAGGCCTTCCGCTGCGACGTGCCCAACCTGTCGACGCAGCTCTACTTCATGGTGAACGACGCCTTCTATGCCAACGCCCTGCCCAAGGGCCAGCTGCCCCAGGGGGTGGTGATAGGCTCACTGGCCGAGCATGAAGAAATGGCCCGTGGCTTCTACAACGAGCTGGCGGGCAAGGACGAGGCCGCCGTGAGCGACCTGAACACCATGCTGGCGCAGGACGGGCTGCTGGTCTACGTGCCCAAAGGCGTGAAGATGGAGCGCACCGTGCAGGTGATCAACATCCTGAAGGCTCCCTCCCTTTGGGGGAGAGCGGGGGGAGAGGCCCTGATGGTGAACCGCCGCGTGCTCATCGTCCTGGAGGAGGGCGCTGAGGCCAAGCTGCTCTTCTGCGACCATGCCGCCGACGACCGTCCCTTCCTCACCACCCAGGTCATCGAGGCCTTCGTGGGCCAGCGCGCCTCGCTCGACCTCTACTGCCTGGAAGAGACCCATTATAAGAATGTACGCGTGAGCAACGTCTACATTGACCAGCAGCAGGACAGCCGCGTGAACCACAACATCATCACCCTCCACAACGGCGTGACCCGCAACAAGCTCGACCTCACGCTCAGCGGCGAGGGGGCCCAGTGCTCGTGCTGCGGATGCGTCATTGCCGACAAGCAGCAGCACGTGGACAACAACACCCTCATCACCCACCGCGCCAGCCATTGCACTTCCGACGAGCTCTACAAGTACGTACTCGACGGCCAGGCCACCGGCGCCTTTGCCGGGCGCGTGCTGGTGGAGCACGGGGCACAGAAGACCATTTCGCAGATGACCAACCAGAACCTCTGCGCCACCCGCGAGGCCCGCATGTACACCCAGCCCATGCTCGAAATCTATGCCGACGACGTGAAGTGCGCCCATGGCAGCACCGTGGGCCAGCTCAACGACGCCGCCCTGTTCTACATGCAGCAGCGCGGCATCTCCCTGGCCGAGGCCAAGGTGCTGCTCCAGCAGGCCTTCATCAACCAGGTCATCGACAAGATGGAGCTGGTGCCCCTGCGCGACCGTCTCCACTACCTGGTGGAGAAGCGTTTCCGTGGCGAGCTGAACAAATGCACCGGCTGCAAGCTCTGCAAATAACACAACTATCCACTTGAATTTTGTTGCACCTGTTGCACCACTTGCACCTGAAAGGGTGCTGAGCGCAATGAAAAGATGACTTGGGAGCCTCCCCGTGAAAATGAATATTTATGCAATTTTCACGGGGAGGCTCCCCAGCTTCATGGGAAGGCCTCCCAGAAAAAAATCTCACGTGAGATTTTTTCAAAACTCGCCTCCGTATGCTCACGTGGCGCCGCGTGGTGGAAAAATGAATACTTATTCATTTCCTGCTGCATAATTATACATTTCGGGGGAAGCGGCAGGTGCAGGAGGTGCAGGAGGTGCAAGAGGTGCAGGCAATAATGGCGCTGACGCGACACAGGCGGAAGGAAGTCGCGGGAGGCGCGAATTGACATTTTTTAACTGCAAAAAAACTGTCCGAGATAAGCCAACTTCAAAATAAATGTGCTAACTTTGCAACAGGTTTTCGTATAACACTAAAAGCTTAAAAATATTTGATTATGATACAGACTGTTGTAAAGCGCGACGGGCGCATTGTGGGCTTTAACGAGCAAAAAATCATGGCCGCCATCCGCAAGGCCATGATGGCTACCGACAAGGGCGAGGACGAGCACCTGGTGAACCTCATCACCGACCACGTGGCCCAGCGAGGCAAGTCGCAGATGAACGTTGAGGAGATTCAGGACGCCGTGGAGCTGGAGCTGATGAAGTCGAGCCGCAAGGACGTGGCCCAGAAGTACATTGCCTACCGCAACCAGCGCTCGATAGCCCGCAAGGCCAAGACCCGCGACATCTTCCTGGACATAGTGAACGTGAAGTCGAACGACATCACCCGCGAGAATGCCAACATGAACGCCGACACACCGGCCGGCATGATGATGAAGTTTGCCTCGGAGAGCACCAAGCCCTTCGTGGACGACTACCTGCTGAGCGACGACGCCCGTGAGGCCGTGAAGCAGAACCTGCTGCACATTCACGACAAGGACTATTACCCCACGAAGAGCCTCACCTGCGTGCAGCACCCCCTGGACCATATACTGAACTGCGGCTTCATTGCCGGCCACGGCGCCTCGCGCCCCGCCAAGCGCATCGAGACGGCCTCGGTGCTGGCCTGCATATCGATGGAGTGCGCCCAGAACGAGATGCACGGCGGACAGGCCATTCCCGCCTTCGACTTCTACCTCGCCCCCTTCGTCCGCCTCACCTATATAGAAGAGGTGAAGGCCCTGGAGGAGCTGAGCGGTGAGGACTATTCCTCGCTCTACGATGAGCCGCTGATGGACTACCTGAAGCAGCCCCTCGACGGACTTTCGGGCAAGGACCGCGCCCGCCAGCACGCCATGAACAAGACGGTGGGCCGCGTCCACCAGGCCATGGAGGCCTTTATCCACAACATGAACACCATCCACTCGCGTGGCGGCAACCAGGTGGTCTTCTCCAGCATCAACTACGGCACCGACACCTCGGCCGAGGGCCGCTGCGTCATGCGCGAGATACTCCTTTCCACCTTCGAGGGCGTGGGCGACGGCGAGACGGCCATCTTCCCCATACAGATATGGAAGAAGAAGCGCGGTGTGAACTATCTGCCCCAGGACCGCAACTTCGACCTCTACCAGCTGGCCTGCAAGGTGACGGCCCGCCGTTTCTTCCCCAACTTCCTGAACCTCGACGCCACCTTCAACCAGAGCGACGAGTGGCGCCCCGACGACCCCCTGCGCTATGAGCACGAGGTGGCCACGATGGGCTGCCGCACGCGTGTGTTTGAGAACCGCTTCGGGCCGAAGACCAGCATCGGGCGCGGCAACCTGAGCTTCTCGACCATCAACATCGTGAAGCTGGCCATAGAATGTATGAAGATTGAGGACAAGGAGCAGCGCATAGGCCAGTTCTTTGCCAGCCTGGACCACATGCTCGAAGTGACGGCCAAGCAGCTGGACGACCGCTTCCAGTTCCAGAAGACCGCCCTGGCCCGCCAGTTCCCCCTGCTGATGAAGAGCCTCTGGATAGGCGGCGACAAGCTGCGCCCCGACGACAAGGTGGAGAGCGTCATCAACCAGGGCACGCTGGGCATTGGCTTCATAGGCCTGGCCGAGTGCCTCGTGGCCCTCGTGGGCAAGCACCACGGCGAAAGCGAGGAAGCCCAGGAGCTGGGACTGAAGATCGTGACCTACATGCGCGACAGGGTGAACGAGTTCTGCGAGCGCTATCACCACAACTATTCCGTGCTGGCCACGCCCGCCGAGGGCCTGGCAGGCCGCTTCACCAAGCGCGACCGTCAGCAGTATGGCGTGATAAAGGGCGTCACCGACCGCGACTACTACACCAACTCCAACCACGTGCCCGTGTACTACAAGTGCTCGGCGCGCCACAAGGCCGAGGTGGAGGCTCCCTATCACGAGCTGACCCGTGGCGGCCACATCTTCTACGTAGAGATTGACGGCGACGCCACCCACAACCCGCAGGTGATCATGAGCGTGGTGGACATGATGGACCGCCTGAACATGGGCTACGGAAGCGTGAACCACAACCGCAACCGCTGCATGGACTGCGGCTACGAGAACGCCACGCCCGACCTGAAGGAATGTCCCCGCTGCCACTCGAAGAACATCGACCGCCTGCAGCGCATCACCGGCTATCTCGTGGGCACCACCGATCGCTGGAACTCGGGCAAGCTGGCCGAGCTGAACGACCGCGTCACCCACATCGACGACGGACAACAAGACATGTTCAGCCAGCAATAAAAACTTCAGTTTAGCATGAAACTCATCACCAGAATATGGGTGTTCGCCGCACTGGGAGTCTTCGCTCCCCGTGGGGCGAACGTCGTGTTGGCAGACAGCCTGCCGCGCATCGTCATCACCACCGACAGTCCCATCAACGCGCAGAAGAAGGTTGACGGAAGGATGAAAGTCTACGACAGCAGCGCCACCGACGCCACGTGCAGCTACGACGGCTGCATAGGCATCAAGTGGCGCGGCAACAGCTCGCTTAGCTTCGACCAGAAGAAGTACACCCTGGAGCTGCGCGACGACGCTGGCAAAGACCGCGACGTGAGCCTGCTGGGCATGCCGAAAGAGAGCGACTGGGTGCTGCTGGCACCCTATAACGACATCTCGATGCTGCGCGACCCCTTCGCCTTCCAGCTGTGGCGCGACATGGGCCACTGGGCTCCGCGCACCAGCTACTGCGAGGTGAGCGTCAACGGCGAGTACATGGGCATCTATATCCTCAGCGAAAGCATCAAGCGGGGCCCCGACCGCGTGAACATCAGCAAGCTCAAGAAGAGCGACACCACCGGCCGCGAGCTCACGGGCGGCTACATCGTGCGCATTGACGCCTTCGACCAGGACGACGCCACCTTCACCTCGGCCGTCAAGGGCATTCAGACCGCCTTCGCTGCGCCTGAAGGAGGCTTTGGCGGCGGTTTCCCTGTCTTCGGGCCCTTCCCGGGCTTTAATCGCGACTCGCTGCCCATGTTCCCCATGTTTCCCGGCTTTGGTGGTTTCAATCCCGACTCACTGCCCGCCTTCCCGGGCTTCGGCACCTTCAACCCCGACTCGCTGCCCGCCTTTCCGGGCTTCGGCACTTTCAATCCCGATTCGCTGCCCGCCAATTTCACTCCTCCCTTCGGAGGAAACGGGGCACGGAAGGAAGTTCTCCCCTCCTTCGGAGGGGTCGGGGGAGGCTTTTCTCCCTTCGGAGGGGTTGGGGGAGGCTTCGGTGGCATCACCCAACCAGGCACGGTCACCTGGACGGTTTACTATCCGAAGAAGAAAAACCTGCAGCCCCAGCAGATGGACTATATCCACCACTACATCGACCAGGTGGAGCAGTCCTTCCAGCAGGGCAACTATCAGCAATGGATAGACCTGCCCTCGTTTGTAGACTACTTCATCCACACCGAGCTGAGCCTCAACGCCGACGGCTATAAGCGCAGTGCTTACTTCTATAAGGACAAGGACGCAGCCGACGGCACGGTGAGCAAGCTGCAGGCCGGGCCCGTGTGGGACTATAACCTGGCCTTTGGCAACTGCAACTTCTGTAGCGCCAACGATCCCGAGGCGTGGGTCTACGAAGGCTGCTACACCAACCCCACGCCCGCCTTCTGGAAACAGCTGGCCGAGGATGCCGACTTCATGAAAGCCGTGAAGAAGCGCTACGCCGAGCTGAGGCGCTCACTGCTCAGCCAGCAGCGCATCAACGACTACATCGACCACGTGGCCCGGCAGCTGGGCGAGGCCAAGGAGCGCCATTTCGCCAAATACAGCAACCTCTTCGGCGACGGATGGGCCAACCCTGCCGCCATGTTCGCCGCCTACACCGTCACATCCTATGAGGAAGAGATAGCCACGCTGAAGACGTGGTTCGCCACCCGCCTGGCCTTCCTCGACAGCCAGTGGAAACAGTAAACTTGCTGTACTTGACCCAAGACTCTCCACACAGGATTTGTCGCTTTTTTACGGAACGGTCACGTCCTGCCCATGGTTATTCACGTTGCGCCTATTATATATAAGTGATGATAAAAAAGATACAGGGCTTCGTGGTTTTGAAGTACAAGAAACCATGAAGCCCTGTATCGTTATTATTAACGTAGTTAGAGTTGTAGATCGCTGCGTTTAGTAGTTGTGGTGTAGGTGACACGCTTGCCGTCTTCCTCGACAATCTGCCTGAGAATCATGGTGTTGCCGACGAACGACTCTATGATGCAGTTCTCGCGTTCCTCTTCACTTCCATCGTATTTCCAGCGGGTAAACAGCAGGTTGCCATCGACGAAGTACTCGGTGTACTCGGTTTCATCCACCACCCACTGTCCGTCGACGAGTACGTATTCTTTGCTCGTACCATCGGCATAGTAATCCTCACAGAGAGTCTCGGGCAGGGCTCCAGGCTCATCACTGATGAAAGTGCCCTCCCAGTGGCCGATCATGATGGGAGCATAGTCATTGTACACCTTCGTGCAACGCACCTGGTTGGGACCCCAGGAGGCAATCACCTGCCCGTCGCGCATGATGGTGGTGTGCAGACTGGTGTAGCGCAGCTCATCGCCACTGATGGTAATGCCGGTCATCTTCTCTTCCACCGTCATGTCGTCTGCCTGCATGGTCAGCGTGACATCAGTGCCGTCAATCGACACAGCGACCGGCTGTTTAAAGACCCACAGACCGTAATCCTTCAATGATATGCTGAAGTAGGCTTTCAACATGGAACCTTCCATAAAGAAGGTGGTAACCGACGCTTCTTCAGTTAACACTTCTTCGCCATCAGTCTCTACGAAAAGCCATTTACCGACCAACTCTTCAGCCAGCCTGTTGTTGTCAACAGGGTTATCGTCGATGTCCGAACTACACGATGTGAATACACTCGTGCCGCAAATGAGGGCAACGGCTATCGCCCATAAAGAAATTTTTTGTCTCATAGTTCTAACGATTTTTTAGTAAATACCGCAGCACATTAGTTCAGTTCAAATGTCATCTTGTCATTTCAGCATTCCCACCTACCTTAGTGCTGCAATAAAGGACAAGGAGAATCATCATCAATGACGGTGCAAAGATAAGCATAAAAACTAAGAAAAGAATACTTTGGGAGAGTTTTTTTCAAGAGAAGAAGCATTTTTCCAGTTATATTATCCAGTTTTGTGGTCGCCGTTAATATTTAACGCTTACTAAAAGGAGCTGCCAAAATTTGGTTGTTTGACAGCTTCTTTGTAACTTTGCAGTTCGTAATGCTGCAGATACTAAACATAGTGGAAGACACGATGGTGGACGGGCCTGGCTTTCGCACCTCCATCTACTGCGCCGGCTGTCGCCATCAGTGCCCCGGCTGCCACAACCCGCAGTCGTGGGACTTCAGCGGCGGCTACACCGTCAGCACCGAGGAGGTGATGCGCGTCATCGAGGCCGACCCCTACACCCGTGGCGTCACCTTCAGCGGCGGCGACCCCATGTATCAGCCCGAAGGCTTTGCCGAGCTGGCACGGGCCATTCGCCAGCGCACGCCCCAGAAGGACATCTGGTGCTACACGGGCTTCACCTACGAGCAGCTGCTCACCAATCCACGCCAGCGCCAGCTGCTCGAACTCATCGACGTGCTCGTCGACGGTCCCTTCATCCGCTCTCAGCGCGACGAGACCCTCTTCTTCCGGGGCTCCCGCAACCAGCGCATCATCGACGTACAGGCCTCGCTGCCGCAGTCGCAGCCCGTCACCCTCAGCTGGGAAAACAGCACCGTAGGCGCGTAGTTTCCTGCGGAGCCTTCCCGTGGAAAAGTCATGCCACTACACAAGCGCCATGACTGCAGTAAACGAAAGAAGCCCGAATGAATCGGGCTTCTGAAGTTGCGGAGGCAGGACTCGAACGTGCGACCTCCAGGTTATGAGCCTGGCGAGCTACCAACTGCTCCACTCCGCGATGTTATTTTTGTTTTGCGGCTGCAAAGGTACTGCTTTTTCTTGAGATATGCAAATTTTTTCTGTATCTTTTTTCATTTTATGCAGTTTTTCGCCTAAAAGCTTGGCGTTTAGAAATAAAATCCGTACTTTTGCACACGCTATTAGCAGTGTGCAACACAAAAAGAGAGACATCATGTCAATATCTAAGACAAGGCAACTACTGGTTGACGTGGCACGCCAGTTGTTTGCCAAGAACGGATTAGAGAACACCACGATGAACGACATTGCCCTGGCCTCGGGCAAGGGACGACGTACGCTCTATACCTATTTCAAGTCGAAGGACGACATCTACTACGCCGTCATCGAGACGGAGCTGGAGCGCCTGAGCGACAAGCTCGACGAGGTGGCCGCCAGGAAGATCAGCCCGCAGGAAAAGGTCATCGAGCTGATTTACACCCATCTGAGCATGATTCGAGAGACGGTGGTGCGCAACGGTAACCTGCGTGCCGAGTTCTTCCGCAACATCTGGATGGTGGAGAAGGTGCGCAAGCACTTCGACCTGGCCGAGGTGGAGCTGTTCCGGAAGGTCTTCGCCGAGGGCAAGGAGGACGGCGAGTTCGACATTGAGAACGTGAACCTGGTGGCCGACATCACCCACTACTGCATCAAGGGGCTGGAGGTGCCCTATATCTACGGGCGCATAGCCCACGGCATGCGCGAGGAAGACACCAAGCCGCAGGTGGCCAAGTTTGTCTATGGCGCACTGGGCAAGCGCAAGTTCTAAGGAAGAAGAAAGTACACATTATTATATTATAGTAACAAAATGGGATTATTAGAAGGAAAGACTGCGCTGATAACTGGCGCAGCACGCGGTATCGGAAAGGCTATCGCGCTGAAGTTTGCCGAGGAAGGCTGTAACATCGCATTCACCGACCTCGCCGTCAATGAAGAAACAGAAAAGGAAATTGCCGCCAAGGGCGTGAAGGCCAAGAGCTACGCCTCGAATGCTGCCGACTTTGCTCAGACCGAGGAGGTGGTGAAGCAGGTGCAACAGGACTTTGGAAGCATTGACGTGCTCGTGAACAACGCCGGTATCACCAAGGACGGACTGATGCTGCGCATGACCGAGCAGCAGTGGGATGCCGTGATTGCCGTTAACCTCAAGTCGGCATTCAACTTCATCCACGCACTCGTGCCCATCATGATGCGTCAGCGCGGCGGCTCCATCATCAACATGGCAAGCGTGGTGGGTGTGCACGGCAATGCCGGACAAGCCAACTATGC
>JAFPTC010000034.1 GCA_017400455.1 Prevotella sp. | reverse complement strand
TGCCAGCGAGGGAGCCCAGAAGGTTGCCCTGATGGGAGCCCTGAGCCTCTACCTCGACTTCATCAACCTCTTCCTCTACCTGCTGCGCTTCATGGGCAGAGAGCGGTAGATGGCCTTGAAGCCCTTAGGGTCCTTAGAGTCATTTAAGACCTTAAGGACCTTTTTTTAAAAACAAAGAAAACAGAACAACTCCCTAAAAACTAAACACAATGAAGAAAGCAAAGAACATCCTGGCAGGCCTCGCATGTGTGGCACTGACCAGTTGCGGCGCCCTGGGCACTTCCGGCTCGGGCAGCGGCGTGGGCGACATTCTGGGCACCGTGCTCGGAGCAATGACCAACGGACAAACCATCGGCAACGTCATCTCGAGTGTCATCGGCACTGACAAACCGTCACAGGCCGACCTCATCGGCACCTGGAGCTACCGCCAGCCCGGCGTGGCCTTCACCACCGAGAACCTGCTGGCAAAGGCCGGCGGCGAAGTGGCAGCCACCACCGCCAAGGAGAAACTCGCCACCTACTACAACTCCCTCGGCATCAGCGCGTCGAACACCCAGCTCACATTCACCCAGGACGGACAGTTCAGCGGAAAGGTAGACGGCAAGTCCATCAGCGGCACCTACACCTACGACCCCCAGAAGTGCCTCATCACGATGAAGACCCTGCTCTTCTCGCTGCCCGCCTATGCCAAGAAGACCACCGGCGGCATGAGTATCCTCTTCGAGTCGAAGAAGCTCCTCACCGTGCTCCAGACCGTTTCCGCCATCAGCGGCAACAGTACCCTCAGCACCATCGGCGACCTCTCGAAGAACTACGACGGCATCCGCCTCGGCTTCGACATGAGCCGCTAGTGCGCAAGACAACTTCCCCACCCCACCAGAGGGTGTGTCAAAATTGAGGAAAAGTCCTGCCACGAAGTCCCCACCTCTCAGGAGGATGGGACTTCGTGGCAGTTCTTTTTCACCCTTTTTTCATTTTGGCACTCCCTCTTTTGTGTAAGCATATTAACATAAATGAGTAACAGACCCATTTACCAATCTTATAAAACAATCATATGCTAAAACAAAAGAAAGTTATTCCACGAATCCCTCCATGATGGCGGTGGGCCGGGCCTTGCTGTCGAAGGCGCCGAGCTTATAGCCGCCGGGCAGGCACTGCGGTTCCCAGTAGAAGACGCCGCGGCAACGGCCACCGGTCTGGTTGCGGGCTTCGCTGATGACGCGTGCCAGCTGGCGACGGCCTTCCTCCATTTTCTCCGGATGTTGCTCATCGACTTCGTAGCCGGTCTCGACAATCATCACGTCGCAGTGGTACTTCTCACCGACGTGGCGGATGTTCCGGATGCAGTCGGTGATGATGTCGTCAGCATTGAGCTCGGGATGTCCCTCCATGGCCCAATAGGGATAGAGCGACATGCCCACCATGTCGAACTTGCCGCCGTACTTCAGGATGGTGTCGAGGTTATGGTCGTAGAGGCTCTGTCGATGTCCGCGGTCGAGGTGTACGATGACGATGGTCTCGGGAAACACCTCTTTCACTGCATCGTAGCCGGCGCGGATGAAGCCTGCATACTGCTCAGGGTTCTGTTCGATGTGGCCCATGGGCCAGAGCAGGCCGTTCGTCGTCTCGTTGCCCACCTGCACCCAGCGTGGAGCGATGTCGTTGGCCTTCAGCAGCGAGAGCACCTCGACGGTGTGCTGCCGCAGGTCCTGCTTCATCTCTTCGAAGCTGTGGCCGAGCCATGCCTTCGGGATGGGCTGCTTGCCGGGGTCGGCCCAGGAGTCGCTGTAGTGGAAGTCCACCATGAGCTGCATGCCCAGCGCTTTCACGCGACGGGCCATGGCGAGGAGTTCGTTCTTGTCGCACGACCCGCCACGAGGGTTCACCCAGACGCGCATGCGGATGGCCGACATCTGGTAGTCGTTCTTCAGCAGTTCCAGGCATTCGCGCTCGTGCCCGTTGCGGTCGCGGAACACCACGCCCCGCCGTTCCTGCCCGGTGAGGAAGCCTACGTCGGCACCCTTCACGAAGTCGTTGCCCGGCTGAAGAGTCTGTGCTTGTGCCGCTGCCGCGAAAGTCAGCAGGAGCAGCAGCGAAAAAATGATTCGTTTCATTGGTTTCGGGTTTCTGGTTTCTAATATCACCACAGGCTGCGACTCATCTGCATGAGCTCGCGGTCGTGGTGCTGCAGGGGATAGCACTTATTGTCGAGAATCATGGTGACGCCCGTCTCTTCGTTGTAGGGTTCCCACTTTGGAAGGCCTTTCACGTTGGGATTGCCAGTCTTGATGAACGACAGCCAGATGTTGCTGATGAGTTTCTCAAACCGATAGGCAGCCGGCGAGGCACCCGTCATCTCGCGCTGCAGGCTGACGTTGTGGAGCATGAAGGGTAACTCCATGCCGTGGGAGGCTCCCAGGGCGTTGCTTTCGGGTTTCCACGTGAAGAGGTAGAGGTAGGCGGGAGCGCCCCCCTGCGCCGCCTTGGCAGCAGCCTGGCGTACGGCGCCGGCGCGGAATCCCGTGTCGACGTAGGTCATCTCCTTTGGTTCGGCCTGCGGGTAGGCTTTCTTGAAGGCAGCGATGTATTGCTCAGCCTTGTCGCCCTGACGTTTGCGCACGACCTCCTCGGCTTCCGCCCACGTCATGTCGTGGCTGATGTCGAAGGTGAACTCATTGAAGTCGGTACCGATGAGCATCGGCACGTCGTTCGCCGTTGGCGGGGCAGGCTCGAAGGGATGCTGCGGCAGGATCACACCGTCGACGACGGGCGAGAAGGCGCTGCGCATGCCACGTTGCGCCAGGCGCTGCACGGCATAGTTCAATTCGTCGTACGTGTACTTCGAGAAGTCGGCCTCGGCCGTTGCAGGCTGTCCCAGCTCCTGGGCAAGGGCGATGCCGTAGGGGCGCGTCTGCTCGGGCAAGGCCTGCCGCAGCGTGGAACCGCTCTGTACGATGGCCCGCTTGAAGAGTCCCTTGGCCGAGGGCATCGCCAGCAGCGTCGACACCTTGCCGCCGCCACCCGACTGTCCGCCGATGGTCACCTCGTCGGGGTTGCCGCCAAAGCGGGCTATGTTGTCGCGCACCCATTCCAGGGCCTTCACGATGTCCTGCATGCCCAGGTTGACGCTCTGCGCGTACTTGCCGCCCAGGCCCGTGAGGTCGGCATAACCGAGGATGTTCAGCCTGTGGTTCAGGTTCACCACCACGATGTCGCCAGCCTCTGCCAGCGCGCGACCCTCGTAGCACGGCAGGTCGTGACCCGAGCCGCCGGCATAGCCGCCACCATGAATCCATACGAACACCGGGCGCAGCTTCTTCGAGCCCAGTCCAGGCGTCCAGACGTTCAGCACAAGGCACTCGCGTTCGTCCATCGGCTCGGTCACAAACTGATTGCCGAAACCATAATCCGTCTGGCTGTTGCGGGCGTTCCACCTCAGGCTCTCGCCCTGCGGAGCCTGAGGACCGTAGACCTTGCACTGCCTGATGCCCTCCACCTTAGCCGGTGGTTGTGGCGGCATGAAGCGCTCTGCCTGGGCATAGGGAATGCCTTTAAAAGTAAAGATACTGCCGTCCTGATAACCTTCGATGGTGCCATAGGCGGTCTCTACGCGGGTGTGCGGCCCTGCCGTAATGGGCTGTGCACTCGCGCCGATAGCTGTCAAGAGGACAGCCAGGAGAAAAGTGGAAAGTCTTTTGGTCATATCTTTTAAGTCATTAGGTTTCTTACTCGTGCGAAGCACCTTACACGAACCGCTGGTTCCTTTCACGACACACAGCGTCCTTACACTGCCGAAGGCTTACGCCTGCAAAGTTAAGAAAAAACCGAAAAAAACGGTTGCATTTATGTAACATCTCGATGAAAATATGTATCT
>JAFPTC010000033.1 GCA_017400455.1 Prevotella sp. | reverse complement strand
GCTACAATCTGCTGAATGGCGACGACTACACCATGATGCTCAAGGAGATGTACTACAATCCTTCGCAGAGTGCCACGGCCACAACCAACATCAACGAGATAAACTACAACCGCTCGTGGGCCGAGTTTGAGAACTGGAACAACAACACCGACTGGGTGAACGAAGTACAGCAAACGGGCTGGAACCAGTATCACTACCTGACCATCAGCGGCGGTGGTGAAAAGGCCAACTTCCGTGTGTCGGCCGGCTATGACCACCAGAACGGTACCATCATCAAGCAGACGCTGGACCGCTTCACCACGAAGTTGGCACTGGACTACTTCGTCAGCGACCGCATCACCTTCCGCACCACGTTCCCCCTGACCTATACGGCCAACCACCGCAACTACGACGACAACATCCTGGGACGTGCCCAGAAGGTGTCGCCTAACATGGCCATCTATCGTCAGGATGCCCTGGGCAACAACACTGGCGAATACTATGTCATGCTGCCGCAGGGTGCCAGCAACGACATCGGTTCCAGCGTGGCCGGCACGTCGTCGCCACAGCTCAGTGCCATTCGTGACCTGGGCAACCCCGTGGCTATTGCCAACCTGGCATGGCGCGACGAGAACACCTACCGCATCTCGCCCGAATTCCGCCTCGACTACTACCTCTTAGGCAAAGACGACAACAAGACTCGCCTCGACTACTCCGGCCTGGTCTACATGGACATCTTCTCTAAGAGCGAGCCTAAGTATTGGCCCGGATCGCTGTCGACCCGTGGATGGGAAGACGGCAACTACAACCGTAGCGAGGTGTACGACTACAACTCGCTGGCCTTCACCACCCGCCACACCTTTACCTTTACTCCGCATTTCACCAACGAAGACTTGATGAGCACCATGCTGCTGCGTTGGGAAATGACCAGCGGCAACGACAACAGCCAGAAGGTGGTGAACCGCAACGCGCCCAACGGCACGACATCGCCCACCGTTGACACCGCCATTGAGGACATGAGCACCGGCAATGGCCAGTGGCGCTCGATGTCAGCCATCTATTCGGGTCACTTCAGCTACAAGTCGAAGTATGCCATCGACCTCTCCATACGTGCCGACGGTACTACGAAGTTTGGCGATTCAAAGAAATGGGGCTACTTCCCCGGCATCTCCGCCCGCTGGAACATCAGCGACGAGCCTTGGATGAAGTGGGCGAAGAACGGCGACAAGAACATTCTCTCCATGCTTAGCTTCCGCCCCTCTTGGGGTATCGTGGGCCGTCAGCCCGACAGCCAGTACCTGCAGTATTCCAAGTACAACACATCGGGTGTTTATGGCAGCATCAGCGACAAGCACAGTGTGACCTATCTTGAAGGCCTGCGACTGGACGAACTGAAATGGGAGCGCACCTCACAATATAATATTGGTGGCGACTTCGGTTTCTTCAACGACCGCCTGACGGGTGACTTCAACTACTACTTCAAGCGCACCAAAGACCTGCTCATGGGTGGTGTGCGCATACCTTCGTCAACTGGTTTCAGCTCGTTGTCGTGGGCAAACGTTGGCGAGATGACCAACAAAGGATGGGAGCTGAACATATCGGCCAACAAGATCATCCAGATTGGAAAGTTCTCGCTGAGCGCCAACTTCAACATCTCGCAGAACTTCAACGAGATTGTGGACATGGACGAGAGCGTGCTGGAAAGCATCAACGGCGAATGGGACTCCAGCAAGCGCGGACAGTTCCTCAACCGCATCCAGAAGGGCAATCCGCTGGGCTCTATCTATGGTCTGCGCTACAAGGGCGTCTACCAGTACACCTACGAGTATCTCATCAACATGCAGGAGAGCAACAACTGGACAGGCGAGCAGCTGCGAGACTATATTAATAATGAGTTCCTGGCCAAAGGCAAGACGGCTCCTGTAGCTATTGACGACCAGGGCCGCGTGATGATGGACTCGAAAGGCAAGCCCATCCGCCAGGTGTACAACTTCAACGACGGCGTTTCCACCTACGAATTCCAGGGCGGCGATGCCATCTATGAAGATGTGAACCACGACGGTCAGATCAACTCGCTCGACATTGTCTACTTAGGCAACTCCAACCCCCACCTCAACGGTGGTTTCGGTTTCAACTTGCAGTATGGCGACTGGTCGCTGAAGACCAGCTTCAGCTATCGCCAGGGCATCAAGATTGTCAACTCGGCCAAGATGAGCCTGGAGGAGATGTACAATGCCTACAACCAGAGTTCGGCCGTGAACTGGCGCTGGCGCAAGAACGGCGACGTGACCGAAATTCCACGCGCCATGTTCGACACCGGCTACAACTGGCAAGGCAGCGACCGATATGTGGAAGATGCATCGTTCGTGCGCATGAGCTATGTGCAGCTGAGCTACAACTTCAAGAGAAAGATGCTGAAGGCCCTGGGCCTGCGCCGTCTGCAAATGAGCCTCTCAGGACAGAACCTGTTCTGCTGGAGCAAGTACAGCGGCACCGATCCCGAGCATTCACCCGGCTCATGGGGCATAGCCTACGACAATTCACAGACCCCGCGTTCAAAGTCTGTCACGCTGAACGTTCAAGTAGGATTCTAATGCGGCTTTGGCCTAAGTAAATAAAGTAATAAGAATAATGTATAATAGAATCATTGATATGATTACGAATATAAAGAAACATATCGTCAAAGGTCTGCTGTGCTGTGGCTTCGCCGCTATGCTGTACGGCTGCAACGACTTCCTGACCATCTACCCCACCGACCGCATCGTGGGTTCAGAGTTCTGGAAGAAGAAGGCTGACGTAGACCAGATGGTTGACGGATGCTACCAGAGCATGCTCAGCTACGACATCCAGGAACGGGCCATCATGTGGGGTGCCTTCCGCTCGGATGAGCTGGTGAAACTGGCCGACTATAACGATAACGTCATCGACAATATCAGCGCTGTCAACCTGTTGCCCACAAACCGCTACAACAGGTGGAGCGCCTTCTACAAGGTCATCAACAACTGCAACATCGTGCTCAACCACGCCGAGGATGTGATGGCCGAAGACCCCGAGTTCACACAGGGCGACTATCAGGTGGTGCGTGCCCAGATGCTGGCCCTGCGCTCGCTGTGCTACTTCTATCTGGTTCGCGCCTTCCGTGACGTGCCTTATACCACTCACTCTTACGAGAATGACAGCGAGGTGGAGGTTCTTGAGCAGAGCGCCCCTGACGTTGTGCTGCAAAACTGTCTGGACGACCTGAAGGAGGCTCGCCAGTACATCATGCGAAGCGGCGCCTACGGACAATTTGACTGGCGCAACAAGGGCTACATGACTCGCGATGCCGTGGATGCCCTCATGGCCGACATCTACCTGTGGCGTGCTGCCATGACTCATAGCAGCAGCGACTATCAGCAGGCCATCGTCCATGCCGACTCGGTCATCAATGCCAAGCATGCTTTCTACGAGCAGTACAAGCAGTTTGACATTACCGACCAGAAGAAGGACATCTACCACTTGGAGGAAGGTGCCAATGCCTTGAGCACCATCTTTGGCACCAACGCCGGCAATTCGCACGAGAGTATTCTGGAATGGCAGTACAACGGACGCGACAACTCCAACGAGGCCCTGGAGAACTACTACTACCAATCGGGCAACCAGGACAACTACCGCAGCACCAGCATGCTCATGGCTTCTCAGGTTTTCAACAGCGTTGACGTGAACGCCAATACCGACCAAGGCAAGAAAATCTACCTGTCGAAGAACGACTACCGCTTCTGGAACAACGTCTACGACGCCAACAACGAGGAGGCCCAGCAGCTCAGCATCCGCAAGATGGTGGATGCAACAGGATCCACGGTCAACACCACCAGCACCGTGGGTATTCAGAAGAGCAACAGCCGTGCTTTCCGCGAGTTCCGCCAGAACTGGATTGTCTATCGACTCACCGACGTCATGCTGATGAAGGCCGAGGCACTCGTTGAGACGGCTTCCTCTGACAGCACCAATCTGAAGAAAGCATTCGACCTGGTGCAGATGGTGAACAAGCGCTCAATGGCAAAGACAGCCACCGACACCCTGAAGTTTGAGACTTTCAAAGACAAGGAAGACATGGAGCTGCTGGTGATGGCCGAGCGCGAACGCGAGCTGTGCTTCGAGGGTAAGCGCTGGTGGGACCTGCTGCGCTATGGCTACCGCCACATGGAGGGAGTAGACATCCACCAGAAGCTGGCCGACCAGGCCGCATGGCCCGAGCTCTATAAGCCCATGCTCGATATGGTCATCCGCAAGTATGGCAGTGGCGGTGAAGGCGATGCCGTTTCCTACAAGATGAAAGGCGAACCGTATCTCTACTGGCCCATTGAGGAGAATGAGACCAAGGTGAATCCGCTGCTCAAGCAGAACCCCGTCTACATTCAAGAGAAGACGACAAGCAAGAATTAGTAACGTGTAATTAATAATAAGGAATTATGGTTACCTATAATATAAAGAAAAATATCGCAAAAGGGTTGCTGTGGTGTGGCATCATAGCCACACTGCCCCTCGCCACTTCCTGCAAGGAAGACATTGACGAGTCGAACCTCTATACTTTCACGGGCGAGACCATTGAAGACTATCTCGTGAACCGAAGCGACCGTTTTAGCAGCTTCAACTATATACTTGGGCGCATAGGCTACGACAAGATTCTCTCTGCCTATGGCACCTACACCTGCTTCGCGCCAAATAATGAAGCTGTGCAGGAATACATCGACAGTCTCTATGACGACCCGGTGAACATCGACCTACCCCACAACGGCATGACCGCCCGTGGACTGGAAGGACTCACCGACTCACTCTGCGAGGACATAGCACTGTTCCACCTGCTGAACACGGAGGTAATGGGTGTCAACATGGGCAACGGTATGACCATCAAGACCATGCTCGGCCGTGACATCAACACCTCCATCGACCCCGAGACGGGCGCCGTCACCATCAGCCGAGCCTCTGCCATAACGAGCATGGACAATGAGCTGGAGAACGGCGTATTGCACGAGATCGACTGCGTCATCCGCCGTTCTAACATGCTCATTGCAGGTGAGATGGAGAACCACCCAGACCAGTTCACCCTCTTCTCGCAGGCTCTGAAGCTCACTGGCCTGGCTGACTCGCTCACGAATGTCAGCCATACCAACTTCTCCGAAGTTGACAACAATCGCGGTTTCTATGTTCCCGAGAAATGCGAAATGGGCTATACCATCTTTGCCGAAAGCGACGAAGTGCTGGCATCGAAGGGAATCAATAGCATCGAAGACCTTATAGCCTATGCCAACGAAGCCTATTCGGCCAGCGCCATGCAAGGCACAGGCTGGTATGACTACGCCCGCACTCACAACATCGAGGTAAGCACTGGCTCAGACTACAAGAATCCCTGGAACGCATTCAGCATGTTCATGCGCTATCACATCCTGAAATTCAAGCTGCCTTACGACAAGCTGGTGAACTCTCACAACCAGGTTTCCAAGGTTACGCTGGTGGAATACTACGAGACCATGCTGCCCTACACGCTTTTGAAGATTACGCGCAACAGCAACCGCCTCTACATCAACCGCTGGATAGCCAACAACTCGCTGACCGACATGGTGGGTGAACAAGGCTCAGCCGCTATGCATACCGTCTTGTTCGACGGCATTAAGCTCGACGGTCAGAATGCCCAGGTGGCAGCCGTCAATGGCTACATCCACCCCATCGGCGACATGCTGGTGTATAACGAGAACGTGCCTCACGGAGCCCTGAACGAGCGTTTGCGCTTTGACGACACCGCCTTCTTGGGTGAAATGATGTCGAACTCGTTCCGCCGCATCAGTGACAGCGAAGTGAACGCTATGAATGGTGGCAAGACCGGTACCGACGGCAACCTTAGCGGCAGTTATATACGCATGCCACCGGGATTCTTTGAAAACCTTGCCATCTACAATGGCGACGACACGCGTCTCTACTACCTGTCTGGCCAGAGCAGCGGATGGAGTAACTATCAGGGCGACGAGTTCAACTGTAAGGGCCGCTTCGACTTTGCCTTCCGTCTACCTCCTGTGCCAGAAGGCACCTACGAGTTGCGCATAGGCTACACCGCCAATGGCAACCGAGGCATGCTCCAGTTCTATCTGGGTTCTTCCTCTGAACTGACATCGATGAAGGCGCTCGACATCCCGCTTGACATGCGTATCGTTCCCGTGAACAACTCCGACCTCACCCCCGATGTGAACACTGGTTGGTGCGACTGGGCCCGCTGCGACGACAAGGGCGTTGAGACCGACGCCAACATGCGTAACCTGGGTTACATGCGTGGTCCGCTCTACTACACCGTAGGCGTCAACTCTGGCAACTATGCTCGCAGCAACCGTGAGGACTTGCGCCGAATCCTGGCAAAGCAGGCCTTCAAGCAGGACGAATACTGGCTGCGCTTTAAGACCGTCCTTGAGGGAGATGCTTGGCAGTTCCACCTTGACTACATTGAATTCTGCCCGGAAAATGTCTATAACAACACCCGCTATGTGGAAGACATGTACTAATAAGAAGATTGAAGAATGAAGAATGAAGTATTTGCCTCCGACTTGTGCGGACTAAAAAACGATTCAATTATGACAATACGAAACATCAATAAAAGGAAAAGAAGCATGAACATGACGATGAAGTTGCTCGGAGCAGCAGTCTTCATCCTTCAGCCTTCATTCTTCATTTCCTGCGCTGACTGGGACGACCACTACCAGGCCGACTCCTCCATTTTCGACTCCCAGCAGTCCACATTGTGGGAAAACATTTCCAAGAACGAGAATCTGACGCAGTTTGCCACGCTGCTCAAGAAAACGGGCTATGATGAAGTGTTGAACGCCACGCAGACCTATACCGTCTGGGCGCCGGTCAACGGTTCTTTCGATTTCGATGCTTTATCGGCCATGAGCACCCAGCGCTTGCAGCAAGAATTCATTCAGAATCATATTGCCCGAAACAACTACCCCGCTTCAGGCACAATCAACGAGCAAATCTACACGCTCAACGAGAAACTGATGAACTTCTCGTCAGACCAAGGCTACGCCATTCAGGGTGTCACCCTGTCGCAGCCCAACCTGGCCAGCCGCAATGGCGTCATTCACCAGCTCAACGGAAAGATTCCTTTCTTGCCCAACATCTATGAGTCGCTCAATAGCAATGACTATTCGTTGGATTCCATCTCCAACTTCTTCCACAGCTTTGACGTGAAGAAGCTGAATATTGAGAAGAGTGTGGTCGGTCCTACCCTGAACGGACAAATCACCTATCTCGACTCTGTCTTCGACGAGCACAACGAACTCTTTACCCGCTATTTCGCCTTCATCAACCGCGAGGACAGCAACTACACCATGCTGCTGCCCACCGACGAAGCATGGCGAAAGGCCAAAGCCACGGTGGAACAGTATTTCAACTACGTTCCTTCCTTTGAGTTCATGGAGAACACCTCCACCACTGAGGCCAAGAAGGTGACCATTGACATCAGCGATGTGCAGTACCTGAGGGACTCCATCGTCAACCTCATGCTCACCAGCAACCTGTTCTTCAACAACAATCTCTATGACAACCGCAAGCTGAACACGCTCCAAACGGGCCAGCGCCTCCAGTGCGACTCGCTCTATGGCACAACCTTGACCAAGATCTATTCCGAGGATGCAGCCGCCCTGTTTGCCAATGCCAAGCGCGTGGAAAAGAGCAACGGTGCCGTATGGATTACCGACACCATGCAGATTCACCCCTGGACGTCATGGAACCCTGAGATCATCATCCAGGGCGAGTACAACCGCACACTGGGCAGCACCGTCAACGTCTCGGGCGAAGGTTCTGAGCGCATCTATGTCACCCCTGGCACACAGAATCCTGAAATCAGCGGCCACGTATCGGGCAATGCTTACGTGCAGCTTCAGCCAGCCAGCCAAAGCACCAATCCCGGTGCTGTGTTCTATCTGCCGCAAGTACGCTCTACCACCTATAGCGTCTACGTAGTCATGGTTCCCGCCAACATTGCCAGCAGCAATATTGAGGCCAAGCCCAATAAATTCAATGTATCCATGGGCTATGCCAACCTGAAAGGTAAGAATGAAGACCGCGACCGCAGCTGGTGCGTTGAGACCAACTTCACTTCCGACTCCACGCGTGTCGACTCCATTTATCTGGGCGACTTCACCTTCCCCGTGGCCTATGCCGGCACGGGCGACTACTACCCCTACCTGCGCATCAACAGCGCCGTCACTTCGAGGGAGCGTGCACTCTACGACCGCACCCTTCGCATCGACTGCGTCATCCTGCGTCCGAAGGAGCTCGACACCTATCTGAAAGAACATCCAGACTACAAATATGACACTGGCAACTATTAATCAAAACAGAGCACTACAATGAAAAGACATATTATTCTTTGGTTTTCCATCCTCTGCGCACTTTGCATCGGCATGCCGGCCCATGCGCAGGACGACGAATCGGCCAATGACGACACCGAGGTCAAGGCACCCAAGAAGCCCACGGTAAAGGTTCCCACCTACCCCACCATGGAGGTCAAAGGCATCTGTGTTGATGCAGTAAGCAAGGCTCCTCTTGCCGGTATCATGATTCAGGCCCTTGGCAATGCCAACTACACCGCCATGACCGAGGACAACGGCCAGTTCACCATCAAGGTGCCAACCTTTGCCACCGCTCTCTACGTCCACTCACCTGAGTATCTCGACCAGCACGTGGGTCTGGGCAAGGAAGGCGAGCTCATCCACATCGAGATGCTTTCCGACAAGTTCCGTCCCATGTACGACAAGGACACCCACATCGGAGCCTCGTCAACCGTGAAAGTGGCCAACACCACTTCGCAAACCATCGAGACCGACATCGAAGGCAACCTCGGTGCCGACGTGCGCAGCATCACCCGCAGTGGTGGTCCCGGCTACGGCGCCGCCATGTTCGTGCGTGGCCTCAACTCGCTCACTGCCAATGCTCAGCCCCTCATCGTCATCGACGGCGTGGTACAGGACATGCAGCAGACGCGCACCACCCTTCATTACGGCGACTATAACAACCTGCTGCTCAACATCAACCCCGAGGACATCGAGAAAGTGACGGTATTGAAGAACGCCACCGCACTCTACGGAGCCAAGGGCGGCAATGGCGTCATCCTCATCGACACCAAGCGTGGTCATAGCATGGCAACCCGCATCGACGCAAACATCGGCGTGGGTGTGACTCTTGTTCCACGCATGCCCGACGTCATGGATGCCGCGCAGTATCGCCTCTATGCCTCCGAGATGCTGGGCACCTATCCTGAGATCAGCAAGTTCACCGACCCCGAGTCGTTCAAGTTCCTCATTGACGATCCCTCGAAGTATTACTACACCAAGTTCCACAACGACACTGACTGGAAGGACGAGGTGATGCATACGGCCTTGAACCAGAACTACAACATCAACGTGCAGGGCGGCGACGATGTGGGCATGTACAACCTCTCCCTCGGCTATACCGACGGTCAGAGCACAGCACGCAAGAACGGCTTCAACCGTCTGAACGTGCGTTTCAACACCGACATCAACGTCATCAACCGCCTCACCACCCGCTTCGACATGTCCTATACGAAGCTCAACCGCGATGTCTTCGACAACGGCGCTCCTCAGAGCCTCACCACGGGAACGGTCACCTCGCCCACTTTCCTGGCACTCATCAAGTCGCCGTTCCTCAACCCCTATACCTATAATAATGTCACCCACCGTCTGTCCTCTACGCTGGCCGAAGCCGATGACTATCTGACCATGCTTGACGAAGACCTGACACTGGGTAACCCCACGGCCCTGCTTGCCAATGGCGACGCCATCAACAAGAACCGCACGGAGATGACCCACTTCAACACCGTCATCGCCCCCCGCTATGAGTTCAGCAACGAGCTGTCGCTCACCGAGACCTTCAGCTATTCGCTCGACCGCATCTCGCAGCGCTACTACAGCCCGCTGGGTGGCATGCCCACCTTCCTGGTCGAAGGCATTGGCCGCGTGCAGACCACCTCAATGTCGATGTTCTCCAAGGAGACCAGCGTGCAGAGCGACACCCGTCTGCAGTGGACCAAGCAGCTGGGCAAGCACAGCTTGGACGTCTATGCCGGCATGCGCTACACCTCGTTTGCCTTCGACGACAACGAGCCTCAGGGCAAGTATTCGTCAGCCGGTAACGACAAGACGCCCAACATCTCCGTCAACATGGACTTCATCGATGCCACCGGTGCCGACGACTCTTGGCGCTCCATGACGTGGTATGCCAACGCCGACTATAACTATCGCAACCGCTACTTCGCCCAGCTGTCAATGGCCATGGAAACCAGCAGCCGCTTTGGCAAGGAAGCCGACGGCCTGAAGCTCGGTGGCGTTTGTTGGGGCCTCTTCCCCAGCATCCAGCTGGGATGGGCACTGACCAACGAGTCGTGGTTCCCCAAGGTGAAGGGCATCAACTACCTGCTGCTGAAGGCCGGCTACGACATCAGCGGTAATGACGACATCAACAACTATGCTGCCCGCACCTCCTTCGGCGTGTCGAAATATCTCTACAAGTCCACCGCCGCCATTCTCGACAACATCGGCAACGAGTCCATCTCATGGGAGAAGACCAGCAAGTTCGACCTTGGCCTGCGTGCCTATCTGCTGAACAACCGGCTGGGCGTAGACTTCGACTACTTCCGCCACCACACCAGCAACCTGCTCACGCTGAAGAGTTTCGACAACCCCGTGGCTGGCATCAACAACTACTGGAGCAACGGCGGCTCGCTCGACAACGAAGGTTTCGAGCTGTCGGTCACCGCCAAGCCTGTGGTCACGCGCAACCTCAACCTTGAGGTGGGAGTCAGCGCCGGTCACTATGTAAACAAGGTGAAGACGCTGCCCAACGACAGCCGCATCTATGTCGATGGTCAGCTCTCGGCTCAGGGCTACACCAGCAGCATCTACGGCCAGAACAACATTGCCACCATCGTCAACCAGCCCGTAGGCATGTTCTACGGCTACAAGACCCTGGGCGTCTTTGCCTCTGACCAGGATGCCCGCAATGCCGACAAGGGCACGTCGAGCCGCGACTACCTCTACCAGCTCGATGCCACTGGTGCCGAACAGTATTTCCGTGCCGGCGACGTACACTTTGCCGACCTCAATGGCGACGGCCAGATCAGCGAGGCCGACAAGACCATCATCGGCAATCCCAACCCCGACATCTACGGCAACATCTTCGCCAAGCTTACGTGGAAGGACTTCACGCTCAATGTTGGACTGAACTACTCGCTCGGCAACGATGTCTACAACTATCAGCGCTCGCTGCTCGAAGGCGGATTCAACTTCTACAACCAGACCACCGCCATGACCAACCGCTGGCGTTCCGAAGGTCAGCAGACCGACATCCCCCGCATCAGCTTCGACGACCCCATGGGCAACTCGCGTTTCAGCGACCGCTGGATTGAAGACGGCTCCTACCTGCGTCTGAAGACCGTGAACCTCACCTACCGCGTGCCCGTTCCTGGCTCGTGGACTTGGCTGCAGGGACTCAGCGTCTGGGCCGAGGCCAACAACCTCATCACCCTCACCCACTACCTGGGCAACGACCCCGAGAGCAGCATTGCCAACAGCGTGCTCTATCAGGGCATCGACACGGGCAACATCGCCTTGGGACGCACCTTCACCATGGGCCTGAAGATTAACCTCTAAACGGCCTGCGGCCTAAACGAAAAATAAAAAATAAAAAAAGAGAAATATGAATACAAGAATAAACAGCAAAGGGATATCCTCTCTACTAGTCAAACCATTAGGTTTATTATTTATTATTTGTTCTTTATTCTTTAGCGCAGCGTGCTCCGACATGTTCGAGACCGACAGCGACCGTCAGATCTTCGATCCTGCCCTGGACCAGAAGACAGACTCCATGTTCTACACGCTGGGCATACTGAAAGGCCTGCAGCTGGCTGCCGACCAGTATGTGTTGCAGGGCGAGATGCGCGGCGACCTCGTGGCCACCAACCAGTACACCGAGACCGACCTTCGCCAGCTGGCCAATTTCTCGGCCGGCGTGAGCAACAAGTATGACTCGGCCTACGTCTACTATCGCGTCATCAACAACTGCAACTACTACATCGCCCATCGCGACACCTCCTTGCGCACGGGCAGCCGCCAGGTGGCCATACCCGAATATGCCGAGGCACTGGCCGTTCGCGCCTGGGCCTACATGCAGCTGGCCAAGAACTATGGCTCAGTGCCTTTCTACACCGACCCGCTGGTGAGCATCGGCGATGCCAACCGCCAGATCGAGACCAAGGACCTACAGGGCATCTGCGACGCGCTGGCTCCCGAGATGCAGCTTTTCAGCGGCACCCCCGTGCCCACCTATGGCAACATCTCGGCCGGCGTGCTCAACTCCAGCGACAGCGACAACCCGCAGGAGAAGATCATCAACTCCAGGCGCGCCATGCTGCCCATCGACCTGGTGCTGGCCGACCTCTACTTGGAAACCCACCAGTACGAGCTGGCCGCTCGCTACTACTTCAACTTCCTGCGACAGAACGAGTGGAGCATCCGCCAGGCCTACATCAACCTCATGGACAGCTACTTCATCAACATCTTCGAGGACCGCATGCCGGCAGCCTTCTCCATGACCGTCAACGACGGCTACCAATGGAGCAGCATCTTCAGCGTCACCAACGACAACGACATCATCACCTACATTCCCCTGGCAGCCAACACGCTGCGTGGCGCAGTGACCGAGTTGCCCGGCATTTTCGGCTACGATTTCTACAGCACCACCAGCGGTGCGGCAGGCAGCAACGAGCGCTACCTCCTGGAGCGCCAGATTGACGCCTCGCCCAGCTATGTGGCCCTGAGCGATGCACAGGAATATTACTACACGCCTGGCACCGCCACTGGCGGCTCCACCATAGTGCGCACGGCCCAGCTGGGCGACCTGCGCCGACTGGTGACCATGCGCCAGGTGGCCAAGAACGACTCCGCCTTTGCCGTGATGATCAAGTTCACCAGCGCCAACGTGCCCATCTATCGCACGGCTACCGTCTACCTGCGCCTGGCCGAGGCCCTCAACCGCATGGGACATCCCGATGCCGCCTTCGCCATCCTCAAGGACGGCATCAACGAGGAGCTGCATACCTATGTCCAGCATGGCGACAGCACCGACCTGGAGGCCCACCGCTACATCCGTCCCGCCACGGAGCAGCTGCTGCAGACCACCATTCCCTTCCTCTCGGCCGAGAACGTCCAGATGTTTGAAGAGAACTGGGGCATCCACAGCCGTGGCTGCTACTACACCCAGGGTTCCTTCTCGCCCTATCAGTACGAGACGGAAGTGAGCAAGAAGCTGAACCAGCTGCAGAGTCAGTACGGCATCCAGCCCACGGGCACCATGCAGGACACCATCAACGCCATGGAGGACATCCTCTGCGACGAGATGGCACTGGAGCTGGCCTTCGAGGGCAACCGCTTTGGCGACCTGACCCGAATGGCCCGCCACAAGAACCATTCGGGCCTCTATGGCAGCAGCTTCGGCTCGCAGTGGCTTGCCGGCAAGCTGGCCTACAAACATCCCGTGGTCAACCTGCTCGACGAGAAGAACTGGTACCTGCCGTTTAAGTAAGCAGGAAAGAATCTGCCACATAACAATAACAGCCAGAAGAAGCCCATGCTCTTCTGGCTGTTATTGTTATCTATGGCAGCTGACCGTTAAAAGCCGCCGTAGCGTGCTACTTCGCCAATGGCTGCAATGCCGAAAATAAGGCCAATCACCAAGAACACGATGCCGATGATGGCCAGCACGCCCAAATAGGTTACCGTTGAACGCAGGTCGCTCAGGCTCTCTACCAGATTCTGCGAGCTATCCATCTGCACGGCCATCTTGGCATTCTTGCTCATGCTGAAGGACTTCACGATGGGATAGATGTAGAAGAGGATGGGAACAAGATAGGCAATGCCTGCCACAGCGGGAACATACTTGTTCGTCATCAGCAGAATGGAGATGATGAACAGCAATACGCACATGATGGTGGCGATGACGGCCAGCGTCTTGATCCACTTGGCAGCTCCCAGCAAGTGATACTTGCCGGCTTCATCCAGCAACAATGGCTTTTGCTGGCCATAAGCCTGCTGAGCATACGATTGCTGATACTGCTGGCCGTACTGTTGCTGACCGTACTGCTGTTGGCCGTACTGTTGCTGGCCGTACTGCTGCTGGCCATACTGCTGCTGGCCGTACTGTTGCTGCCCGTACTGCTGCTGGCCATACTGCTGTTGGCCATACTGCTGCTGGCCATACTGCTGCTGGCCGTACTGTTGCTGACCATACTGTTGCTGGCCATTGGCCTGCTGATACTGTGGCTGCCCATTAGGCTGCTGGGGGTTAGCATTGTTCCCAGCCTTGATTGTTGGGTTTTCGTCCATGGTTTTTAATTATTAGTTGAAACATTATAAAGTTAAATTACGTTGCAAAGATACGAAAAGTTTGGTAAACTCGCACCATTCTGGCAATAAAAAGTAGAAAAAAAATATCATGCCTGCGAGATTTAAGAATTTCTCACGTGAGATTTTTTTCTGGGAAGGCCTCCCGTGAAAAAATCTCACGTGAGAAATTTTCACGGGAGGCCTCCGCAGAAAAACGGGAGGCCTCCGCAGAAAAACGGGAAGCCTTCCCAGGAAAACGGGAGGCCGACACAGGCTTCGCTGAGCACGCGTGCAGGCGCTGCGAGGCAGTTTTTCAACAAAAGTTTTGGCTGTGTCGGCAAAATGACGTAACTTTGCATCACCTTTCTTATGACAAAGACAATAAACATGCTATGATAGACAAGGAAACTCGTGAGCAAATCATCAAGCTGGTCCACCAGGAGGTGGTGCCCGCCATTGGCTGCACCGAACCCATGTGCGTTGCCCTCTGCACCGCCAAGGCCACCGAACGCCTGGGGCAGCGTCCCACCCACATCACGGCCCTGCTGAGTGCCAACATACTGAAGAACGCCATGGGCGTGGGCATACCAGGCACGGGCATGACGGGCCTGCCCATAGCCATAGCCCTGGGAGCCCTCATCGGCAAGAGCGAATACCAACTGGAGGTGCTGAAAGACCTGACGCCCGACGCCCTGGAGCAGGGCAAGCAGTTCATCAGCGAGGGGCGCATAGACATTCAGCTGAAGCGGGGCATCAAGGAGAAGCTCTACGTGGAAATGATTGCCGAGGCCGACGGCCGGCAGGAGAAAGCCATCATTGCCGGTTCGCACACCCATTTTGTGGAGAGTGGAGAGTTTTTAGAGGAGAGAGCAGAGAGCAGTGAGGAGAGAGGGACCATCCCCCTCAATCTGCGCTTAGTCTATGACTTTGCCACGACGGCACCGCTCGACGAGATTCGCTTCATTGAGGAAACGCGCACCTACAACATGAATGCGGCCCGCGAGGCCCTGAAGGGCAACTACGGTCACAACCTGGGCAAAACCATAGACCGTCCCATGTCGAAGGGCATCTTCGGCAACAGCATCTACTGCCACATCATCTCGCGCACGGCCTCGGCCTGCGACGCCCGCATGGGCGGGGCCATGATTCCCGTGATGAGCAATTCGGGCAGCGGCAACCAGGGCATCTGCGCCACCAATCCCGTGTGCGTATATGCCAAGGAGAACGAAAATACGGAGGAGGAGCTTATCCGCGCCCTGATGCTGAGCCACCTCACGGCCATCTACATCAAGCAGTCGCTGGGCGCCCTGTCGGCCCTGTGCGGCTGCGTGGTGGCATCAATAGGCAGCAGCGTGGGCATCACCTATCTCATGGGCGGCGACTACGGGCGCATCTGTGCGTCGGTGAAGAACATGGTGGCCAACCTGACGGGCATGATCTGCGACGGTGCCAAGCCTTCGTGCTCGCTGAAGATTACCAGTGGCGTCAGCACGGCCCTGCTCTCGGCCTTGCTGGCCATGGAGGGAAAATGCGTCAGCAGCAGCGAGGGCATCGTCGACGACTGCGTAGACCGCTGCATACATAACCTAACGTCCATCGGCGCCAATGGAATGGGGCCGACGGACGAAATGGTGCTGAATATCATGACCTCGAAAGGCTGCTGAGCTTAGTAGGCCTCGTCGTGCTGAATCTCGTCGCGGGTCAGCTTGCGGCTGTCAATCTTACGCCAGCAGTAGACGATGTAGGCCAGCACGAAGGGCACCAGCAGCGACACCCAGAACATGGTGCTGAGGGTGAACGGACTGCTGCATGAGTTTTCAATGGTGAGCGACATCTGGACGTCAACCGTCGATGGATAGTAGGCCGTATGGTTCCATCCGGCACAGAGCAGCAGCGCCAGGACGGTGAGCACCGTACCTACACCCGCTGGCCAGATGCCTGAGAGGCCCTTGGCGGCAGGCTGCGGGGCCATATCCTTCCAAATTCCCCACAGCACCAGCACCACGCCTGCAAGGAGCATGAGCAGCACGGGCCACATAGCCAGCAAATTGTGCAGATATTTGTTCGGCTCCATGACGATGGTGCCGTCGGCCGTGTAGGCATAGCCGTCCTTCAGCAGCAGGTGTACCAGATAGGCCACGAAGAGCAGGAGGAAAGGCACGGCATTTCCCAACAGCCTGAACCTGGCTCGCGAACGGATGTCGCCTTCGCCCACATTATTTATAATATAGAGCGTGCCCAGCGTGCGCGCCAGGAACATCACGGCCAGTCCGAAAATGAGCACCCACGGATTGAGCAGTGCATCGAGCCCATGCGAGGCGTTGCCCCAGTGGCTGATGACGGGCGTCAGGGCGGTGGCATCGACAATGTTGGCTTTCTCCACCACGAAATTGCTCCCTTCAAAGAAGGTGGCCACGGCGCCGCCCAGCAGCAGGGGACCCAGGATGCCGTTCAGCACAAGGAACCACTGGAAGGTGTTGGGACCCAGCAGATTGCCCAGTTTGTTCTGAAACTCATAGCTCACGGCCTGAAGCACGAACGAGAACAGGATGATCATCCACAGCCAGTAGGCTCCGCCGAAGCTGGTGGAATAGAACAAAGGGAACGAGGCGAAGAAGGCTCCGCCAAAGGTGACCAGCGTGGTGAAGGTGAACTCCCACTTGCGGCCGGTGCTGTTCACCACCAGTCGGCGTCCCTCGGGCGTATGACCCAGCGAGCGCACCATGGAGTTGGCTCCCTGCACGAACATCAGGAAAACGAGGATGGCACCGAGCAGGCTGACGATGAACCACCAATAGTGTTGTAAGAATGTGTATGTCATAGTTCTGGTCCTTTCTTGATTTGTTTCAGCATGATGTTAATCTCCACCGCCAGCATGGTGGTGAAAAGAACGAGGAAGAGGAAGAAGGTGAGCATGACCGACGAGGAATGGAGGTCGCTCACTGAGGCCCACGTGGGCAGCATGTCCTGAATGGTCCACGGCTGTCGGCCAAACTCGGCCACTAACCAGCCACTCTCGGAGGCTATATAGGCCAGGGGCACCATGACGATGGCGGCCACCAGGAGCCAGCGAGGCATGCGGGTGGCTCCGTGTACGTCGGCGTGGGTCTCGGGCATCAGGCCAATGGCCGACAGCAAACGTCGCGTGAACACCGAGAGGAAGGGCATCTGATAGGCCAGCACGGCCACCAGCCCGAAGAAAAGAATGAGCAGGCAGCCCAGGCCCACCATGGCGCGGAAGGCCCAGAAGGTCAGCGGAATGTTGGGCACCAGCTGGCTGCGATGCTGCACGTAGCCATAGCCGAAATATTGCTCATGCTCTCGGAAGGTCTGCAGCTGTCGCTGCGCCTCGGCCTCGTCGCCATCTTTCTTCGCCTGGCGATAGGCCTGCAAGGCGCCAATGGCAAGCTTGCCACTGGCCATCTTCTCCTCGGCCGACGGCTCTCGCGTGCCGTCCGGGCGGGTGTAGCCGTTCAGAAGGTCGTTCACGCCTGGCACGTAGCCATGGAAATCGTTGGTGGCCATGAACGAGAGGAAATAGGGCATGCCAATCTTCAGCGGCGGCTCCTCGCCACTGGCATAGTCGGGCTGCTCCAGCGGATTGAGCAGGGCCACCAGCGTCAGGCTCTGGTCGGTTCCTCCGTCGTAGAGGGCTTCCATGGCCGCCAGCTTCATGGGTTGCATCTTCGCCACGTCCTGGCCCGAGATATGGCCAGTGAAAGCGGCTCCCAACGAGGCCACCAGTCCCACCACGGCCCCGATGCGGATGCTCATCACGGCCAGTTGGGTGTGACGCTGCTTCAGCAAATACCAGCAGGACACGGCCACCACGAAGACGGCACCGATGATCCAGGCCGAGATGACGGTGTGGAGGAATTTGTCAACGGCAGCCGGCGACAGGGCAACCTCCCAGAACGAGGTCATCTCGTTGCGCATGGTGTCGGGGTTGAACTCGCAGCCCACGGGGTGCTGCATCCACGCATTGGCCACCAGAATCCACCAAGCCGAGAGGGTGGCGCCAATGCCGGTGAGCCAGGTTGAAGCCAGATGGAAGCCTCGGCTCACTTTCTTCCATCCGAAGAACATCACGGCCACGAACGTGCTCTCCATGAAGAAGGCTACGATGCCCTCGATGGCCAGCGGCGCACCGAAGATGTCGCCCACCAGCCAGGAATAGTTGCTCCAGTTTGTTCCGAACTCAAACTCCAGGATAATGCCCGTAGCCACGCCCATGGCGAAGTTGATGCCGAAGAGCCGCTGCCAGAACTTTGACGTAGAGAGCCAGAAGTCTGTCTCGGCAGCGACGGCGCCACGTTTGCAACGCTTGTAGTAAATGGTTTCGCAGATGCCCATGATGACCGCCAGACCCAGCGTCAGCGGCACAAAGAGCCAGTGGTAAATGGCCGTCAAGGCAAACTGAGCCCTCGACCAGTCGATGGTACCAGCATCAATAGATAATAGGATTTCTTTCATAAGCTATTGGATTTAATGTGAACGATCAATCAATTCATTGGCCACGAACTCGGGTTCCTCGCCCTCCTGGGCATGGCTGCTAAGGAAGTTGGGAAAGAAAAACAGCTTCAGCACCACAAAGATGATAAACAGTTTTACGAGGATGATGGCCCACAGCGTCTTTCCGAGCGTCATGCTGCGGAAACCATCGTAATAGAGATGGAAGGCGCGATGCCAGAAACTTTCTTTCGCCATAGTTTTCGGTTTATAGTTGTTGGCAAAGATAGCAAATAATTGCCAATTGTCCAAAAAGATTCGCAAAAATCTTTTGCCATGTCAGCAAAAACTCGTAATTTTGCAGACTAAATAACCAAATAAGACAATGAAGAAAGAATATATCATAGCCGGTTTGGTATCGGCACTGGTGGTAGCCGCTGCGCTGGCCATCTTCATCATACTGCCTCAGCACAGCGACAACAGCGAGCTGCAGAAGAAGGTGGAGGCCATTGAGGAACTGGCCGAGCTGGAGAAGGAAGAGATGCAGAACGACTACGAGCGACTGGGACAGCAATACGGCGAAATGATGAGCCAGCTCACCAACGATTCGCTCATTGCACAGCTCACCCGCGAGCAGATGCGCGTTCGCCAGCTGGAGGAGGAACTGAAACAGGTGAAGAGCGACGACTTGCGCGAGATTACCCGCCTGCGCAAGGAGCTGAACAGCGTGCGCGCCGTGCTGCGCGACTACATTCGCCAGGTGGACTCGCTGAACCGCATCAACCAGAATTTGCGCCAGGAGAACAACCAGCTGAGCGGCCGCTTGGAGGAAGTGGGTCGCCAGAATCAGAACTTGCAGCAGCAACGCGAGCAGCTCACCGAGAAGGTCACCATTGCCGCCCAGCTCGACGCCACGGCCATCAGCATGACGGCCCTGAACAAGCGCAACAAGGCTTCGAAGAAGATGAAGGACGCCAAGACGCTGCAGGTGAGCTTCAACATCTCGCGCAACGTCACCGCCGAGAACGGTCAGCGCACCATCTATGTGCGCATACAGACGCCAGCCGGAGGAGTGCTCAACGGCGGCGGCAGCTTCGCCTACGAAAACCGACAACTGGAATACTCGATGAAGAAAGTCATTGAGTACAGCGGTGAAGAGACGCCCGTCACGGTTTACTGGCAGGTGGGCGAGTTCCTCGAAGCCGGCGACTACCACGTCAGCATCTTTGCCGACGGCAATATGATTGGATCGCGAACATTCACTTTTGAGAAATAACACCCATGAAGCCTATGAAAATACAAAAGTTTTCCACCGCCATGGCCCTGACGGCCATTGTCATGCTAACGGTCGCCTGCGGCTCAACGCCATCAGCACAGACGCAGACGCAAGCCGCTCCCAAGACCTATCACTTGCAGCAAGTGCAGAATGCGCGCCCCGTGCAGGGCATGCGGACGCTGCATATCAGTACCCCAGGCGGTCAGCCCACGGAAACGACCGTTGACGAGACGCCCGCCACCACCACCCGCTCGAAGTCGGCCACTTCCAGCAAGTCGGTCTCATCCAAGACGAAGCAGTCGGCCAGCAAGAAATAGGCACGGGGCTGGCTCCACCAAAAAGGAGCCACGGTTTTAAGCGGTTTTCTGACGTAGAAAATAAAGGAAGCCACGGTTTCAAACGGTTTTTAAGACGTAGATAACAAAGGATCCACGGTTCTAAACGGTTTACAGCGGACTTTTCACTGCTAAGAACCGTTTGGAACCGTGGCTCCTTTAGGGCAAGGCTCTACAGCTGGACGCTGACAGCCTTGCCGTTGTAGTTCACCATTTTACCTTCGGGATTCTTCAGGTTGAGCGCCTTGGGCCCATCCTTCGTGACGAGCACCACGTTGAAGCGGCGCTCCTTCAGCATGCCGGGGAACTGGCCTTGACGCTGGGCGAAGCTGACGGTGCGAGTGGCATCGTCGTAAGTGATGTCGATGGTTGCCCACTTGCCCTTCTCGTAGTTATAGTTCGTGCCCTCGTCCTCGTAGAGCTGGAACTGGCCGTTCTGGCCGGCATAGACGTAAAGGTTGATCAGCTCGGCTGGCTTCTCGTCGCTCCACTCCATCTCGGGACCGAAGGGAATGATGGCACCCTCGCGGACATACACCGGGATGCGCTCGTAGGGGGCGTCGACCACCAGGCGCTGGCCACCCTTGACGTACTCGCCCGTGTAGAGATCATACCAGCCGCACTGGCTGGGGAAGTAGACCTGACGGTTGCGAGCCTTGTAGTAGCCCACGGGGCAGGCCATCAGCGCCGGGCCCAGCATCCACTGGTTGCCGATGTTCTGCACCTGCTTGTCGCCGCCGAAGTCCATCACCAGGGCGCGCATCAGCGTGTAGTCCTTGAAATGGGCCCATCCGGCCAGCGAATAGAGGTAGGGCATGAGCTGATAGCGCAGGCGGTCGTAGTAGACAAACGACTGGTAGGCAGGATGATTGTCGGGCGCGATGTTCCAAATCTCGCGCAGGGGCCACTGGCCATGGGCGCGGAAGAGGGGGATGAAGGCGCCGAACTGGTTCCAGCGCGTCTGCAGCTCACGCCATTCCTTCAGGTCTTCGTTCTCCTGGCCCGTCTTGTCAAAGAGCTGCTGCGCAGCCACATAACGGTTCTCCACACAGAAGCCACCCTGGTCCATTCCCCAGAAGGGAATGCCCGAGAGCGAATAGTTCAGGCCAGCCGTCATCTGGGCGCGCATGTCCTCCCAGCGGGTGCCTATGTCGCCGCTCCAGGTAGCGGTGCTGTAGCGCTGCTCGCCGGCGAATCCGCTGCGGGTGAGCAGGAAGACGCGAGGCTCGGAGAGTTTCTTGTTCTTCTTCAACAGCTGCTTCCACGTTCCACGCTGACCGTTGTAGATGGCGTCGGCGTTGACCGTGGAGTAGGCATTGAAATACTCAGTCGACGTGCCCAGGGCCGTGGGGCCGCAGAGGGCCTTCCGATACCACATGGGCGTGCAGTCGCGCACGTTGGGCTCAGAGGCATCCATCCACCAGGCATCGATGCCGTGCTGGTACTTTGTATAAAGATTCTCATCCATCTGCCGCCAGAACACCTTCCGGGCCTCGGCATCATAGGCATCGTAGAACGAGCCACGGAAGCCCAGCCAGTCGTGGATGTCGTCCTTCACGGCCTGGTGGTACATGGCGCCCATGCGGTCGAGCTCTTTATAGTTCTCCACGGTGTCGTAGAACTTGGGCCAAACCGAGATCATGAAACGGCCGTGCATCTGGTGAACGCTGTCGAGCATGGCCTGGGGGTTGGGATAGCGCGCAGCCTCAAAGGTATGGTCGCCCCAGGAGTCGAGCTTCCAGTAATTCCAGTCCTGCACGATGTTGTCGATGGGAATGTGGCGGCGGCGGAACTCGCTGAGCGTCTCTTCAATCTCAGCACTGGTCTTGTAGCGCTCGCGGCTCTGCCAGAAGCCCAGCACCCACTTGGGATAGAGGCTTGCCTTGCCGGTGAGCGTGCGATAGCCCGAGATGACCTGGTCGAGGTTCTCGCCGGCTATGAAATAGTAGTCCATGTCGCGAGCCATCTCGCACCAGATGCTCAGGTTCTCGCGCTCCTGCTGGCTGCGGGGTTCGGCCACGCGCAGTCCGCAATAGCTCTCGCCGCCGTCGGGCTGCCATTCTATGCGCAGCTGCACGCGCTTTTTCTTCTCCAGCGTCACGTCAAACTTATAGGCATTGGGGTTCCAGGCCGTGCGCCAACGCTCGGGCACCACCTCCTGGCCGTCGATATACACCTTGATATATCCGGCATAGTAGAGGATAAACTGATAAAGCTCCTTCTGTCCGGCACACTGGCAATGGCCGTTGCAATGGCAGCGGCCGCCGTCGCAGCACTTAGGCTCGATGAAGCCCTCGTAGACCACGTTGGCGCCCTGCAGGTTGAAGCCCTTGGGCAGGTTCTTCAGTCCGCCGTTGTCGGTGCGGTTGGCAATCTCGCTCTTCGCGGGGTAGGCATATTCATAGTAGATGCTGTCTTCCTCTCTCACCAGCCGGCGGCCGTCCTTGTCGATGTAGGTGCCGGTGAGGTGGCCCTTCTGGCCCTGCTTGTCGTAAAGGCGGAAGGCGCGGTTCAGCTGCAGATACTCGTCGGGCTTGCCAAAGCGGCAGTAGCTGTAGGCATCCCATAGCAGACCATAGTTCTTCGACGACACGACGAAGGGGATGCTCACCTTGGTGTTATACTGGAAGAGGTCCTCGTTCTTCCCTTTCATGTTGAACTCCTCGCTCTGGTGCTGGCCCAGTCCGTAGAAAGCCTCGTTGGCAGGCGAGTCGAACTTCATCTGCCACTGCAGTCCGTGCTTCATCTCCTCGGTCACGGCGTCGCCGCCCTTCTCGCCCAGCTCCCGCTCGGGCACGGTGAAGTCGCTGAACTTCTTGCCGTCATTGGCTTCCTTGAGCAGCGCCTGGCCGTTGGCGTCGTAGAACTCCACCTTTCCCGTGGCCTTGTCCACATAGGCCTTCACGTTCTTGGCAGCCACTACCACCCTACCCTGGTCATCGCTCTCGCTGATGGTAAACGAGCCCTTGGCCGGCGGCGTCTGTTCCACCACCATCAGGCTCTGCGGCTTCTGGGGCAGCTCGTCCTTGCTGGTGGCACGCACGCGGATGATGTTGTCGTTCACTACTTCCAGCTGGATGACCTTCGCCTGTCCACCGTCGGGCCGGATGGTCACCACGTTACCCTTGGTCGTCACGTCGGCAGCCTGCACGGTCAGTGCAGCCGTCAGCATGGCCAAGGTGATAAAATTTTTCATCTTCATGGTTTCAGAATTTAATTATTAGTTATTTGTTACTATCGTTTTCTACATGCAAAGGTAATGTATTTTTCTTAAACGACAAAAAAATCGCCTGTTTTTGGAGCAAAAAGTAGTATTTCATCTTCACAGGGGTTGCACTGAAAGGTGGTTGCACCTCTTGCACCAAAGTTGACTTTCAGCAAGTTACGCCCATAATCTACTTGCACCTAAGGGGCACTTGGGGTGTACCAAAGGAGCAGCCACAAAAAAGACCGGTGCAACCCCAGGTACCGTCTCGGTGCGACTCAGGTGCAAGCAGGGCAAGGCGCGATGGAACAAATAGAAAAGTTTTCTGTATGTTCCATTCTGCATATTTATTCATAGTTTTGCATAAATATACAAAACCGTCACCCCGTAGGCTGCAAGCGTCACGCCATGAGCAAAAAGTGGCGACTTTACTGAAAAAGTCAACGCCCCAGAGTAAAAAGTCAACGCCAAAATTTGCTGGGGAGGCCTCCCGTGAAACTGCATAAATATGCAATTCCGGCCGACAGCTCTGCGCATTGTTTTTCAGTCGTGCGATGCAACTGGTGCAAGAGGTGCAGGCAGTCGTTCCACAGCGCATCGATTGCTTTCTGAGCCGAGCGGTGCCATTTCAGTGCAACTCATACGGATGGCGACCCCGTCAAGTCACAATTTCTCTTAAATGATTGCGCAAAGCTATTCATTTCTGCCCGATTATTTGTAATTTTGCCCTCAATAAAACAATGTTTATCAAAAAAGACAAAATGGATTTCTTGGAACTTGTAAAAAGCAGATACAGCTGTAGGGCATATAAGTCCCTCGGTGTGGAGCGTGAGAAACTCGACTATATCCTGGAGTGTGTACGGTTTGCACCTTCGGCAGTGAACAAACAGCCTTGGCGTTTCCACATCGTCAGCGAGGAAGAGGACAAGGCGCGGCTGCAGCAGTGCTACAACCGCGACTGGTTCAAGACGGCACCGATGTACGTCATTGCCACCATCCTGCACGACGAGGAATGGGTGAGGGCAGACGGTAAGCATCATGGCGACATCGATATTGCCATTGCCGTTGAGCATCTCTGTCTGGCTGCAACCGAGCAAGGTCTGGCCACCTGTTGGGTATGCAACTTCGATGCCATGTTGTGCAAGCAGCTCTTCGACCTCCCTGAAAACGAAGAGCCTGCCGTGGTCATTCCATTAGGCTATGCTGCTGATGACATCAAGCCCAAGAATCGAAAGACTATTGAAGAAATCACAAGATAGCATGGCATATACAGGACGTTTCGGACAGTCTGATGACTATCGGCGTGAGGAGTTGATACGCATCATAGAGCACTCTGTGGAGAACCTGACACTTCAGGAACTGGAGGCTCTATATTATGATATGAGTACAAAGAACTACATAAACGATTGAAAGATAATCCATAAGACTAAACGATGAAGAAGTATTTTATTGCAATGATGGCAGCCATGCTGTTGAGTTTGCCGGCAGATGCACAGGGCTTCTTGGGTCCCGATGGTAGCCAGCAACCAGAAATCGAGCGGAAAAAGGTATATGACGAGACAATTAATCCCATCGGGCAGATAGACCTGGCAGTAGCGAAAGCCAAGTCTGTAGGCAAGTTCGTCATCTGTCAGGTCGGTGGTAACTGGTGTCCCTGGTGCTTGCGCTTTGCCGACTTCATCGCGAATGACACCACCATCAGCAAGGTCATCAGCGAGAACTTTGAGTATATCCATGTGAACTACAACCCTCGCCGTTCTGGAAGTGAGGCGCAAAAGCAGCAGGCAGCAGCATTGATGAAGCGCCTGGACAACTGTGGCCGCTTCGGATTCCCCGTGTTCGTAGTGCTTGATGAGGATGGAAAGGTCATCCATATTCAGGATTCGAGTTTCCTGGAGGAAGGACAGGGCTACAATCAGGAGAAGGTGCTGCGTTTCTTCAGGAACTGGACTCCCAAAGCTGTGAAGCTATGACACTACAATGGATTCTCGGACAATAAAAAACTGACTTGGTACAAATGAAGCGAATATAATACGGCGGTGAAAGGAGGATCAGAACCTATAAGCCAAGCTGACGGTCTGGCCTGTGAAGGACAGGTCGAGCCGTTCATCCTTAATGATTTTCCGCTTCAGGAAGTAGGCCACCTCCGTGCCCATGATGCCTACGGCGGCGCCGGCACAGACGTCGTGCAGGTAGTGGCGGTCAAGGCGCAGGCGGTCAAGGGCCGTCAGCGTGGCCAGCCCATAGCCACCCACTATCACCCACGGCGACACATGGCCAAACTCGTGGTAGAGCATCGTGGCTCCGGCAAAGGCAAAGGTGGCATGGCCCGAGGGAAACGACCGGCGGTCGCTCTTGTCGGGCCGGCGCTCGTTAGCCAGTTGCTTCAGCGAATAAGTGGTGGCGGCCGAGAGGGCATAAGAACCGATGGCCGTGGCCGTCAGTTCCAGCCAGGGCGTGGCGTTGTCTGCCTCCACAAGACCGGCCTCGCCCAGCCCCTTCAGCGCAAATACCGAGGCCATAGGCACGTGCTGCAGCACGTCGTCCAGCGCGTCGCTGCGGTGCTGTCCCAGCATGCCGCCCGCCCAAAAGCAGGCCATGAGGAAAAGAAAAAAACGCTTCATGGCTGCAAAGTTACGAATAAACGAGTGTCAGGAAAGATCGTGCAAGTCTTGCAAGGTCAAGCCCGTCATTCCGATAATGCTTTCGTCCGGAAGTCCCAGCTCTTTCATTTTTTGAGCAATCTCCAGTGCTTTCTTGCGTGCGCCTTCGGTCATTCCCTCGACTCTACCTTCTGCTCTACCTTCTGCCCTACCTTCTGCCCTACCTTCTGCCCTACCTTCTTCATAGCCTTCCAGTTTTCCTTCGCCGCGAGCGGTGGTCATGGTGTTTTCAAGGATATGGCGGTCCATCCAGTAGCTCTCGTAGGCACGCTGGTCCTCACGGCTCATCTGCATGATGACAAGTTTCTCGCGAGCCTCTTTCAGCCCGGGAGCGTCGGCATCATCGGGAATGTCGCTGGTGGCCAGGAAATAGAGCCACTGGTCTAAGGGCACACGCGACCAGCGGTTGAAGTCGTTCACCTTCAATATATAGTATTCGGGATACAGCTCGTATATGTCGCTCACCTCAAACTTCTGCTGCTGGTAGGGACTCAGTTTCAGCAGGTCGCCATTGTGTACGCCACGGAACTCCGTCTTGCCGTGGTAGACGACGTCGTCGCCCTGTCCCAAGTCGAAGTAGACGATGTTCACCGAGTAAATCTTCTTCACGTTCTCATAGTTCTGCCCGCCGTTAATATAGTCCGTGACGAGTTTCGAGGCACCGAAGAGCATGCGCTGGAAGTAGGCGAACTCTGGCTCGCCCTGCACCTCGATGAGTATCAGCTCGCCATTGCCGTTCTCAGCCAGCAAGTCAACACGGTTGTATTTTGACTCCCTCCTGTCCTGGTTACCTTCGCTTTCCAGCAGCCGGTGTATCTTCACGTTAAAGTTCAGCAGCGTGGTGAGGAAGCCCTCAAGCACGCCGAAGTTGGCCTTGTCGCGCAGGATGCGCTTCAGGGCCCAGTCAAAGCTGACGAATGTCCTTTCTTTCATAACAATGAATTATTTGCCGCAAAGTTACACAATAATCATTAAACATAAAAGGTTTTCGCTTGATTTTTTTGTTTAAATAGGAAGTAAGACAGAAAAATGATGGCAAAACCGCAAAATTTCTTCCTGTTTCTGCGCCCTATAGCGAAAAAAGCAACTTCTTGTAAAATATTTCCGCCATTTCATGCGTTGAACTCGATAAAAATCATTAAATTTGCACACAGATTCCGTCTTGTGCGGATTTCTTAAACAATAAATATATAATCTTTAAAACAGTATTGTTCACGTTTTTATAGCAACAAGAGGAATTCAATATATAAATTAAGTAAAGTTTTTACCAAATCATTCGTTATTTTCCAGAATAATCTTTAATTTTGCAACATCTTTTTGAAATAAGTTTGACATCATGGAGTCTTTTCATATTAAGAATTTCAAGAACTTCAAGGAACTGACAATCGAGAAACTCGGAAAAGTCAATCTGATTGTTGGAAAGAATAATGTCGGCAAGTCCAGTTTACTGGAAGCCCTTTCCATTTATATCACAAATGGAGAAGAAAACTGGCTGCGGATGTTGCTTGCCGATCGTGGTGAGACCATTCACGATGATGATAGAGACGAAGTGAATACGGACAACGTCAAACGCCATTATATCTCGTTGTTTTCAGGATGGGAGGAAAACTATAATGGCGACTTTGAAATGGAATTTGGGACAAATGGCAAAGGGGAGATCCCTCTCAGAATATCACAAGTTTATATTCGTGAAGTAAAGAGAGGGACGTCCACTTCTATGGAAACCTTTCATGAGAGCATGATTGGAACACAGGTTGAGCGTGGTTCCATCACAGGAGCAGGCTTGCTTGTTACAAGTGGAACTCAGAGCAATATCATTCCATACGATAAGAAAAGGAGTTATCTGAATACGTTTAAAGAGAAATGCCCCTTACAATATATTCCGATATATATGATTGACAGAATAGCAAACGCGAAATTGTTTGATAACATTTCTTTATCGCCTAATGAAGACTATGTGCTTGATGCGTTGCGAGTCATTAATCCCGACATAAACAGAATACGTTTTATCGATACGAACGAAGGACGAAACTCGGCACGAATCGCTGTTGTAACAATCACAGGTAGCGACAAGCGATACCGTCTCAGTTCTATGGGTGACGGCATCAACAGAATTCTGACAATTATTCTCGCTTTGCTGAATTGCAAGGATGGTGTTCTGCTTCTTGACGAGTTCGAAACAGGACTTCATTATTCCGTACAAGATCAGTTGTGGCAGATTATTTTCATGCTGTCCGAGAAACTGAACGTACAAGTGTTCGTCACAACCCACAGCAACGACTGTATAAAGAGTTTCGCAAAAATCAACAAAAAGGGTGTAGGACAGTTAATTCGACTCGTCAATCAGAAGGGCGACATAGTCCCGACCATATTTGACAATATTGATGACCTGCGATTCGCATCAGACAACTCTGTAGAATTGAGATGATATGAAGAAACAAGAAAGTCACTCATATAAACTTTTGGTTGAAGGCAATGATGACCAGCATGTCGTTTGGGCGTTATGTGAGAAACACAATGTTCCAAAATCATTTGACGTGATAGATTGCGGAAGCATCGATAACGTACTGAAAGAGTTTAAGCTTAGGCTAAAACTTGCAGACATTAATAGCCGCATTGGTATTGTCGTTGATGCAGATGTGAACTTGAAGAGCCGTTGGGACAGTGTTGTTGCTATACTGAAAAACATGGGAAAGTATGAATGCGCTAACATTGTGTTGCCCCATGATGGCCTCGTATTGGAGCCAACGGACAGCAGTTATCCCAAAGTAGGCGTCTGGTTGATGCCAAACAACGACCAAAACGGAATGTTGGAGGATTTCGTTGTCGCACTTGCAACTCCTGGCGATGTGTTGATGAAGAAATCAGAAGACGTGCTGACTGAACTTGAAGCAGAAGGGATACAAAAATACAAACCTGTGCATCGTTCCAAAGCAAAGATACACACCTATCTTGCATGGCAGGATGTTCCAGGTCGTCCTATGGGACAGGCAATTACCGCCAACATTCTGAATTCAGATTCAGAACTGGCTATGAAATTTGCAAATTGGTTAAAAGAAATGTTCTAACTTAAAAAACAGATATGCCAATGGACAGATAAAGAGATAAGGACATAAGATATTGAACGTCCACTTTTGATTCTTGTGTTCCGATAATTGGGGAATTAGAAGAATACTGCAAGAACTGAAGTAGATAGTTCACGCCGTTCGGCGTGGGCATTTACTCGTTTAAGCAGTATAGGTTATCCCCAATACCTCGGAATACGTAAGCGATGTAGATTGCTCACGTTTTTTATTTTTTATGCATTATTTTACTAAATATCCATAGTATGAATACAAAAGACAAAGTAATTAGACTGTTACTCACACTAACAGTTATCATTTGGGGAAGTTGCGTAACATTTGCCGAAGTAGTATATGGTAATGATGGAGCTTTCTCATGGAGTTTTGACGAATCAACGGGAACGCTGATTGTGAATGGTAGCGGTGAGCTAAATCAGGAGATAGCTCCCGCTTATCAAGAAAGTGTTGTTCGATTGAATATCGGCGAAGGATTTACCTCTATTCAAGAAGGAACGTTTAACAATTGTTCTGCTTTGCTAGAGATAACACTTCCCTCTACGCTGGAGTCCATCGCCAACAATGTGTTCAGCAGCAGCTACATTGGCATCATCAGGAGTCAAAGAGAATACCCTCCTACGATTGGAAATAACACATTCCGCACAGACAAGACTTTTTGCTATATCATAGTACCCGAATTTGCAAAGAAACTATATGCAAAAGCCGACTACTGGAAAGAGTATGAGAATATTTTGCAAGGAGACGAGCAACCTGAAGTGATAACGGGCAGTTGTGGAGAAAATATATCTTACTCATTCCTTCCTGGCGAATGGATTCTAAACATTACTGGAACGGGCAATATGGATGATGGCTGCCCGTGGTACAAGTACTCCAATTATATTATGGAGCTGAGTTTTAGTGAGGGTATCACAAAAATTGGCAATTATACTTGTCAGAACATGCCAAGAATAAAGAAAGTTGCCATACCGAGCACCGTGACAAGCGTCGGCTCGTATGCTTTTTCAAATACAAAACTATCGGAAATATCGTTACCCAATGGGCTTCTCGAAATAGGTGCTCATGCTTTTAGTGGGTGCTATATTAATGATGTATCACTACCTGAAACGTTAGAAAGCATTGGAGACAACGCTTTCTCGTCAACTCTGCTTCAGTCCGTTGTTCTTCCAGAATCATGCAAGACTCTTGGTGTATCCATTTTCGCTGGTTGTAGCCAATTACTCACCGCTCAACTACCTAAGACTCTAAACTCAATACCGAGAAGTATGTTTGACCAATGCGTTAATCTGACTTCCGTTAATATGCCGGAAACCCTGCAAACAATAGAAAATGCATCTTTTAGGAGTACGGCATTGGAAGAAGTCGCAATACCACTTTCTGTAACAAGCATCGGGAATGCAGTATTTCAATACTGTACTTCATTAAAAAAGGCGTCTTTGCCTAATAGCATCACCACGGTTCCGATGGAGGCATTCAGCGGGTGCAGATCACTGTACGAGGTGGCACTTCCCTCATCAACAACAGAAATAGGAAGGTCTGCATTCTCTGGATGTCAGAGTCTGGAGTCTATTGCCCTGCCAAGTTCATTGGAACGCATTAATGACAATGCATTTTATAGGACTGGACTGAAATCCATTTCAGTTCCTGATAATGTAAGTTACGTGGGAGCGAATGTATTTACTGAAAGTAAAATAACGAAGCCTGTATTCAATGAAAGCATATTTATATACATGCCTCGCGAAGGGTTTGAAGAGTATGCAATACCGGAAAGTATCACAGTGGTGAATGCCACCAGCTTTGAAGGATGCAGCACCATAAGCAAAATTTCTATGACCAATGTCAAGACGATAGGAGACAGGGCATTTGCAAATTGCGGTTTAACCTCTCTCGAATTGCCTAATAGCGTCATGTCTATTGGTGCAGATGCTTTTTATGGGTGCTCTAACTTGAATGGTAAGGTGGACTTAAGCAACAATGCCAATTTGACCGAATTGCCAGACGGACTATTTGCTGAATGCAAGAAATTAGATAAAGTTATGTTACCAACGTCCATTCTCTCAATAGGAGCAAGATGTTTCCAGAATTGTGAGGAGTTAGAGGATTTAGCTTTTCCAGAACATATTTCTCACATCGGCAGTCGTGCTTTTGAAAACTGTATGAGTATAGAGAAATTCGTTTTTTCCAAAAGCAATTTCCAAATTGGGTCTTATGCATTTGCTGGATGTATAAATCTTATTGAGGCAACCTTCAATGAAGGCTTGACAAGCATTACTGAAAAAAGTATATTCAACAATTGTACAAAACTGGAAAAGGTAAGTTTCCCAGAGACTCTTAATTCCATCGATTTATTTATTTTTACTGGTTGTTCTAAACTAGATTCGTTATATTTCTTATGCGAAACAGCTCCGGCATTGTACAATTGGAGTTACTGGGGAAGCGAAGAAAGTTATGGTAGCTATTGGGCAGAACAAAATCTTCCTTTTGCAAACTGCGTAATTTGTGTTCCATCACGTTCCACAGACGTATGGAAGAGAAGAGGTTCATATATTCAATCTAAAGGTTTTTGGTCACAAGACCCATGGCTTAGTATGAAGTTTGCTGAGTTTTACGAAAAACTTTCTGGCTCATATCAAAATGAAGAAAACAGTCTAACTTGGGACTTGGATACGGAGAAAGGAGATCTTAAAATTTCCGGAAATGGCATTATACCCAATAATATAGGTTGGTGGAAACGACATTTTTCCATTAAGAACATAATTGTTGAAGGAGATTTCCAATCGATTCAAGAGAATACATTTAAGGATTGTATCAACCTAGAGCAAGTAACTCTGTCAGAGACAATTGAAGAGATTGGAAATATGGCATTTGCTTGTACATTCGGATTAGACATGTGGAACAAACTGAAATCTATTGTTCTGCCAGAGAAATTAAAGAAACTTGGCAACGAAGTTTTCAGTGAGTGCGAAAGATTAGAATATGTGCAAATGCCAGACAGCCTTGTTGAAATAGGGACAAAAGCATTTGCCTGGTGTCATAACCTGAAAGAAATATCAATACCTCGTACAGTCACTTCGATTGGCGCATCTGCTTTCCATGAGTGCTATGGTCTTCGGGATATGTACTCCCATTTACTCGCCCCAATAGCCATTGACAACAACAAGGTATATGCCAATTACGTCAACCCTTCAGAATGCACCCTTCATGTACACGTCGGAACAAAGAATGCATATCTTGCTACCCCTGGCTGGGAGGGTTTTGGCTCTATCGTCGAAGAATATGCTGATGTGAATGTGTCATGTGATGAGAATGGAACTGTTACTGGTGGCGGTGAATACAAGGTTGGTAGTCTGGCTACAATAACTGCTATCCCCAATGAAAAGTACAAGTTTGTTAAATGGTCAGACGAAACAACAGACAATCCATACACGTTTACTGTTTCCAATGATAATAGCATTTCGGCAATAATGGCTCCTGACACACATCGATTGATTTATATTATCGATGGAGATACGATTGCTCTATACAATCTATATGAGGGAGATCAAACAGAAATTCCAACCAATCCTACCAAAGAGGGCTACACTTTCTCAGGTTGGAGTGAGATTCCCGAGACAATGCCTGCCCATGATGTAACAATCATTGGTTTGTTTACCGTGAACACATATACGCTAACGTACACTATTGACGGCAAATTGTACAAGACAAGCCAAATAGATTATGGTACTGCCATAACACCTGAAGAATTCCCAAGTAAGGAAGGCTATACATTCTCTGGTTGGAGCGAGATTCCAGAAACAATGCCGGCTCACGATGTAACCGTCAGTGGTTCGTTTATCGTCAATAAGTACCAGATAACGTATATTATAGACGGCGAAGTATACACAAGTGAGTATGTGGAGTTTGGTGCGACAATTGTCCCGCCAACAGTAGAGAACAAGGAAGGCTATTTATTCTCAGGTTGGTCGGACGTGCCCGATACAATGCCGGCGCATGACATCACAATCTATGGAGTTTTTACCTCTGGAATAAAAGAAATCATGATGTCTGCCTATAGTGATGTACGCATTTATTCTCCGAATGGCAAGAGAATAGACAAACTACAAAAAGGCCTAAATATAGTAATACTCGTTGATGGCACAATCAAGAAAGTTGTGGTCAAGTAAAGCTGATTCATACCCACTCATTAACTATCGTCATTAAGGAGGGCGTGTCATTTTGACACGCCCTCCTTTAGAGTGAACCAGCAAACGTTACGCAGATTATAAACTTCAATAATTCGCAAATAATTTGCATGTTCGACCGCTATTTTGTAACTTTGCAACCAAATTAAAGAAGAAATCTATATCATGATGAGAAAGCTACTCTATGCGGTTTGTTTGCTCTGCAGCCTGGGAGGCCACGCCCAGCAGGTGATTAGCTTGGCAGGAGCATGGGACTTTGCCACCGGCGACGAGACCGGGACGAAAAAAGGCAAGACCTTTGACGTGACACCAAGACAGCAATACAACGACTTTGTGATGCTGCCTGGCTCAATGCTGACCAACGACAAGGGCGACCCGGTGAGCGTGACCACACAGTGGACGGGGTCTCTCTACGACTCCAGTTTCTACTTCAATCCGCGCATGGAGCCCTACCGCCAAGAGGGCAAGACGAAGTTTCCCTTCTTCCTGACGCCAAAGAAACACTATGTGGGGGCAGCCTGGTACAGGAAGGCAGTCTACGTGCCCAAGGACTGGAAGGGCCAGCGCATCACGCTCTTCCTTGAACGGCCCCACATAGAGACTACCGTTTACATGAACGGCCACGAGGTGGGCCACGAGATGTCGCTGTCGACACCCCACCGTTACGATGTGTCGCAACACATCAAGGCGGGCCGCCAGAACGAGATTTGCATCCGCGTGTACAACGGCATTGAGAACGTGGGTGTTGGACAGGACTCGCACAGTGTGACCGACCAGACGCAAGGCAACTGGAACGGCATTGCTGGCAGAATAGAGTTGCAGGCGCAGTGGAAGAAACTGAACATAAAGCATGTGCGCATTGAGCCTGGTGACCCCACGATGAGTACAGTGAGGGTACTGGTGAAGCTGGAAAACCACATTCCCTACGTGCGCTTCATGCCTATGTATGACTACTATGTTGAGGCGAGCATCCGGTCTGTGAAGGACAAACAGCCGGACAAAGTGCTGAAGTCGCAGAAAACGACGATATATGGCAACGGCCAAGTGGAATTTATCTTTGCTACACAAACGCAATCAATAGATGAAAATGGTAATTATAAAATAAAGAAAATCATTGAACCATGGGACGAATACCATCCTAACCTCTACCACCTGACCATCAATGCCGGCGACGATGTTTACGAAACGGACTTTGGCCTGCGCCACATCAGCATCAAAGACCGCCAGTTTCTCATTAACGGACGACCGCTGTTTTTGCGCGGCACGGTGGAGAACTGCTGCTTCCCCGAAACGGGCTATCCGCCCACTGACAAGGAGGAGTGGCTGAAGGTGATGAAGAAATGCAAGGAGTATGGGCTGAACCACATGCGTTTCCACAGCTACTGCCCGCCCGAGGCCGCCTTCCAAGCTGCTGACGAGGTGGGTATCTACCTACAGGTGGAAGGGCCGTCGTGGCCCAACCATGGCGTCAAGCTGAATCGAGGACAGGTCATAGACGAGTACCTGCTGGAAGAGTCGAAACGCATCATCGACGAGTATGGCAGCCACCCCTCGTTCGTGATGATGGCTGCCGGCAACGAGCCTGCCGGTGACTGGGTGAACTACTGCCGCGACTGGGTGAACCAGATGCGCGACTATGACTCGACGAAGGTCTACTGCGGCGCCAGCGTGGGCGGCGGATGGGCCTGGGACGACGGATCGGAATATCACGTGAAGGGCGGTGCTCGCGGACTGGACTGGGACCGCCATGCACCCAGCAGCGACGACGATTATTTCAGCCAGATAGAATATCCCCGCAACTACAAGGACTCGATGCCCAACCAAACGCCCATCATTGCCCACGAGCAGGGCCAGTGGTGCGCCTTCCCCGACTTCAAGGAGATTCCCGAATATGATGGAGCCTACCAGCCGGGAAACCTGGAGATATTCCGCGATCTGCTGGCTCAAAACGGCATGGCCGACATGGCCGAGAAGTTCCTCATGGCCAGTGGTAAGCTGCAGGCGCTATGCTATAAGTTTGAGATTGAGCGCAACCTGCGCACACCCGACTATGCCGGTTTCCAGCTGCTCAGCCTGAACGACTACAGCGGGCAGGGCACCGCCCTGGTGGGACCGCTGAACGTGCATTGGCAGGAGAAGGGATACATTGAGGCCAAGAAATGGCGCCAGTTCTGCAATGGGCTGGTGGTCTTGGCTCGTTTCCCAAAGTTTGTCTACAACAGCAACGAGCGCCTCATCGTGCCTGTGGAGATGATGAATGCCCTATACGGAGGGCTGAGAGCCTGCGTCGCTTCCTACGAAATATGGAAAGACGACCGCTCGCTGTTTGCCAAGGACACAGTCGGCGTCAAGCCCATCCCCATTGGCAAGAACATCGAGCTGGGTACCATCAACGTGCCCCTCAACAGCATCACCCGCCCCACAAAGCTGACGATGGCCATCACCGTTGAGAATGCCATCATCAACGAATACGACTTCTGGGTCTATCCCTCCACTACGCTTGATCCTCAGCCCTCATCCATTCTCATCACCGACACCCTTAGCCCCGCTGCGCTGGACACCCTGCGCCACGGTGGCACCGTGCTCATCACGGCTGCCGGGCGCGTCAAGCTGGGCAGCGACGTGAAGCAGACCTACCTGCCCGTGTTCTGGAACACCAGCTGGTTTAAGATGCGTCCTCCTCACACTACGGGTGCCTATATCCAAAAGGAGCATCCGCTGTTCAAGCATGGATTCCCCACCGACAACTGGGCCAACCTGCAGTGGTGGGAACTGCTGAACCGGGCGCAAGTGATGAACCTCATGGAACTGCCCGCCAGCTACCAGCCGCCCATACAGCCTATCGACACTTGGCACATCAGCCGCAAGCTGGGCATGCTCATCGAAGCCCGTGTGCTGGGCGGACGCCTGCTGATGACCACCATGGACGTCAGCAGCCAGCTGGACAGCCGCCCCGTGGCTCGACAGATGCGCCAGGCGCTGCTAAGCTACATGCAAAGTCAGGACTTCCAACCCTCGCTGACGCTGGAGCCTGAACAGATAGAGCACTTCTTCACTCGCCAGGCACCGCCCGTCGACATGTTCACCCGCGACAGCCCCGACGAGCTGAAGCCCAAGTTGCAATAAAAAGGATAATAAAAATGAGACGGTTTTTTGCATATCTCGCAGAAAATGACTACATTTGCAAACGGATTTTGCAATTACCATAAAATACGATTTGAATGAAGGAATTTGTCATCTCCGAAGCCAAGGCCGAAACGGCCATCCTCGTGGGACTCATTACGCCACAGCAGGGCGAGGCCAAGACCACTGAATACCTTGACGAGCTGGAATTTCTGGCCGAAACAGCTGGTGTCCGCACCGTCAGAAGGTTCACTCAGCGCGTGGGCGGTCCCAGCCAGGTGACCTATGTGGGCAGCGGCAAATTGCAGGAGATAAAAGCATACATCAAGCAGCAAGAAGACCTTTGCGACCACTGGGATGGCGAGGGCGAGGAGCCCCTGCCCGTGGGTATGGTCATCTTCGACGACGAGCTTTCGGCCAAGCAGTTGCGCAACATCGAGAAGGAGCTGGGCGTGAAGATTCTGGACCGCACCAGCCTCATCCTCGACATCTTTGCCATGCGTGCTCAAACGGCTGAGGCCAAGGCGCAGGTGGAGCTGGCCCAGCACCGCTATATGCTGCCTCGACTGCAGCGGCTGTGGACCCACCTGGAACGCCAGGGAGGCGGCAGCGGAGGCGGTGGCGGCAAGGGCACTGTAGGACTGCGCGGCCCTGGCGAGACACAGTTAGAGATGGACCGTCGTATCATTCTGCACCGCATCACCCTGCTGAAACAACGTCTGAAGGAGATTGACCAGCAGAAGACCACGCAACGAAAGAACCGAGGCCGGCTAATTCGTGTGGCGCTGGTGGGCTATACCAATGTGGGTAAGTCGACCTTGATGAACCTGCTGGCAAAAAGCGAGGTATTTGCCGAAAACAAGCTTTTTGCCACGCTGGACACTACGGTACGCAAGATGGCCATCGACAACCTGCCTTTCCTGCTGGCCGACACTGTGGGCTTCATACGCAAGCTGCCCAGCGACTTGGTAGAGAGCTTCAAAAGCACCCTCGACGAGGTGCGCGAAGCCGACCTGCTGGTACATGTGGTAGACATCAGCCACCCCGACTTCGAGGAGCAGCTGAACGTGGTGGAGCAGACACTGGCCGAGCTGGGCTGCGCAGAAAAGCCACAGATGATTGTGTTCAACAAGATTGACGCCTACAGCTGGACGCCACAGGAAGAGGACGACCTGACCGAGCCCACACGCGAGAACATCTCGCTCGATGAGCTGCGCCGCACCTGGATGGCTCGCATACAGAGCCCCGACTTCAAGACGGCCAGCGACTGCATCTTCATCTCGGCCAAGGAGAAGAACAATATCGACGAGCTTCGCACGTTATTATATAATAAGGTACGAGAACTACATGTGCAGAAGTACCCCTACAACGACTTCCTCTACCCCATCGAAGACTGAACCTTACACAACACATAACGATTATGAGAGATTACAGACAACTGACACAAGAAGAGATTTTAGTGCTCGAACAGAATGCCTGCTGGGCAGAGGACTGGCAGCGAGTGAGGGTGGCAGAGGACTTCCGCCCCTACAACTTCCACCGCGTCGTGTTCTACGGCGACATCCGCCTGGGCAGCTTTGAGAAGCAAGTAGAAGTGGCCAAAGGCTTCTTCAAACACTCGGGCATCAACGATGCTACGCTGCGCAATGTCAGTGTGGGCAACGACTGTCTTATAGAGAAAGTTGGTAACTTCATCAACAACTATACCATCGGCGACGACTGCTATATCTCAAACATCTCGACGATGGAAACCACTGAGGGAGCCAGCTATGGTGCAGGCTCGACCATCTCAGTGCTCAACGAGATGGGCGACGGCAATGTGACACTGTTCCGCGAACTGAACTCCCAGCTGGCCGCGCTGATGGTAAAGTACCACAGCGACAAGGCTCTGATTAACAGGCTGCGCCAGCTGATTGACGACGAGGTGCGCATCTCCACCCCTGAACGCGGCATCATCGGCAACCGCGTGAAGATCATCAACACCAAGGACATCACAAACACCGTCATCAAAGGCGACTGCGAGATTAGCGGTGCCTCCAGACTGAACGAGTGTACCATCCTCAGCTCAGAGGACGCCTCCGTGTTCATTGGCACGGGCGTCATCTGCGAAAACTCCATCATCTGCGACGGCTGTTCTATCAACAACTCAGTGAAGATGCAGGACTGCTTCGTGGGCGAAGCCTGTCAGGTGACCAACGGCTTCACGGCCGAAGCCTCGCTGTTCTTTGCCAACTCGTTCATGGCCAACGGCGAGGCCTGCGCCGCCTTCTGCGGTCCCTTCTCGGCCAGCCACCACAAGTCGAGCCTGCTCATCGGCGGACAGTTCTCGTTCTACAACGCCGGTTCCAACACCAACTTCTCGAATCACGCCTACAAGATGGGCCCCATGCACTGGGGCACACTGGAGCGCGGCACGAAGACGGCCTCGGGCAGCTATATCCTGATGCCCGCCACCATTGGTGCTTTCAGCGTGTGCTTTGGCAAGCTGATGCACCATCCCGACACGCGCAACCTGCCGTTCAGCTATCTCATTGCCTATGGCGAGACGATGTATCTGGTGCCAGGACGCAATATCACCACCGTAGGACTCTATCGCGACATCAAGAAATGGCCCAAGCGCGACAAGCGCTCGAAACAATCGAAGAAGAGTATCATCAATTTCGACTGGCTCAGCCCCTACACCGTGGGCGAAATCATCGAGGGCATGAAGATACTGCGCGCCTTGCGCAACGCCTCGGGCGACAATGTCACTTCCTACAATTTCCACGAATACGTCATCAACGCCTCGTCGCTGAAGAAGGGACTGAAATACTACGACATAGCCCTGCGAATCTACATGGGCGCCGTGATGAAACGCGCCACCAGGGAAGGGTTCTTCGGCAAGCCCAAGACATCCACAGGCAAAGGTGCCTGGACGGACTTGAGCGGACTGCTGACGCCCAAGAGCGAGGAGGAACGGCTGGTAGATGACATCAAGAACGGAACCATCGAGAACATCCAGCAGGTGCTGGAGCGCTTTGAAGACATCAACAGCCACTATAGTGACTACCGCTGGGCATGGAGCTACCAGCTCATCCTGGACTACTACCACCTGACGGAACTGGACGAGGCTGCCTGCGAACGCATTCGTCAGGACTATGTCAAGGCTCGCCGCGCCTGGATTGCCGAGATACGCAAGGACGCCGAGAAGGAATTTGCCATGGGCGACGTTGAGCAAGAAGTCTACGACGACTTCCTGGAAAAGCTGGATCACGAAATTGACTACGAGAATTAAATAACCATTATCAACCTATGCGAAAACTGACTAACCTGATGACCATGGGATGTCTGCTCACCATGGTGGCCTGCCAAAACGGTACGAAGCAGACAACGGAGAAGAGTGCCACAGTCGAAGAAGTGCTGGAGGTGCCCGAGTGTATTGTAACCACCCCACCCGACTCGCTCCATCTGGATGCGTTCTACACAAAGTATGTCGATGTGAACGGGCTGCCGCTCATCTCGTCGTGGCGCGTGCCCGACTCGGCCTTTGTGGCCGCCCATCGCACCCTCTATGCCATGACGTCGATGCTACCCAAGGCAGTGCTCGACTCCATGGTGAGCTATGGCACCCGCGTGGCCATCATGGCCCGCTATGAAGGGACGACCGACATTCCCGAGCACCGGCACTTAGCCAATGACACCACCCTGAACTGGGACTTACGAGCACGTGGCCTGGGCGGCGACCTGGAGCTGCCGCTCACCTCATGTGCTGAGGAGAACGTGCTGGCCTACCAGATTGACAAGTACCACGCCGAAGACATCCTCATCCATGAGTTTGCCCACAGCATCCATCTCATCGGACTGATGCTTGCCGTGCCCGACTTCGACAGCCGTCTGCAGACGTGCTACGAGAACGCCAAAGCCAAAGGCTTGCTGGCTGGCACCTACCGCGAGACCGACAAGGCGGAATACTTTGCCGAGGCCGTGCAAGACTGGTTCAACGTGAACGCTGAGATGCCCCACACCGACGGCAAGCACAACTGGTGCAACACTCGTGAAGAACTGAAAGAGTTCGACCCCGACCTCTACAACCTGTTGGCAGAGTATTTCCCCGACACTCAACTGCAGATCAGCAAGCACAAGAAGGTGAACGAGATTTCAAAATACTAAGCCCCTACAGCCATGAAGATCTGCAAGGAAACATATATCAGAAGGAGGAAGCAGCTGAAACACGACATGCAACGCGGACTGCTGCTCTTCCTTGGCAACGACGAGGTGGGCATGAACTATGCTGACAACACCTACCGCTTCCGTCAGGACTCTACGTTCTTGTACTTCTTCGGCATGGACTATGCCGGACTGGCCGCCATCATCGACGTGGATGAAAACAGCGAGATCGTCTTCGGCAATGAGCTGACCATCGACGACATTGTGTGGACTGGCACACAGCCCTCACTCAGCGAAAAGGCCAGTGCAGTGGGCATCACGAAGACCATGCCTCTGAACAAGCTGAAGGCTTATATCGATTCCGCCCGACAGAAAGGCCAGCCCATTCACTTCCTTCCCCCTTATCGTGGCGACCACCGCGTGTGGCTTTGGGAACTGCTGGGCATAGAGCCTGCTGCCCAAACCGAGCAGGCCTCAGTGCCCTTCATCAAAGCTATCGTCAAGCAACGCAACTACAAAGACGAGGAAGAAATCCGACTCATTGAGGAGAGTGTAGACCTCAGTACAGAGATGCATCTGGCAGCCTATCGCACCGTTCGCCCCGGCATCCACGAGAGTCAGGTAGCTGCCGCCGTAGAAGAGGTTGCCTGTCGCCACGGCAATGCACTCGCCTTCCCCACCATCGCCACCGTTCAGGGGCAGGTGCTTCACAACCATGGTTTTATCCACGACCTGAAAGAGGGCGACATCTTCTTGCTCGATGCAGGAGCGGAAACCAAGAATCACTATGCTGGCGACTTGTCGTCATCGATACCCGTGGGTGACTGCTTTACTCAGCGCCAAGCCGAGGTCTACAACATCCACCTGCGCAGTTTCTACGCCGCCGTGGACAAGTTGCAGTTGGGCACGCCTTTCCGTGATGCCCACATAGCGGCTGCCACCGAGATTGCCCGTGGCATGAAAGAGCTGGGGCTGATGAAAGGCGACCCAGCCGAAGCCGCCGAGACAGGAGCCTACGCCTTGTTCTTCCCCTGCGGACTGGGCCACATGGTGGGACTCGACGTACACAACATGGAAAACCTGGGCGAACAGTATGTGGGCTATGCCGAAGGACAAGTGAAGTCCAAGCAGTTCGGCTTCAAGTCGCTGCGGCTGGCTCGTCCGCTGGAAGAAGGCTTTGTCTTCACCGTCGAGCCAGGTATTTATTTCATCCCTGAGCTGATGGACAAGTGGGAAGCCGAAGGCCAATTCCGCGATTTCATCTGCTACGACAAGCTCCAGCCATGGCGCCACTTCACAGGGCTGCGCAATGAGCTGAACTATGTAATGACCGCCAAGGGTGCCCGCCTGCTGGGCACCATCAAGAAACCCATGACCATAGAAGAAGTATATGCCGCAAAAGCTGGCCAATCATAGTATGAATCGAGGTACGAGGTACGAGGTGCGAGGTACGAGATTACTCTGCTGTGGAGTATTCTGCCTCCAAGGTATTCTCGTACCTCGTACCTCGAAAATCCCAACCTCGTACCTCGTACCTCGAAAATCCCAACCTCGAACCTCGAAAATCCCAACTTAAAAGAACTCCATAAGCATGAACTATGCCATCAAGAATCCCGACAATCTGAATGGAATGAACGACCGCATACGGCGGCTTCGCCAGCAGAACTTCGACACTCCAACTACGCTCAGCATCGAGCGAGCCCTCATCGAAACCGCATTCTACAAGGAGCACTACGGCACCATGCCCACAGCCGTACTGCGCGCCCGCAACTTCTACGAGATTTGCAAGAAGAAGACCATCTACATCGGCGACGACGAGCTGATAGTAGGCGAGCGAGGGCCACTGCCCAAGGCTGTTCCCACATTCCCCGAGCTGACCTGCCATTCCGTGGAGGATCTGCACACGCTGAACGAACGTGAATTGCAGCGCTACACCATCTCCCAACAGGACATCGACACTTACGAGCGTGAGGTCATCCCCTACTGGAAGGGGAAGACACAGCGCGAGCGCATCTTCAACCACGTGTCGAAGGAATGGGAAGAGGCCTACCACGCCGGAGTGTTCACCGAGTTCATGGAACAACGCGCAGCCGGACATACGGCCATGGACGGTAAAATGTACCGTGAGGGACTGCTCGATGTGAAAGCCCGCATCGAAAAGAAGATTGCGTCGCTCGACTACATCTACGACCCTGAAGCCACCGACAAGCAGCAGGAGCTCGAAGCCATGGCCATCTCGTGCGATGCCGCCATCCTCTTTGCCCAGCGTCATGCCGAGCTGGCCCTTCAGAAAGCAGCTCAGGAGCAAGACCCACAGCGCAAGAAAGAGTTGGAGAAGATAGCCGACGTATGTAGCTGGGTACCGGCCCACGCCCCACGCGACCTGTGGGAAGCCATACAGATGTACTGGTTTGTGCATCTGGGCACTGTCACCGAGCTGAACGGCTGGGACTCCATGAATCCCGGACACATCGACCAGCACCTCTGGCCTTTCTACCAAAAGGGGATAGCCAACGGCACGCTCACCCGCGACCAGGCAAAAGAGCTGCTGTCATGCCTGTGGATTAAGTTCAACAACCAGCCGGCGCCACCCAAGGTGGGCGTCACCGCGCTGGAGTCGGGCACCTACAACGACTTCACCAACATCAATATTGGCGGCATCGACCGCGAGGGACACAGCGCCACCAACGAACTCTCCTACATGATCCTGGAGATTCAGGAGGAGCTGCACCAACTTCAGCCCGGCCTCAGCATCCACATAGCCGAAAACACGCCCAACGACTTCCTGCTGGCCGGCATCAAGATCATCCGCCAGGGCCACGGCTATCCCAGCATCTTCAATCCCGACACCTATGTCAAGGAACTGGTGCGCGAGGGTAAGACGCTGGAGGATGCCCGCGAGGGCGGCTGCTCAGGCTGCATCGAGGTGGGAGCCTTCGGCAAGGAGGCCTACCTGCTGACGGGCTACCTGAACACGCCGAAGATTCTGGAGATCACACTTCATAACGGCATCGACCCAGAAACGGGTAAGAAGCTGGGACTGCATACCGGCGATCCACGCACGTTCACCTCTTTTAATCAGCTCTACGACGCCTGGCACCGCCAGATGGAGTATTTCGTCAACCTGAAGCTGTCAGTGAACAACTACATCGAGCGCATGTTCTCGCTCTATGCCCCCGCCACCTTCCTCAGCCTCTACATTGACGACTGCATCGAGAAAGGGCGCGACTACTATAGCGGCGGTGCACGCTATAACACCACCTACATCCAGTGCACGGGCCTGGGCACCATCACCGACTGTCTCACTACGCTCAAGAAGCACGTCTTTGAAGACCATCGCTACACCATGGACCAGATGCTTCAAGCCCTTGCCAAGAACTGGGAGGGCGAGGAGAAGATGCGCCAGTACATCCGCAACCACACGCCCTTCTTCGGCAACGACGACCCGTATGCCGACACCATTGCCGTCCGTGTCTACGACGACCTGGTGCGCGCCATCGAGGGCCGTCCAAACACCCGTGGCGGACGGACCCAGCTGAACATGCTCTCCACCACCTGCCACAACTATTTCGGCTCCGTCTGCGGTGCCACCCCCGACGGCCGCATGGCCCACTTTGCCATCAGCGACGGCACCTCGCCCGCCCACGGCTCTGACAGCCACGGCCCCACGGCCGTCATCAAGTCGCTCGGCAAGCTCGACCAGACCAAGAGCGGCGGCACGCTGCTTAACGTCCGCTTCGTGCCCCAGCTGCTGCGTCGCGACGAAGACCAGCAGAAGCTCGCCTCGCTCATCCGCACCTACTTCAAGTTCGGCGGCCATCACATCCAGTTCAACATTGTCGACACGGCCACCCTGCGCGATGCCCAGCAGCATCCCGACCAATATCGCGACCTGCTGGTGCGCGTCGCCGGCTATAGCGACTACTTCAACGACATGACCGCCCAGCTGCAGAACGAGATCATCGCCCGCACCGAGAACGACGAATATTAAAGAAAGCACATCAAGCATTGAAGATTCCGCTTATTTTCGACATTAAGCGCTATGCCATCAACGACGGGCCAGGCATACGGACGACCCTCTTCATGAAGGGGTGCCCGCTGCGCTGTGTGTGGTGCCACAACCCCGAGAGCTGGTCAACAGAGCCGCAGCTGCTCTACAAAAGGGGCAAGTGCATCGGATGTCAGAGTTGTGTGGAGGCATGCCCCGCGCAGGCGCTAAAACTGACGGCCCAAGGCATTCAGCCCACGGCCAACGCCTGCACGCTCTGCGGCCGTTGCACCGACGAATGTCCCACCACCGCCCTGGAGATGTGCGGCAGGGAATGGCCCATGGATGCCTTGATGGCCGAAGTGGAAAAGGAGCGTTCCGTCATGGAGGACAGCGGCGGAGGCGTGACCCTCTGTGGCGGTGAGCCCCTGATGCATCCCGCCTTCACCCTCCAGCTGCTGCGCGAACTGGGGCGACGGGGCTTCCATCGCACCGTTGACACCACGCTCTATGCCAAGGCCGATGTCGTCGCCGCCATTGCCGGTGAATGCGAGCTGTTGCTCGTCGACCTGAAGCTCATGAACAGCGAGAAGCACCGCCAGTATACGGGTGTGGGCAACGAGCTTATTCTTCAGAACATCCGCATGCTGGCACAGGCGGGGAGGGCGTTCCTCATCCGCATCCCCCTCATCACTGGCATCAATGCCGACGACGAGAACATGGAGCTGACGGCCCGTTTCCTCTCCACTCTCCACTCTCCCCTCTCCACTCTCCACTCTCTACCCCCCACCGTTCACCTGCTGCCCTATCACGACATGGGGCGCGACAAGCACCGCCGCATGTGGAGTACCTACAACCCCGACGGACTCAGCATGTCAGCGCCCACCGAGGCCGAGCAACAGCACTGCCAGGCGCTGCTCGAACGCCACGGCCTGCATGTGGTCATCGGTGGATAAGAATCACTACGACTCAATATAAACTATTTGGAAAAGAATATGAAAAAACTATTGCTACTGCTGTTGCCGATGCTCCTGATGGGAGCCTGCACAAAGAAAAACTATGAAGAGGTGAAGGGCGATCTGTCGAAGACCCGCATCTACACCCTGAAGAACGGTCTGAAGGTCTACCTCAGCGTAAACACCGAAGAGCCGCGTATCCAGACCTACATCGCCGTGCGCACCGGCTCGAAGAACGACCCCGCCGAGACCACCGGCCTGGCCCACTATCTGGAGCACCTGATGTTCAAGGGCACCGACAAGTTTGGCGTGACCGACCCCCAGGCCGAGGCCCCGCTGCTGGCCGACATCGAGCGCCGCTACGAAGCCTATCGCCTGCTGACCGACCCCGAAGAGCGTCGCCAGGCCTACCACGAGATCGACTCCGTGAGCCAGCTGGCCGCCCAGTATTTCATTCCCAACGAGTACGACAAGCTCATGGCGGCCATCGGAGCCGAGGGCACCAATGCCTACACCTCGAACGACGTGACCTGCTACACCGAGGACATCCCCTCAAACGAGGTGGAAAACTGGGCTAAGATTCAGGCCGACCGCTTCCAGAACATGGTCATCCGAGGGTTCCACACCGAGCTGGAGGCCGTCTATGAGGAGTACAACATCGGCATTGCCCAGGACAACCGCAAGCTGTGGGAGGCCATGAGCCGCATGCTCTTCCCCACCCACCCCTACGGCACGCAGACCACCATTGGCACGCAGGAGCACCTGAAGAACCCCAGCATCACCAATATCAAGGCCTACTTCAACCACTGGTACAGGCCCAACAATGTGGCCATCTGCATGGCTGGCGACCTGGATCCCGAGCAAACCATCGCCATCCTTGAAAAATATTTCGGCCAGTGGCAACCTGGCGAGGATGTCAGCCAGCCCGAGTTCCCTGCCCTGGCACCCATCACCTCGCCCCGCGACACCACCGTCTACGGCCTGGAAGCTGAAACGCTCTGGCTGGGGTGGCGCTTCGACCGTGGCAACTCCCTGCAGGCCGACACGCTCAGCATCATCGAGGACATCCTCAACAACGGCACGGCCGGACTCATCGACCTCGACATCAACCAGCAGATGAAGATGCTGGGTGCCGGTGCTGGTGCTGAGGCGCAGCGCGACTACTCCGCCTTCCTCATGCTCGGCACGCCCAAGGAGGGCCAGACGCTCGACGAGGTGCGCCAGCTGCTGCTCCAGGAGCTGGAGAAGCTGCGCCAAGGCCAGTTCTCCGACGACCTGCTGCCTTCAGTAATCAACAACCAGAAGCTGCGCTACTACAACTCCTTAGAGAGCAACCAGGCCCGCGCCAGCATGTTCGTCGATGCCTTCATCAACGAAGTGCCCTGGCAGCAGCAGGTGGAGCGCCTCGACCGCATCAGCAAAGTCACCAAGGAGCAAATCGTCAGCTTTGCCCAGCGCCATCTGCGCACCGACAACTACGTGGCAGTCTACAAGCGTCAGGGCGAGGACCTGAACCAGAAGAAGATTGACAAGCCGCAAATCACCCCCATCCCCACCAACCGCGAGCTGGTGAGCGACTTCGTGAAGGACATTCAGAACGCTCCGGTGAAGCCCATCGAGCCGCGCTTCGTCAACTTCAAGGACGACCTGGCCTTTGGCGAAGTGAAGAGCGCCACGCCCGACCTGCACGCCTCCATACCCTATGTCTACGTCCAGAACACCGAGAACGGCCGTTTCCAGCTCTCCTTCCGCTATGAGTTTGGCGACGAGGCCGACATCCGCTACACCTACGCTGCCGAATATCTCGACTACCTGGGCACCGACAGCCTCTCCAACGAGCAGCTGAAGCAGCAGTTCTACAAGCTGGCCTGCAACTACAACATCAACGTGGGCGACCGCAGCATCAGCGTCAGCCTGAACGGCCTCTCCGAGAACATGCCCCAGGCCCTGGCCCTGCTTGAGCACCTCATGAAGCATGCCCAGCCCGACGCGGAGGCCTGGCAGAACTACGTGGCACTGGTGGCCAAGAGCCAGGCCGACGCCAAGGCCAACCAGCAGCGCAACTTCTCTGCCCTGGTGCAGTACGGCCTCTACGGACAGTATAACGGCCAGCGCAACCGCCTCACCACCGAGCAGCTGCTCAGCCAAGACCCTGCCGAGCTGCTCCAGCTGCTGGCCCAGCTCAGCCAGTACGAGCACTCCGCCCTGTACTATGGCCCCATGAGCCAACAGGAGTTCAGCGATGCCATCGCCCAGAACCACCCCACCGAGCCCGTGCTCCTCGTCGTTCCCGAGAACCGTCACTACACCCTTCAGCCCACGCCCCAGAACGAGATTCTCCTGGCTCCCTACAAGGCCAAGAACATCTACATGCGCATGCTCCACTGCGAAAACAGGCCCTGGCAGCCCGAGGAGGCCCCCGTCAAGGCCCTGTTCAACGAGTATTATGGCGGCGGCATGAACACCGTGGTCTTCCAGGAGCTGCGCGAAGCTCGCGGACTGGCCTACAACGCCTTCGCCGCCTACATGGAGCCGTCCTACAAGGATCAGCCCGAGTTCTTCCTCACCCACATCATCACCCAGAACGACAAGATGATGGACTGCGTGCGTCAGTTCCACCAGATTCTCGACACCATCCCTCAGAGCGACGCCTCGTTCCAGATAGCCAAGGACGCCCTGACCAAGCGGCTCGCCTCGCAGCGCACCACCAAGTTCGGCCTCATCAACGCCTGGCTGAGCGCCCAGTGGCTGGGCATCGACTACGACCTGAACCAGCGCATCTACGAGGCACTGCCCAACCTGACGCTGCAAGACATCGTCAACTTCGAGCAGCAGCAGATAGCCCGCAAGCCCTACCGCTACGTCATCCTGGGCGACGAGCAAGAGCTTGACATGGCAGCCCTCAGCGCCATTGGCCCCGTGCGTCGCATCAGCACCGAGGAAATCTTCGGCTACTAAACACTCCGGTGCAAACCCCGCCCCCTTATGGAAGAAATCTATCAGCAATATCTCAAACTATCGGCAGGGCAGCGCAAGCTGCTCTGCCTTTTGGCTTATACCGGCCGCCCCATCACCGACACGCTCCTGTCGCTCTATGCCAAGGGCGAGAACCTCGACCGCAACATGGTGCGGGCCAAGCTGCTCAAGCTAACGCCCTATTTCAAGAGCGGCTTCTTCAGCTACTACAACGACTACGAGCTGCGTTTCTGCCATCGTGGGCCCCTGCTGGTCCTTCTGCTCTGCGAGCAGCCCGACTGGCTCCGTCAGTTCGAGCAGAAGTACAAGCACCACCAGATGAGCTATGTCGATACCCTCATCACCCAGCTGCGCCTCTGCATCATGGGCCGCTATGAAAGCTCGCCCATGATCACCGATGCCTCCATCTGCAACTCCCTTGTCGCCCTGGGGTGCCACAAGACTTTCCTGCCCTATCTGAAGACCATCCCGGCAGCCTACATGCCAGCCTACGTTGCCGATGCCCTGCTCTACCAGGCTGAGCACGACCTTGCCGACCCCGACCAGGTCATCAACCAGCTGGCCAGCCAGTGCTATCCCAGCCTCTTGCCGCCCGTGCGCAACAGTCTCCGCAGTCTGGTGGCGCTTTTCGACTACTGGCTTCGCGGCACCTACGATGCCGAGGCCGCTGCCCTCGACACGCTCTATGCCCACACGCTCTATGGGCTGCACGCCCTCTTTGCCGCCGATGCCGAAACAGCCTTCAAGCAGTTTACCATGGCCCTGCGCCTGGCCAACAAGGATGCCCACACCCAACAGAAGGGCTTCTTCACCCTGGCGCTCAGCAACTACGCCCTGGTCATGGCCTACCACCTGAAGGAGAGCGACCAGCACAAGAAGCTGGCGGCGCTGCTGAAGAAGGAGCTGTACACCACCAGTCCGAAGCATGCTGCTGCGGCCTGCCTGGCCAATTATCTCGTCGATGGTTCCGTGCCCTCGAAGAACTGGTTCAACACACGCATGAACGATGGCGGACAGCCGCAGCCGCTCTACAAGTACCTTCTGCTTGTGGCAGCACGGTTCTTCGGCATCGAGGTCAATCTGCCCACCGACGTGCCGCCCGTTCCCCGCATGCACCTGCTGCGCCACGAGCTGGCCCCCTGGTTGCCGCTCGGCGACGACGAGCGCCACCAGTTAGAAGCCGAATATGGCGGCCCGTCGCTCATCAGCCACATCCGCTACAAACAGCCTTGGGAACTGCTGCTTGAGGAGCTGACGCCCAAGGAAGCGACGGCAGACCAGAAGGCCGAGAAACAGGTGCGCGTGGCCTATGTGGTGAACTACGAACGCGTGGAGATGCGCGAGCAGCACCTGCTGAAGTCGGGCCAGTGGGGCGCCGGCAAGCGCATGTCGATAGAAGCCTTCCGCCGAGGCACCGACTTCATGGACGACACCGACCGCAAGATTGCCTCGTCCATCCGTGGCTGGTACAGCTACGACATTGCCATCACCCTGGCACTGCCCCATCTCATTGGCTCCAACCGCGTCTTCACCGGCCACTACGCCCCCCTTCAGCCCGTCACCATAGCCGAAGAGAAGCCCTATCTCATCATCGAGCGCAAGAAGAACGGCTTCGTCGTGAAGTCGAACATGGGCGACGCCAGCCTGGACAAGAGCGTCATCTACCGCCGCGACAGCGAGACCCACTACACCGTCATCACCATCACCCCCCAGCAGCGGCTCTACTACAAGAAGCTGCTCCAGATGGGCACCTTCCCCTTAGAGGCCGAGCCGCTGCTGCGCCAGTTCCTGCCCAAGGTGAGCGACGTGGTGGAGGTACACAGCGACCTGGTCGAAGGCGGCTCCACCTTGCAGCATCGCGACGGCTCGCCCGTGCTCTGCCTGCAAGTGATGCCCATGGCCGGCACGCGCAACACCTTCCATGCCTATTGCTTCTCGCGTCCGCTGCCCGGCGGCACCACCCAGTTTTCTCCTGGCACGGGCCTCAACCCCTGCGTGGCCGAGGCCGACGGCACCCGCTATCAGGTCACGCGTGACATGCGTGGCGAGCGCGAGAACCTGCAGCTGCTGCGCACCTTTTTCTTCGACAACAAACTGCTCGACGACAATGCCATCGACGAACCTTTCGCCGACCGCCAGCCCGTCACCCTCAGCGCCGAGGCCCTGCTCCAAACCATGCTCTTCCTGCAAGAGCAGAAGGAACGGTTCGCCCTGGAATGGCCCGAGGGCGGACAGGTCAGCCTGAAGACGGCCGACACCGCCTCGTGGAACATCGGGCTGAAGTCGAAGAACGGCTGGTTCGAGGTCGAGGGCGAGGTGCCCATCGACGAGGAAACGGTGCTCACCGCCGCCCAGTTCCTCCAGTTAGTGGCCGAGAGTCGCCAGCCTGGCTTCATCCGCTTGGGCGAGGGCCAGTTCCTGGCCATCACGGAGCGGCTTCGCAAACAGCTGTCGCGATTGGAGAGCCTCACCACCAACCATCGCGGTCACCTGCAGATCAACGAGCTCCACGCCTCGCTCCTGGGCAGTGCGCTGAGCGGCGAGATAGAGATTCATCACGACAAAAAGATAGAAAAGCTGCAGGCCAAGATTGAGAACAGCCTGAAGCAACGGCCCTCCACGCCCAAACTGCTGAAGGCCCAGCTACGCGACTACCAGCAGGACGGCTACCAGTGGCTGTGCCGCATGACCGGCTGGGGCGCCGGCGTCTGCCTGGCCGACGACATGGGCCTGGGCAAGACCGTACAGACCATCGCCTTCCTGCTCCACTCGCAGGACGAGGGGCCCGCCCTGGTGGCCGCTCCCGCCTCGGTGGTGCTCAACTGGCGACGCGAGCTTCAGCGCTTTGCCCCCTCACTGAACGTCTTTGTGCTCAATGCCGCTACCGACCGCCAGCAGGTCATCAGCGACGCTGCGGCGGGCGACGTCGTACTCACTACCTACGGACTCTTCGTCACCGAGTCAGAATCGCTGCAGCAGAAGCAGTGGAACACCATCTGCCTTGACGAGGCCCACACCATCAAGAACCGCGAGACCAAGACCTCGCAGGCCGTCATGCAGCTGCAGGCCGCCCACCGCATCATCCTCACCGGCACACCCGTGCAGAACCACCTGGGCGAGCTGTGGAACCTCTACCAGTTCATCAACCCCGGCCTTTTAGGCAGCTACGACCAGTTCCAGCAGAAATATATCACACCCATTGAGCAGCACGACGACAAGGAGCGCTCGCATCAGCTGCGCCGCATCATCCAGCCCTTCATCCTGCGCCGCACCAAGCAGGAGGTGGTAGAGGAGCTGCCCGAGAAGACTGAGATTACCATGCCCGTAGAGCTGTCGGCCGACGAAATGGCCGTCTACGAGGTCATCCGCCGCCGCGCCAAGGAGCTGCTGGAGGCCGATGGCGGCGGCAGTCCCAGCGTGAACACCCTGGCCGAGATCACCCGCCTGCGCCAGGCCGCCTGCTCCGCCCAGCTGGCCGAGAAGAGCTGGACGGGCGAATGCAGCAAAATCAACATGCTCGTGCAACTGGTCGAGGAAATCGTGGGCGGCGGCAACAGCGTGCTCGTCTTCAGCCAGTTCACCTCGTTCCTCGCCCTCGTCCGTCAGGCGCTCGACAAGGCCGGCCAGGCCTACGCCTACCTCGACGGCTCCGTGCCCATGAAGCAGCGCGACCAGCTGGTGCAGGACTTTCAGCACGGCCGCCAGCAGGTGTTTCTCATCAGCCTCAAGGCCGGCGGACTGGGCCTCAACCTCACGGGTGCCAACTACGTCATCCATCTCGACCCGTGGTGGAATCCCGCCATCGAGCAGCAGGCCACCGACCGTGCCTACCGCATAGGCCAGCGCCAGAACGTCACCGTCTACCACCTCATCTCGCAGCACACCATCGAGGAGAAGATTCTGCGCCTGCACGAGACGAAGCGCAACCTGGCCGACGCCATGCTCGAAGGCACCAGCCAGAGCCACAAGCTCAGCAGCGAGGAGCTGCTCCAGATGCTTGGCGCATGAGGCCTGCGCAAAGGCGCAAAAAACGGGGGCAGCGCCCCGTGAAAAAATCTCACGTGAGAAATTTTTCTGGGAAGGCCTCCCGTGAAAAAATCTCACGTGAGATTTTTTCACGGCTCGTTGGCCTATTAAAAAACGGGGCTTCTCGGTGTTAGAAATCCTGAGGGGTTCGTGCAAAGTCTCAAAGTTATTTTGCATCTTTGCAGCCATAATCCATGATGACAAACAGCATCATAAAGGCAATTACCTCTCCCCTATTTATAACAAAACTGATACGACAAAAGCGTTTACTTTATTGCATTCTTGCTTTCACCGTTAGCAAGAATGCAATTTTCAGGCTGCATCTTTCTTTTTTAGAATTATTTTTTGTACTTTTGCAGGCAAAACAAACGAAAGGACTGAAACAATGAAATTCAAGGAAGAGATTAACGAGAGCTATACCATGGCGGAGGCCATCCGCGAGGCTCAGCGATGCCTGCAGTGCAAGGTGCCGGGATGCAGGAAGGGATGCCCCATCAGCAACGATATACCCGACTGGATTCACGAGCTGAAGAAGGGCAACCTGGGCAACGCCATCAGCATCATCCGCGCCAAGAGCAACCTGCCGGCCGTGTGCGGCCGAGTGTGTGCCCACGAAAAGCAATGCGAGGGCAGCTGCGTGCTGGGAAAGAAGGGACAGCCAGTGAACATAGGCAAGCTGGAGCGCTTCGTGGCCGACTTCGACTCGGAGATAGGACTGACCCACGAGGACGTGGCGGAGAAGACGCGTGGAAAGGTGGCCATCATTGGCGCCGGGCCGTCGGGCATCACCGTGGCGGGCGACCTCTCGCGCATGGGCTTCGCCGTAGAAGTGTTTGAGATGGAGGCCCAGTGCGGCGGCGTGCTGCGCTACGGCATTCCCGAATACCGACTGCCGAAGGAGGTGGTGGCCCGCGAGATTCGCTACATTGAGAAGATGGGCGTAGTGATTCACCGCAACACCCACGTGGGCGTGAGCATCACGGTGGACTCGCTCTTTGCACAGGGCTTCGACGCCATCTTCATAGGCACGGGCCTGGGCAAGCCGAAGACGCTGGACATTCCCGTATGGCAGGACGGCCGCTGCATCACCGAGGGCGAGGTGGCCATCAGCTGCGCCGACCTGAGGGGCGTGCGCATGGCTACGCATTTTCTGAGAAGGGTGGAGCTGATTAGCGAGGGCTACATGAAGCGCGACGAGCTGCCCGTGGAGGACGGGGCCCGCGTGTGGGTGATAGGCTGCGGCAACACGGCCATGGACGCCTCGCGAACGGCCTTGCGCATAGGGGCCAGCCGCGTGGACGTGATCTACAACCAAGGCATCGACACGATGTCGGCACTCAGGGCCGAATATGACGACGCCGTGAAGGAGGGCGTGCAGTTCTGCTGGTGGAGCGCCATCACCGAGATTCACGTGGACGCTGAGCTGAACATCTACGAGATAGTGCTGGAGACCCGCGAGCCGGGCAAGGAACCGCTGGTGCAGGCGCTGCCGGCAAACAACATCATCATGGCCATTGGCGCCACGCCGAACACGAAGATTGTGCGCACCACGTCGGGACTGGAGAACGACGAGCGGAAGTTCCTCATCACCCGCGACGTGCCCTACGGCATGACCACCCGCAAGGGCGTCTTTGCCGGCGGCGACGTGGCCAACCGCCAGGCCACCGTGGTACATGCCATGCAGGACGCCAAGAAGGTGGCGCAGGGCATTGCCCAATACGTGGATGCCGTGAAGCTGATGCAAGCCATCAACATGGAATGAAAAAATAACTGCCGAAAGTTTTGTGCTTTCGGCTTTTTTCTGTACTTTTGTAGGCTGAAATACTAAAACATATATACTATGGCAAAAGAACCCGCATTCAAGTACGCCCCGATGTTTCAGCTGGGCGAAGACAAGACTGAGTATAGACTGCTTTCCAAGGAAGGCGTGAGCACCGCCACCTTCGAGGGCAAGGAAATTGTGAAAGTGACGAAAGAGGCACTGACGCTGCTGGCCCAGCAGGCCTTCCACGACGTGGAGTTCATGCTGCGACGCGAGCACAACCTGCAGGTGGCCCAGATCCTGAGCGACCCCGAGGCCTCGGACAACGACAAGTATGTGGCCCTGCAGTTCCTGCGCAACGCCGAGGTGGCCGCTCGCGGCATCCTGCCTTTCTGCCAGGACACGGGTACAGCTATCATACATGGTGAGAAAGGCCAGCAGGTGTGGACGGGCTTCGAGGATGAGGAAGCCCTGAGCCGTGGTGTGTACAACACCTTCACACAGGATAATCTGCGTTATT